>DATJHY010000061.1:0-5526 GCA_035493635.1 Gemmatimonadaceae bacterium | reverse complement strand
CGGTATGGTACACCGACCGTCACGAGCGTATCGTGCGCAGTCAGCCGCATCGACACAGGCGCGCCGGGAAGCACGTTGAACGCGACGGTGTCCTGGCGCGCGATCCCGGCCACCGATACCACGACCAGATATGCGCCCGGGTGAATGCCCAGTGTAGCGTCGACTCCCAGCACACCGGTCGACGGTGTCGAAAGAGTCAACACCGTGTCTCTGGTGGTGCCGAGGAGGACGCCCGGCTCGATGTAGACTCGGTCGGGGATCACGCGCAAGGTCACGACAGCCGAGGATAACGGGCGTCCTTGACCATCGGCCGCCGTTAGCTGGATCGCCGACGGCAGACGCGCATCGATCGTGTCAGACAGGTTCTTCGTCGCGAGGTGGAAGGTCGACGGGCCACTGGGCGCTGGAGGCGCGGCGGCGTCGCCACCGCAAGATGTTACCAGCGCGGAATAGATGACTAGGACCGAGGATGGCCTCATGTGATCGGATCGAGAAGCTTCGTTGGTGTGTTTCGCGACGTGACCGTCCCGTCGCCGAGCTGCCCCCAATAATTCGCGCCCCAGCAGAACACGTCACCAGTAGAGGTGAGTGCGCACGCAGCCTCTCCGCCGAAGGTCAGCTTCACGAAGTTGGCGGAATTCACGACCAGCATTGGGCCGACTCCGGGCGTGGCGCTGCCGATGCCAAGCTGCCCCGAAAAGTTGGAACCCCAGCATTTCGCCCCGACTGGAGTCAAGCCGCAGCGATTGAGCTCACCGGCCACGAGCGACGTGAAATCGGCCGTTCCGGGAAAGAGTAGCGGCGTTGCTTCCGAGACTGTTGCTGTGCCGTAGTTCCCCCAGCAGTAGGCGCCGTCGCCGACGGCGATCGCGCAGCCTCCGCTTATGCTGATTGCCACGTCTCGGTAGGTTCGATCGCCCACGATCGGGCCGGCGGCGAGCCAACCGTCGCTGACGTTCGCGCGCCCGAGTTGCCCCCAGATGTTGGTGCCCCAGCAGTACACCCGTCCATCGGTGATGAGCGCGCACGTGCTCACCAACCCTGTGGTGACCTTGGTCGCGCGGGGCAGCCCTGGCACCGGAGTCGGGGTTGGAAGCATTCTCCCATCCGTTATGCCGAGCTGACCGTATTCGTTCGATCCCCAGCAATAGACCACGCCGGTCGTTGCCACGCCGCACGTGTAGTCCGCGCTCGAGCTCAACTGCGTGAACCGGACGCCCGCGCTCTGCACGGGAATCGCCTTCAGCGATGCCGGTCCGCCGATGGTGCCGAGTTGACCAACGTCATTTTCGCCCCAGCAATACGCCTCACCGCTCGAAGTGAGGCCACAGCTTGCGGAGCTGCCGGCGGCGATGGAGCTAAAGCGCACCCCACCCAGGACCTCGACCGGCCGTCGTTGCGAGGCCGCGCTTCCAATAAGGACGCTGTCACTCCAGCAGTACGCGGTGCTGTCGCCACCAATTCCACACCCGCCGGACCCCGGCGTTAGCGAAACGTCGAGCCATCGCATCCCCACGCCTACCATCGACGTATCGGCTGCGGCACCCGCGCGCGCGACAATCCGCGCTGTTCCGGGCTTCCGTGGCAGCAACAACCCGTGTGGATCGATCGTCGCAATCCGTTCGTCGAGCGACGACCACGTAATCGCCGTCGCCGGTACCGCCGTTCCAGTGGCCGTCGATGCGGTGGCCGCCATCTGAATCGCCTGCATTTGCATCAAGCGGCCCGACACGTCTTGGATGTTGACCGTCGTCGCAACGAGTACTGGGGGTGGTGGAGCGCTACTGTCCGACGCCGAACAACCGGCGAGACACAACAACGCAAGGACCTTTTTTCGCAGGCGCACCCCGGATTCGAGTCTGTGATGAAGGCCGCGCGTGGTGGGTGTTCAAAGATACGTATGAATTATCGGGATCTCGGTCGGAATACTTACCTCTTGACAAATGGTCGAACAAACAGGGCGTCCTTCGAGTTCCTCCCGTCGTTGCCGTCCTGATTCCATGAGCTGCGGGCGAACCATTCTCCCAGGGCTCGCGGGTCGCTTCTCCGAGAATGTCGATCTGGGCGTTGTCAGTTTGCTTGCGAAAAAGCGACGATGAACGTCGAGCCACGGCCATTCCGACGCTCGAGCGCGACGCTCCCCCCGTGGGCCTCCATGACGCGCTTACAGATGCTGAGCCCCAGGCCGTAACCGCCGCTCTCCTTCGACCTCGACCGATCCACCCGAAAGAACGGCTCGAATATCCGCTCCGCATCTTCCACCGGAATCCCTACGCCATCGTCCGCCACGCGAACCATCGTGCCACCATTCTCTCTCGACACCGAAACGCGGATCGCGCGGCTGTCCGGCAACGAATACTTCACCGCGTTCTCCAGCAAATTCCGCATCACGGTGCGCAGTTGCTCCGCGTCGACATCGAGCACGACCTCGCTCACGCCGTCCAACGCGAGCTCCACTCCCGGCGCTCGGCTTTCGTAACACGCCACCACCTCGCGCACGATCGGCACGATGTCTTGCCGCACGAGCGTCACTCCCTTTCCCGCCCGCAATCGCTCGAGCTCCAACAGTCCGGAGATCATCCGCTCCATCTCCGCCACGTCCGCCGCCAGTCGCGCCTTCTGCCCGTTGTCCGGCATCAGCTCGAGCGCCACCTTCATCCGCGTCAGCGGCGATCGCAGCTCGTGGCTCACGTCGATCAACAGCTGATCGCGGGTCACGATCATCTCGCGCACCCGCGCCGCCATGCGATTGAACGCGTCCGTCAGCGTCCCGAATTCATCGCGCGTCGTCTGCGGTACTTTGACCGCCAAATCCCCATCGCCGAGCCGCGTCACGCCGTCGTTCAGGTCGCGCAGCGGCCGGAGGAGCTTTTCTAAAACGCGCTGCGTCGTCAGCACGACGCCGAGCAGCAACGAGAGCGACAGGCCGAGCAACCAGACGTGTGCGGTCCCGGGATCCATCTCGCCGTGCAATGTCGGCTGCACTAGCAGCACGAAGAAGCCGGTCGTGATCAGCATCAGCAGCACCATCATCACCGCCATGATGGTGGCGAGCTTGCCGAAGACCGACGATCGCTGCCCCGCGCTCATTCGGCACCACCAACGAAACTGTACCCGACGCCGCGCACGGTGCGAATGAAGCTCGGTCGCTTCGGATCGTCGCCCAGCTTCTGGCGCAGCCTGCTGATCAATACGTCGATTGATCGATCGAACGCCGCCCAGTTGATGTCATGCGTCCCCTCGATGATCCGCTCGCGCGATAACACCTTCCCCTGATTGCGCACGAGAAAACCGAGCAGCTCGAACTCCGCCGTCGTGAGCGGAATCTCCTTGCCGCGAAGGCGAACAACCCGCGTCGTCCAGTTGACCTCGACTTGCCCCGCGCGCACGAGATCCGCCTCGCCGTCCGTCTTCCGACGGAGCACCGCCTGCATTCGCGCCACCAGCTCCCGCGGCTCGAACGGCTTGGGGAGATAATCGTCGGCGCCGAGCTCGAGCCCGACGATCCGGTCACTCACCTCGCCGCGCGCCGTCAACATGATCACCGGTACCTTGCTCCATTCGCGGATCTTCCGGCAGACGGACAACCCGTCCATCTCCGGGAGCATCACGTCGAGGATCACGAGATCCGGCGGGTCAGACTTGAGCGTCCGCAACCCCGCGCTCGGGCGCGTCGCCGCGCGCACCGAGTACCCGAACTTGCCCAAGTACTCGGTGAGGAGCGCGTTGAGCCGTTCGTCGTCGTCGATGATCAGCACGCGCGACGTCGTCGCGGTCACGCCGCCACCAGCGCTTGGATGGGCTGCACGAGCGACGCGCGGCGAGCCGGCACCGCGCCGAAGCCGAGTCCGATCACCACGCCCATGCCGAGCGACGACACGAGCGCCGATGCGGGGAGTGCGACCTGCCAGCCGAGTACGAGCCTGACGCCGAGCGCGCCGAGTCCGCCGAGCGCTACGCCAATCGTCCAACCGCCGAGTGCGAGAATCGTGGATTCCATGAGAAACTGCACGACAATGTCACGCGGCGTCGCGCCGACCGCTACCCGGAGGCCGATCTCGCTCGTGCGCTCGCGCACGGAGAGGAGCATCAGCACCATGATCGCCGTGCCGCCGACACCGAGCGCCACGGCGGCGAGGCCGGTGGTCAGAGCCTCGAGCGCCTCCGTCATCTTGCGCTGCATCGTGAAGTAGCGTGACGCGTCCTGGATCTCGAACTCGGCGCGGCGCGCCTGTCGTGGCGGGTGGCGGGCGGAGAGCAGGGTCGCGATCGCCGTCTCCATCGGCGTGACCTCTCGCGACGACGCCGCGCTCACGTACACGGCGCTGAGCCAGGTCACGTTGAACAAGCGGCGGAGCGCGGTGCGCGCCGGGACGAGCACCTGGTCGTCCTCGTCTCCGTCCACGACCACGCCCTTCGCCGCGAGCACGCCGACGACGTCGAACGGGATCCCGCGTATGCGCACCTGCTTGCCGACGATGTCGGGGTCCTGGAGTTTGTCCGCGACGCGCGCGCCGAGCACGACGACGCGACGCGCGGCGCGATCGTCGTCGTCGTCGAAGAAGCGGCCATTCTTCATTTGAAAGCGCCGCACGATCGGAAAGGCCGGTGTCGTCCCCACGATCTGCGTCGGGACGGAGCGAAGTCCGAGCTTCACCGTCACCGCACCGTCGATTCCCGGAGCGACGTTCGCGACTTCCGGCAGCTCGGCGATCGCCTCGAAGTCGGCGAAGGTCAGCGTTTTGGTCGCGCCGCTCACCTCGCGCCGCGCTACCGTACGCTCGATCTGCGCCGGCCGCACGACGACGAGGTTCACACCGAGGCTTTCGATTCCTCGCTGGATGTCACGGTCGGCGCCGGTGCCGATCGCGCTCGTCACGATCACCGCCGCCGTGCCCACGCTCACGCTGAGCACCGCAAGCATCGCGCGCACGCGGTGCGCGAAGAGCGCGCGAAGCGACGTGCCGACATTCCTCCTCAGCTTCACCGCAGCGCATCGACCGGATTGAGTGCAGCCGCCCGTCGCGCCGGGAAGACGCCGGCGACCAATCCAGTGACCGCCGCCGCGGCGAGGCCGATCAGGACGGCGCTCCACGAGAACGGAGCGCTGATCGGCATGCGGCTCGTCGCCACCTTCACCAACACGATGCCGAGGACGATGCCGGCGATCCCGCCGAGCAGGATCGTGGCGGTCGTCTCGAGCACGAACTGCCGCCGGATGTCGGCTGGGCCGGCACCAACCGCGCAACGCAAGCCGATCTCACTCACGCGTTCGCTGACCGACGCGAGCATCAACACAGCGCCGACGATGCCGCCGAGGATCAACGCGACGCCGCCGACCAGTGGGACGTAGAGGAGAATCACTCTCTCCATCTTCGATTCCATTGAATTCACTTCGGACGACGTTATCAGATTGAAGTCGTCCGGCCGCCCCTCGGCGAGCCCATGCCGCGCGCGCAACACGCGCCGCACCTGCTCGGCCACGTCGCCGTCGCGCCCGCCGTCCTTTACCACGAACTTCGCCTG
>DATJHY010000060.1:0-68435 GCA_035493635.1 Gemmatimonadaceae bacterium | reverse complement strand
TCGCGTAGGGAATGAAGCCCATTCCGCTCCGTCTTATCCGGAAACAGAAGATCGATGAGCACCCGACGCGAGATCCGACGTCCTGCCTCCGCGGACAGGTACAGAAGCGCGGCGAATCGCCGTGGCGCGTTCGGTCGAGTTAGCACGGACCCGATCTCAATCTCCGCCGTCCCGAGCGTCCGCACCTGAATTATCTGACTTGGCATCCGTGCCTGCCCCCCAAGCCGGCCGTCGGAGTACCGATCGCGTTCGCGGAGCGGACAATCTAGGTGCCCGCGTCAACGCGGCGTCAACCCGGCGTCGGGATGCCCACGGCCAATATTGCAGCGACCTGTGCGCTTGGCTAGAACCGGCGGCCGAACCGACAGCGCCGCCACGTGGTCGCAAACGCGGCACACATTCCGATGCGTTCGATGGGCTATCTCGCCCGCTTCTGTTCCCAACCGCACGCCCGCGTTCCGGTTGGCACGCCGCGCCATAGCCCCGTCCCCACCGCCCGCCCCATACTTCACGCATGACCGCCTCGCTCCGCCTCGACGAGCGCGAAACCGCCGTTCGACACTGGCCCACCGGCCGCGAACTGGTCGGCATTGCCACGTTCTGGCTCGTCTTCGGCGCGCTGAGCGTCACCAACTGGATCTTCCCGCCGGGCGGCGAGGGGCCGCCCATGACGACGCGCGTCATCGCGATCGGCATGGTGGAATCCATCCTCTGGATGATTGCCACACCGCCCCTCTTCTGGTTCACGAGCCGATTCACCGTCGACATTCGTCGACGCGTCTGGCGATTCCTCCTGTACCTCGCGGTCGCGCTGGTCGTTGCGCTCGCCGTCGACGTCATCGTCGAGATCGTGAGGCGAGGCCTGTTGCCGCCGCCGGGCGCGCGCGGACCGCGGCGCGGCGACCGAGGACCGTGGTTCTTCGTCCGCGCCCGCTACCTCAATGATTTCATGTTCTCGTTCGCGGTGATCGCGGGTGGCGTCGCGCGTGACTACTTCACGCGCTACCAGCGCCGAGTCCAGGAATCCGCGCGATTGCGCGCGCAGCTCGCCGAAGCTCGGCTCTCCGTGCTTCAAAGCCAGCTCAATCCGCACTTCCTCTTCAACACGCTCAACGCGGTCTCGGCGCTCGTCGATCGCGACCCGCGCGGGGTGCGGCGCATGATCGCGCGATTGAGCGAGTTGCTGCGCGGGACGCTCGAGCCGTCGCCCGAGTCGGAGGTTCCCCTGTCGCGCGAGCTGGCTACGATCGAACGGTATCTCGAGATCCTGCGCATCCGCTTTCAAGGAAGGCTCGAGACGTCGATCGACGTCGACACGTCGCTCGCGGAGGCGCTCGTGCCTCCGATGATCCTGCAGCCACTCGTCGAGAACGCGATGAAGCACGCGGTGAGCAGGACCGCGGCGCCGAGCCGGATCGACGTGTTCGCGCGGCGCGACGAGGAGTCGCTGGTGCTTACGGTTCGCGACACGGGCGCCGGCGGCGATGGAGCCGGCGCCGACGAGCCGGAGCCGGGCAGCGGTATCGGGCTTCGCAATACGCGCGCTCGGCTCGAGGCGATCTATGGCGCGGACTTTTCGCTCGAGCTCGTGCATCGCGACTCGGCCGGAACGGATGCCACGATCCGCGTGCCGTTTCACACCGCGGCCGACTTGCGCGCCGAGCCGGTGCGATGACCGAAGCGGCCCCGCGCCGGCGTCTGCGCGTGCTCGTGGTCGATGACGAGTTGCTTGGACGCGAGCGCGTGGCCGCATTGCTGCGCGAGGCCGCCGACGTCGAGATCGTCGGCATGATCGACAACGGTAATGACGCGGTCGAGGCGATCCGCGACGAGCGGCCAGACGTCGTGTTTCTCGACTACCAGATGCCGGGGCGTACGGGCCTCGACGTGGTGCGCGAGGTCGGACCGGCGAACATGCCGGTCACGATCTTCGTCACGGCGTACGATCAGCATGCCGTCAAGGCGTTCGAGCTCGCGGCGCTCGACTATCTCGTGAAGCCATTCGACGACGAGCGCTTCGAGCAGGCGCTGCAGCGAGCGCGTCACATGGTCGAGCTGCACGAGGTGGACCGACTCCGCGGTCAGCTGCTTGCCGCGTTGCAGCGCGGCTCGAGCGCGCCCTCCGGCGAACCAGCGCCCGCGGTGCCTGCGGCCTCGAAGTATCTCGAGCGCGTGGCCGTCGAGAGCAAGGGCAAGATTCGCGTTGTGCCGGTCTTGCAGATCGACTACATCCTCGCGGCCGGCGTCTACGCCGAGCTGTACGTCGGTGACAGACGCTACATCGTGCGCGAGTCGCTGCAGACGCTCGAGGAGAGGCTCGACCCGCGGGTCTTCATGCGCATCCACCGATCGGCAATCGTGCGCCTGGATCTCATCGACGTGTTCCTGCGCGCCGAGGGTGGAGACTACGAGGTTCAACTCAAGAACGGCGTGCGCCTGAAGGTGAGCCGATCGCGGCGCGAGGCCCTCGAGCGCCGCCTTGGCGTGACGGGCTGAAGCGAACACCACCGCCCGTCGCCCACCGCCCGTCGCCCGCCGCCCAAACCGCCGTGCCGTTCGCATCAGCGGCGTGCAGTTCGGCACACGGACCTCAGCATCCACGGCTGGCCAACGTCTAAGGAGTAGAGCCCGAGAGAACGCGGGCCCACCCAAAGACGAGGCTGACATGAAGAAGATCGCAATCGCCGCTGCGGCGATCGCTCTCGGCGCGGCAGGCACGACGGCGTGGCTGTACAAGCGGGCCGACGCCAAGGAGGCGCCGGCCTACCGGACGGCGGCTGTCACGCGTGGCTCGCTCAAGTCCACCGTGTCCGCGACGGGGACGCTCCAGGCGGTGCGCACAGTGCAGGTCGGCACCCAGGTGTCAGGCCAGATCGCCCAGATCTACGTCGACTTCAACGACAAAGTGAAGAAGGGCGAGTTGTTGGCGCGCATAGATCCCACGCTCCAGCAGCAGGCGGTGCAGGACGCCGAAGCGCAGCTCGAGAAAACACAGGCGACGCTGAAGCAGGCGCAAGATGAATACGCGCGCAACAAGCAGTTGTTCGACGCCAAGGTCATCACGGCGAGCGAATTCAGCACGGTGCAGTCGAACTTCTCCGTGCAGCAGGCCTCGGTGAAGTCGGCGGAGATCGCGCTGCAGCGCGCCAAGCAGAACCTGTCGTACACCTCCATCTACGCGCCGATCGACGGTGTGATCGTCGAGCGGAACGTCGACGTGGGGCAGACGGTCGCGGCCAGCCTGTCGGCGCCGCAGCTCTTCCTGATCGCCAACGATCTCGGCGAGATGCAGATCCTCGCATCCGTGGACGAGAGCGACATCGGCCAGATCAAGGAAGGCCAGCCCGCGCAGTTCACCGTACAGTCGTATCCCAACGAGCGATTCACGGGAACCGTGAAGCAGGTTCGGTTGCAGTCGACGACGACCGACAACGTCGTGAACTACACGGCGGTGATCGGGGTCAAGAATCCGAATGGCAAGCTGCTTCCGGGCATGACGGCGACGGTCCAGTTCCTCACCGCGAGCGCCGACAACGTGCTCACCGTTCCGAACGCCGCGCTCCATCTCACGGCGACGCCGGAGATGCTCGCGTCGCTGCGAAACAGTCGGGCGCAAGGCGGCAATGGTGTGGACAGCGCGCAAGCGCAGCAGTGGCGGCAGCGGATGCAGAACGCGCAGGGCGGGCAGGGAGCGCCGATGAGCGGCGCGGCACGCAGCGGGACGCGTCCGACACCGCCAGCGCTCTGGTATCTCGATTCCGCGAACACGCTGCATCGCGTGCGCGTGACGGCCGGTCTCAGCGACGGCCAGCGTACGGAAGTGTCGGGTGACGGCGTTCGCGAAGGGATGCAGGTGATCATCGGGATCAATGCGACTCCGACGACAGCGGCAGCCGCGCCGGCCGGCGCGTCAGCGCAGTCGGGCACCAATCCGTTCCAGCCGGCGCGTCCGGCCGGCGGTTTCCGCCGCGGCCCGTAATGGAGAACCGATCCATGTCGACCTCGAACAAGCCAGTGATCGAGATCTCGAATGTGAAAAAGATCTACCAGATGGGCGGCGGCGCGAACAAGGTGTTCGCACTCCGCGGTGTGAATCTGGTCGTGCAACCCGGCGAGATGATCGCGGTGATGGGATCGTCGGGCTCGGGCAAGTCGACGTTGATGAACATCCTCGGCTGCCTCGACGTACCGACGGAGGGCACGTACGTGCTCGACGGGACGCGCGTCGACGGGTTGAGCAAGAACGCGCTCGCCGATCTTCGCAATCAGAAGCTCGGATTCGTGTTCCAGGGCTTCAATCTGCTCCCGCGCACGAGTGCGATCGACAACGTGGAGCTTCCGCTGCTGTACGATCGCAGCGGACGAAAGCTCGACACGCGAGAGCTCGCGGCCAACGCGCTCAATCGCGTCGGTCTCGGCGATCGCATGGATCACGAGCCGAGTGAGCTGTCGGGTGGCCAGCAGCAGCGTGTGGCGATCGCGCGAGCACTCGTCACGCAGCCTACGCTGCTGCTGGCGGACGAGCCGACGGGCAATCTCGACAGCCGTACCACGATCGAGGTCATGGCGCTGTTCCAGGAGCTGAACGAACAGGGCATCACTATCCTGCTCGTGACGCACGAACCGGAGGTCGCGCAGTACGCCAAGCGCATCGTCGAGGTGCGCGACGGCCACATCATTCGCGATCACGCGGTCGCCAACCGCCGCGCGGCGAACGACGATCTCGCCGCGATGATCGCGGCAGATGACGAAGATGGGAGTGACGTGTTGGAGGAGGCCGCATGAAACAGTCAACGCTGCTCAAGGTCGCGTCGACCAGCATTCTCAAGAACAAGCTGCGGACCATGCTCACGATGCTTGGCATCGTCATCGGCGTGGGCGCGGTGATCGTGATGGTGGCCGTCGGCAATGGCGCGCAGCTGCAGATCAAGAATCAGATCAGCAGCCTGGGCACGAACCTGATCATCGTGATGCCCGGCTCGGGCACGCCCGGCGGCGTGAACCAGGGCGCCGGTTCGTACAACCGGCTCACCGTGGCCGACGCCGATCAGCTCAAGCGGGAAGGCACGCTGTTCGCCGGTGTATCGCCGGTGGTCTCGGCGCGCGTCCAGGCAATCGGGCCACAGGGGAACTGGCGCACGAGCGTCAACGGCGTCTCGACCGACTATCTGGCGATCCGGAACTGGTCGCCGAGCTCCGGCGCGTTCTTCGATGACATGGACGTTGCGTCCGGACGCAAGGTCGCCGTGATCGGCGCGACGGTGGCGAAGAATCTCTTTCCGGGCTCGGATCCGGTCGGCGCGCAGATCCAGCTGGGGAAGGTGCCGTTCACGATCGTCGGCGTGATGGCGGCCAAGGGACAGAACGCCGGCGGCATGGATCAGGACGATGTGATCCTCGTTCCCTACACGACGGCGCAGAACCGTCTGAGCGGAAACGTGCGCATCGGACAGATCTTGGTGAGCACGCAGTCAGCGGACGAGATGGCCGCGGCGCAGACCGAGGTGACGCAAATCATGCGCGAGGCGCACCGGCTCCAGGGTGCGGATGACGACTTCACCGTCCGCAATCAGACCGAGATCACGGAAGCGATGAGCGGCACGACGCGCGTGATGTCGGCGCTGCTCGCCGCGATCGCGTCGATCTCGCTCCTCGTGGGCGGCATCGGGATCATGAACATCATGCTCGTATCGGTCACCGAACGCACGCGAGAGATCGGCATTCGAATGGCGATCGGCGCGCGTGGCTCGGACGTGCTGACGCAATTCCTCGTGGAGAGCGTGGTGATGAGCCTCATCGGAGGCTTCATCGGACTCGCGGCGGGCTTCGGCGGCGCGGCGCTGCTCGGCCGGCTCACGGGATGGGCGACGTCCACGCCGGTGTCCGCGGTGGCGATCGCCGTCGGATTCTCGGCGGCGGTGGGCGTGTTCTTCGGCTTTTACCCGGCGCGCAAGGCGGCCGGTCTCAACCCCATTCAGGCGCTGCGGTACGAGTGACCTGTGCATGCATAGACGAGGAGGATGGATGTCGATTCATCGTACGATGCTCGCGGTCGCGCTGACGTTCGGTGCGGCCGCGACCGTCGCGGCGCAACGGTTCGCAACGCCGAAGCCAGGGCAGCCGATCACCTTCGCCGACGCCATCGGGATCGCGCTCGAGCAGAACGTCGCGGTGCGGCAGGCCGCGAACGTCGCGGCACTCGGCCAGGCGACGGTGCAGCAGCAGAAGATTCAGCTGCTCCCCGATCTGCGCCTCAGCGTGAGCGGTTCGGACAACGTCGGCCGGAGCTTCAGCCAGACGGAAGGCTCGATCATCAATCAGCAAACGCAGTCGTTGAGCAGCGGTCTTTCGACGAGCCTCACGCTGTTCGACGGCGGCAAGACGCGCGCGTCGATTCGGAGCGCCGAGTCGAGCCAGGACGCGAGCGAGCAGGATCTGGCGCGCGCGAAGCAGACGGCGGTATTCAGCGTCGCGTCGGACTACGTGGCGCTCTCGAACGCGCAGGAGCAACTGCAGGTTCAACAAGAGAATCTCGCTGCCCAGCAGGCGCAGCTCGCGCTCATTCAGAAGTTCGTGAGCGCGGGAGCGCGGCCGGTGTCCGACCAGTATCAACAGGCAGCCACGGTGGCGAGTGCCAGGCTCGCCGTGGTGCAGGCAGCTCGGGCAGTCGAACTGGCCAAGGTCGACCTGATCGGCGTTCTCCGCCTCGATCCCGCAAGCGCCTACGATTTCGCGGCGCCGGCGCTCAAGGTGAACGAGGCATCGCCGAGCTACAGCCTGGACAGCCTCATCGCGCGGGCGTATGCAACGCGCGTCGACCTGGAGGCGGAGCAAACGCGCGCGACGGCGGCGGCGCAGGACGTGAAGATCGCGAAGGCCAGCAGGCTGCCAACCATCTCGGTGACGGGCAGCTACAGCAGCGCGTTCAATAGCGCTTCGGAGCTGAGCATGGCCGACCAGCTCGATCAGCGGCGCGGCGGTTCGATCGGCGTCGGTATCTCCATCCCGCTGTTCGATCGTGGCGCGGCGAGCGTCGCCGAGCAACGAGCGCAGATCGCCGAAGAGAACGCGCGACTGGCGCTCGACAATCAGAAGCAGACGATCGCGCTCGAAGTACGACGCGCATATCTCGATCAAGCATCCGCCCGCGAGCAACTCGCCGCCGCCGAGGCGCAGCGGGCAGCCGCGACGCAGTCGGTGACGATGACAGAGCAGCGATACCAGGCGGGCGCGGCGACGCTCGTCGAGGTGACGCAGGCGAGGGCGCAGCAGGTACAGGCGGCGAGCGCGGTAGCGACGGCGAGGAACAATCTCGTGCTGCAGGAGACGGTGATGGCGTACTATACGGGCGCGCTGGATCCGGGGACCGCGAAGTTGGGGGCGTAGGGCGAGCGGACTGTTGGGGGGGACACGAAGCCCGCGCAGTTGCGCGGGCTTCGTGTCGGTGGGGTGGTCGCGCACCGCGCGACCTGGTTGGGAGCATCGGGCCTTCGGCCCTTGCGTTGGGAGCGGGCCTGCGGCCCGCGATAACAGCGTTCCCGGATACGACGTTATCGCGCCGAAGGCGCTCCCGACGCGAGGGAGCGAAGCCCTCGAAGCTCCCCACCGCCGCGCAAAGCGCGGCTCCTCACCGACCTGAGCGGCACGATGCGTGCTATCCACTCCTCATCCGCGCGTCGCGTCGCGGGTTCTCGAGGCAGCGGAGGGCACAACAACATGCATTCCGAGTCCGTCACGACCGTGCCGGAAGACGATTCTGGCGCGGCCGCCATGCTGGTTGGCGGGGCAACTGCCGTCAACTTCCAGCGTCCCATGGTCTCGGATGTAGCGGCGGAGCGCGCCATCGCGCTCTATCGCGCGATCTTCGTGAATTCGCCCGAGGCCATCGCCATCGTCGGTGCGGACGGCAGATATCTCGAGCAGAACGCCGCACACGAGCAGCTCATCGGATACTCCGATGCCGAGCTTCGCGACAAGACCCCGGCGATCCACCTGGGCGAGAATGAATTCCAGAGCATCGTGCGCGAGCTCCTGGCCACGGGCGTTTCCCGGCGGGAGTGCGCAAGCCGCACCAAGTCCGGGGCGGTACGACTCATCGCGCTGTCGTCCTTCGTGGCGCGCGACGCGAGCGGCGAACCCGTCTGCTACGTCGGCATCAAGCGCGACATTTCCGAGGAACGGCGCGCCGCCGCGGAGCTGCATCAGAAATTCGAGGAGCTGCAGGCTATCTACCGTATGGCCGAAGCGGTCACGCGTGCGGGCGCGTTGGAGGAGATCTACGCCGTTGCGCTCGACGAGCTACAGCGGACGGTGCACGCTGACCGGGCGTCCGTGCTGTTGTACGACGACGAAGAGGTGATGCGCTTCAAGGCATGGCGCGGGCTGTCGGACGAGTACCGACGTGCGGTCGAAGGGCACTCGCCATGGTCGCCGAGCGATCCGGATCCGCAGCCGGTGCTCGTGCCCGACGTCGGCGCCGACGCCCACTTCGCTGAGCTGCTGCCGGTGTTCCGGCAAGAGGGAATCGGCGCCGTCGGATTCATTCCGCTCGTCGCAGCGGGGCGGTTGCTGGGCAAGTTCATGATCTACTTCGATGCGCCGCGTGGCGTCGCGCCGTCCGAGCTTCGGCTTGCCCAGGCGATTGCGAGCCACATCGCCTTCGCGATCACGCGCAAGCGCGATGAAGCAGCGATGCGCGAGAGCGAGCAGGCGCAACGACTGCTCGCCGAGGCGGGGACACTGCTCAACTCGTCGCTCGATTATCAGGAGACGATGCGCAGTATCACCCGCCTTCTCGTGCCGGCGATCGCGGACTGGTGTCTCGTCGACCTGGCGGACGAGCGCGGGGGAATCACGCGGATCGCCGCCGCACCGGGTGATGCGAACGAGGCGCTCGTCTCGGAGATGCAGGGCACGTTCGATCCGTTTCCGACTGGCCGCGGCCTGCCACGCTCGTCGCTGGCGGGTGAGAGCGAGTTGTGCGCCGCCGTGGACGATGGCCTATTGGTCTCGGCCGCTCGCGACGACGCACACCTGGCGATGCTCCGCGCGATGCGCATGACCTCGTACATTTCCGCCCCGCTGATGACGCGCGGGCGAACGATCGGCGCCCTCACCATAGCGATGGCGAGCTCGGGCCGGCGTTACTCGAAAGCTGATCTCCCACTGATCGAAGAGCTGGCCCGTCGCGCGGCGCTCGCGGTGGACAACGCGCGCCTTTATCACGAAGCACAGGCAGCGAATCACGCCAAGAGCCAGTTCCTGGCGACGATGAGCCACGAGCTGCGCACGCCGCTCAACGCGATCGGTGGTTACACGGAATTGCTGCAGATGGAGCTCCGCGGGCCACTGACCGCCGGCCAGCGCGAGGACCTGATGCGGATTCAGCGGAGCCAGCGACACCTGCTTGGGCTCATCAACGATCTTCTCAGCTTTGCCCGCATCGAGACCGGTCATCTCGAGCTGAACGTCGAGCCCGTGATCCTCGAGGACATTCTGCTTGGCGTCGAGGCGCTCCTCGAGCCCCAGATCGCCGCCAAGGCCCTCGTCTACGCGCGAGACATGGGCAGCGCGACGGTCTCGTGCCTCGCGGACCCCGACAAGATTCAGCAGGTCCTGGCGAACCTGCTCTCGAACGCCGTCAAGTTCACGCCCGCGGGCGGCACCGTGAGCGTGGATTGGGATGCGACGCCCGAGCAGGTGCGAGTCCGCGTGCGCGATACGGGGCCGGGCATTCCCGCCGACAAGCTCGAGGCGATCTTCGAGCCGTTCGTGCAGTTGGGCGCCAGTCTCACGCGCGTAACCGAGGGCGCTGGTTTGGGTCTGGCGATCAGCCGCGAGTTGTCCCGAGCCATGGGTGGAGACGTGACAGTCGAGAGCGAGTTTGGGCGCGGCTCGACGTTCACGGTCACGCTCCCCAGGCCCGCGTACGTGCACCCGGGCTAACCCCGGACGAGCCGTTCGGATTCGGTAAGGGCCATCGACGACGCTCGGGCGCCGGCGTAGCCTGTGGCGTAACGGTGACAGCGAGCAGACCCAATCCAGCCTGTGAGTCCGATGCTCAAATCCATATTCTCAGCGCTCGCGGCCATCCCGTTTGCCGCGATGGCCGCAAACGCGCAGCGGCCGCCCTCCAATGGCCAGGAAGTCCTGCAGCGCATGCACGACGCCTACGCCGGCAGGTGGTACAAGTCACTCACCTTCAGACAACAGACGACCCAATGGCGGCCGGATGGAACGTCCGCCGTATCGACGTGGCTCGAAAGCCTTCGTTATACGCCGGAGATCGGCGCACAGCTTCGGATCGACATCGGAGATCTGGCGGCGGGAAACGGTGTGCTGTACACGGCGGATTCGACCTTCGTCATTCGCGCCGCCAAGCTCACGACGACACGCCCGCAAGGCAACGAGTTCCTTCCGCTCATCGAGGGCGTGTACCTGCAGCCAGTCGAGCGCACGCTGCGTGAACTGCGCGGAACCGGCATCGATTTCACCAGGGTTTCGGCGGCGCGATGGGACGACCGGCCCGTGTGGATCGTCGGCGCAACCTCGCCCGCCGATTCGACCTCGCCGCAGTTCTGGGTCGACGTCGAGCGCAACGTCGTCGTGCGCATGATGCTCGTTCCGGCGCCGACCGCGCCGACGATGGACATTCACCTCGAGCGCTACGAACCGCTGGCCGGCGGGTGGCTGGCAACAAAGATCGAGATGTACGTCGCGGGCAAGCCGCGCCAGTTCGAGGAGTACTCGGATTGGCACGCGGGAATGGATCTGCCGGCCGCCCTGTTCAATTCGCAGAATTGGACGCAGGCATCACACTGGGGCAAGAGCTCGACGCCCGACGAGTGACGGTTTCCGCACTGAGGAAATCGGGGTCAGGCGGCCATTGGTGCCTGACCCCGATTCTCGTTCCGATTTGGCAGCCCGTTTTCTGTTTCGCCGCTGTATAATCCGGTTCGACCCAAAGGCACCCATGGCGCAGACATCGTCCTTCGACGTATCGACCGGAGTCGACCTGCAGGAGGTCGACAACGCCCTGAATCAGGCGCAGAAGGAGATCGGGCAGCGGTACGACTTCAAGGGCTCCAAGGCAGCGATCGAATTCAAGCGCGCCGAGGAGCTCATCGTGCTTGTGGCGGACAACGAGTTTCAGATGCGTTCGCTGTTCGACGTGGTCCAGACGCGGTTGATCAAGCGCGGAGTGTCAGTGAAGAATCTCGACATCGGCGAGATCAAACAGGCGGGCGGCGACACCGTTCGCCGTGAGGTCAAGCTCAAGACGGCACTGGATTCGGACACGGCCAAGAAGGTCGCCGCCGCAGTCAAGGCCGCGAAGCTCAAGAAAGTGCAGGCCGCGATCCAAGGCGATCAGGTTCGCGTGAGCTCGCCATCCAAAGACGAGCTGCAAGAAGCCATGGCGCTCCTGCGTAAGGAAGATTTCGGGGTGGAGCTCAAGTTCGGCAACTACCGCTGAAACGGCGGAGCGGCGAGCCGTGACTTAGTTTTCCCCCATGCCTCTCAAAGTCTCCGTCATCACGCTCGGCTGCGACAAGAATACCGTGGACACGGAACGGTATCTCGCGCAGTTGGCTGATCGCGGCGCCGTGCCTGTGCCGGACATGGAAGAGGCCGACGTGATCGTCGTCAACACGTGCGGATTCATCGACGCGGCCAAGAAGGAGTCGATCGACGCGCTCGTCGAGGCGGGGCGGCTCAAGGATACCGGTTCGTGCAAGGCGGTCGTGGGTGTCGGCTGCATGGTCCAGCGGCACAAGGACGAGCTGGTCGAGGCGCTGCCCGAAGTCGATCTATTTCTCGGATCGGCCGAGATGGACCGGCTGCTCCCGGAGCTCGAGGCTCGCGGGTTCTTGAGCGCCGACGATATCCCCATCGCGCATCCCGGCGTGCGGCTGTTCACGGGCGAGCTTCCCCACGTGCGCTACCTCAAGATCAGCGAAGGGTGCGACCACGGCTGTGCGTTCTGCGCCATCCCGCTCATGCGCGGCAAACACCGCTCGTTCGCGCTCGACGAGATCGTGCAGGAGGCGCAACTGCTCGAGGCCCAGGGCGCCAGAGAGGTGAACCTCGTCGCGCAGGATCTCGCGCATTACGGACGCGACAAGCGAGCGGCCGGACTCTCGCTGCCCGACGTACTCAACGCGCTCGTGCGCGAGACGACGATTCCGTGGATCCGGATGCTGTACCTCTACTCGGCCGGCCTCACGCCGCGGCTGCTCGAGCTCATGGCGACCGAGTCGCGCATCCTGCCGTACCTCGACATGCCGATCCAGCACGCGTCGGACAGCGTCCTGACGCGCATGCGGCGACCGGAGCGCCAGCACACGATTCGCGAGCGCGTCGCGGCCATACGGGCCGCGGTGCCTGATATTGCCATCCGTACGACGTGCATCGTGGGGTTTCCAGGTGAGACGGACGAGGACTTCGAGACGCTGCTCGCATTCCTTGAAGAGGTCCAGTTCGAGCGCGTCGGCGCGTTCACGTATTCGCCGCAGGAGGGTACGCGCGCCGCGACGTTGCCCGACGATGTTCCCGACGCGGTGAAGCGCGAGCGGCTCGAGCGGCTCAACGAGCTGCAGCGCCTGATCACCGCCGAGCGCTACGAGGCGAGGCTGGGTCGGACCGTTCGGGCACTGATCGACCGCGTCGACAGCGGCGTGGCTCAGGCGCGCAACCTTTGGCAGGCCGACGACATCGACGGCGTGACGATCGTAAGCGGTGCCGGCGGCATGGCACCGGGCGCCTTTGTCGACGTTCGCCTCGACAGCGTCGAGGACGACGTGGACTTCGCCGCGTCGGTGGTGCGGATCGTGTCCGCGCCCGCGGTACCACGTCGCATTCGTGCGCTGCCCATGCTCACGACCGTCGGCAGTTTCGGGCGATGAGCAAACGCTCGTACGAAATCATGCAACGCGCGCGTGCGCTCTTTCCGGGTGGGGTGAGCTCGCCCGTACGCGCCTTCCGCGGTGTGGGCGGCGAGCCGTTCGTGGTGGCGCGCGGCTCGGGATCGCGCATCTGGGACGTCGACGGACGCGAGTACATCGATTACGTGCTGTCGTGGGGACCGCTCGTGCTGGGGCACGCGCCGCGGGTCGTGCTCGACGCGCTCGAGGACGCGATGCGCTGCGGTACCAGCTTCGGGATTCCCACCGCGCTCGAGGTCGAGCTCGCGGAGCTCGTCGTCACGCGAATGCCACACGTGGAGATGCTCCGCTTCGTATCGAGCGGGACTGAAGCGACGATGAGCGCGGTACGCCTCGCGCGTGCCGCCACGAGCCGCGAAGTGATCCTAAAGTTCGATGGATGCTACCACGGTCACGGCGACTCGTTCCTCGTGCGCGCAGGGTCGGGCGTCGCGACACTCGGGCTGCCGAACTCACCTGGAGTGCCCGACACGCTCGCCGCGCTCACGGTCGTAGCGCCGTTCAACGACTTGCACGCCGTCGAGGATCTGCTCCGCGCGCACAAGGTCGCGGCGATCATCGTCGAGCCCGTGGTGGGGAACGCTGGCTTCATCGCGCCCGATCCGGCCTTTCTTCCTGGATTGCGTGTGCTGGCCGACGAGTATGGCGTGCTGCTCATCTTCGATGAGGTGATGACCGGATTCCGGATTGCCTACGGCGGCGCGCCGGAACGCTTCGGAGTTACGCCCGATCTCACTACGCTGGGCAAGGTGATCGGCGGCGGCCTTCCCGTGGCGGCCTACGGCGGCCGGCGCGATCTCATGGAACAGGTGGCGCCATCGGGGGCCGTGTACCAGGCGGGAACGTTGTCGGGCAATCCGCTGGCCATGGCGGGCGGCATCGCGACGCTGCGTGCGTTGACGCCCCTCGTTCACGAGGAAATCGTCAGCCGCACGGCGACGCTGGTCCAGGGCCTTCGCGAGTGCGCGGCGCGGCGTCGGATCCCGTTCACCGCGGACTGCGCCGGCTCGATGTGGGGGTTCTTTTTCCGTGCCGAGCCGGTTCGCTCGTTCGCCGACGCCCGAACCTCGGACGTCGAGCGGTTCAAGCGCTTCTTCCACGCGGCGCTCGAGCGCGGCGTCTACCTCGCGCCGTCAGCCTTCGAGGCGGCGTTCATGTCGGCCGCGCACACCGAGGCCGACGTCGACGAGACGCTGCAACGCCTGGACGAGGCGCTGGCCGCCGTGGCATGAACGCGCGTCAGTTCGTCGCGCTGGCGCTCGCCGCGGTGTCTACGACATCCGCGGCATCCAGCCGGAGTCGTGAGGCCGCCGGCTCGACTGGCGAGGGGCAGGCGAGCGAACGGCTCATTCGCGTTCTCATATCGGCCGATACGCGAGTGCGCGGCGTCGCCGCTCCGCAGGGGTTCGTCCTGACCGACGGAGGCGGAGCGCTGGTGGCGCGGGGCAAGGGCGGCGAAGGCTGGCGGATCGAGCAGGACGGCCGCCGCGTTCGCGCCGTTCGGCCCGATGGCGTGCCCACCGTCTGGTTGAACGCTCCGATCCGCGCGCACGCGGTGAACGACGGCCTGCTGAGCGTCGGCGGCAAGCCCTACCGCGGCGACTTCGTGTTTTCCGGCGGCGACAGCGGCATTGTCGCGATCAACGTGCTCCCGATCGACGACTACCTGCAGGGCGTGGTCCCGCTCGAGATCGGTGATCTGCCCGCGTCGGACGCCGCGGCGGTCGAGGCGCAAGCGATCACGGCGCGGAGCTACGCGTACATCCACCTCGACATGTCGCGTTCGTACGATCTCACGGGCAGTGTGCTGGATCAGCTGTACGGCGGCGCCGCGGCCGAGACCGCGGTCGCGTCACAAGCCATCGAGGCGACGCACGCGCTCGTGCTCAAGTACGCGGGACGAGTGGTGAACGCGCCCTACCACGCGGTCTGCGGAGGCAGCACCGCAGCTGCGTCGGAGATCTGGCGCTCGAACGACGAGCCGTATCTGCAGTCGGTCAGCGACCAGATTCCCGGTACGAGCCGCTACTACTGCGACCTGTCCCCGCGCTTTCGCTGGACGCGCACGATGGACGGTCCGACGCTCGACGCCGCGCTCGCGAAATACCTGGCGACGTACGCGACCGTGCCCGGTGGCGCTCCCGGCAACGCGCGCGACGTGACCGTGACGTCACACACGCAGTCTGGTCGTGTGAACACCCTCGCGGTCTCGACGAATCGAGGCAATTTCATGCTGCGCGGCAACGACATTCGATTCGTGCTGCGCCCGCCCGGTGGCGAGATCCTCAACAGCACCTATTTTTCCGTCGAGACCACGTTTGACGCAGACGGTACGGTGGCGCGACTCACGCTGCATGGGATGGGTTACGGGCATGGGGTCGGGATGTGCCAGTGGGGCGCGATCGGACGGGCGCGCGCGGGACAGGATTATCAGACGATCCTGCGTGCATACTATCCCGGCACGACAATTGGCCGCGTGGACTAGGCCGCGGCTGTCGTTTGCCGCCGCGATGCTATTCGCCTCCGCGACTCGGGCGGCGGCGCAGGACAAAGTCCTCAACTGGCTCAATCTCGATCGCCTGCAGATCGTTTCTCTTGGCGCGGCGATCGGGCGTGTGCAGCCATCGCAGCTGCAGGCGGCTACCATCTATGCACTGCAGGCGGACTACGGTGAGATCGCACCGAGCTGGCGCGTCACGTTCGGCGCGAGCTACTGGGAGTCGCGATTCCGCGACAAGGTGATTCAGGCATTCGTCGACTCGTTGCAGAAGAGCGTGAGTGATCCGGGAGCCCGTGTCGTCGCGTCGCCGGTGTCGCTCTACGACGTGACGTTCAGCGCTGACACCCGCTACACCCCGCAGTACAGTGGCGAGATCAAGCCGTTTGTGGGCGTCGGCATCGCGGCGCACGTGATCAATGCCGAAGGCAAGTTGATCAAGGGCACATTCGTCGAGCGGGCCCTCGACGATATTGCCGCGGGAATGTACGTCACGACGGGCTTCACGCTGCGCGTCGTCCGGCATTTTGGCGTGGAGGCGGCCCTCCGCGGCGATCTGTTGAGCGGATTCCGGTCGACGCAGGTGCGAGCCGGCGCCACCTATTACTTTGGTCGCATTCACGGCACACGACCAGGCGGAGCAATTCCTCGATGAAGGATTCGGTTCGACTCGGCGTCGTCGGCGCGGGCGCGATCGCCCAGCTCGCGCACATCCCCGTGCTCTCCAAGATGCGGGGCGCCGAGCTGGTCGCGGTGTGCGACAACGACCGGCCAAAGGCGCGCGCGCTGGCGGACCGGTTCGGCGTGCCCGACGTCTTCACCGACATCGAGGATCTGCTCGAGCTCGACGACCTCGATGCCGTCGTGATCGCAACGCCGAACCACCTGCACGAGCCGCACGCGCTCAGCGCGCTCGCTGCCAAACGCCACGTCCTCTGTGAGCGGCCGCTCGCGCTTTCGTCGCGGGGCGTGGAGCGCATCCTGGCCGCGGCGGCAAAGGCGGACTGCAAGGTCAACGTCGCCAACAACCACCGCTACCGCACCGACGTGCAGACGCTGTCGCGATTCATTGGTGGGGGCGAACTCGGCAAGATCATCGGGATGCGGGGCGGCTCGTACTCCTTCAAGCGCCCACCCGAGGGGTGGCGCTTTCGCCGCGCGGAGTCGGGCGGCGGCGCGTTTCTCGATCACGGTGTGCCGCTCCTGGACCTCGCGCTCTGGCTCGGCGATTATCCAGACCCGCAACGCGTGACGGCGCACATGGACCGCGGCCGCTCGTCGAGCGCGGTGGAAGACGCGATGGTCGTGCACCTCGAGTGCGAGGGCGGCGCGTCGTTCCTGTTCGACGTGTCCTCGATGTACGTGGGTGAAGAAGAACGGTGGTGGTTCGAGGTGCTCGCGACCCGCGGCAGCGCGCGGCTCGCGCCGCTGCGAGTGGTGAAGGAGCTCAATGGACGCGCGACGGACGTGTCGCCGACGGGAGCGTCAGGCCGCGAGAGTCCGTTCCTTCAGTCGTACCGCGCGGAGCTGGCGCACTTTCTCGCGATGGTGCGCGGCGAAGCGGCGTACGAAGCGCCGACGGACCAGGTGACGCTGCATCGGGTGATCGAGGCGATCTATCGGTCGGCGGAGGACGGGAAGGAAGTACGGTTTTGACGGTTGGCAGCCGGTTTGGGGCGGTAGGGAGCCGCTTCGCGGCGGTGGGGAGCGCGGCGCTCCGCGCCGCGCGGTTGGGAGGGTCGGGGGCTTCGCCCCCTCGCGTCGGGAGCGCCTACGGCGCGAGAACTTCAAACGGTGAACGCCGTTGTCGCGGGCCGAAGGCCCGCTCCCAACGCGAGGGCCAACGGCCCGAAGCTCCCAACCAGGGAGCGCAGCGACCGCCGCACCGCCGCGAAGCGGCTCCCCACCACTGTGTCGGTCGCGGTCTCTAGCCGCGCGCCCGGCCCCCCACCGCTCGTACCGCGATCCCCGCCGCCTCAAAGCCGCCTCGCAGCGCCTGGGCGAACTCCGCCGCGTGCGGGCCATCGCCGTGAATGCAGATCGTGTCGGCGCGAATGGCGATGTCGTTGCCGTCGACGGCACGCACGACGCCTTCTCGCACCATGCGCACCGCCCGCTCGACGGCGACGCGAACGTCGTGCACGTGCGCGTCCGCGCGCCGGCGCGATACGAGCGAGCCATCGGGCATGTAGTTGCGATCGGCGAACGCCTCGCAGGCAGTCGTGAGGCCCGCGGCTTCGCCCTCGCTGACCAGGTGACTCCCGGGAAGTCCGAACAACAGGAGGTCCCCATCGACGTCACGTACGGCACGCGCGATCGCTGCCGCGAGATCGGCCCGCGCGGCCGCCATGTTGTACAGCGCGCCGTGCGCTTTCACGTGCTGCAGACCGATCCCGGCAGCCTGCGCGAAGGCAGCGAGCGCGCCGACCTGATACACCACGAGGTCGTAGACCTCCTCGGGCGTCACGTCCATCGTGCGACGGCCAAAGCCGATGAGATCGGGAAGCCCAGGGTGCGCGCCGACAGCGACGCCCCGGTCGCGCGCCTGGGCGACCGTCGACCGCATCACGCCAGGATCGCCGCCGTGGAATCCGCACGCGACGTTCGCCGACGTGATGAATGGGAACACGGCGTCGTCCGCGCCGATGCGATATGCACCGAAGCTTTCGCCCATGTCGCAATTGAGATCGACGCGATCGTTCATGACGTGCCTCTGGAGAATCGAAGTGCGATGGCGAGTCGTGCCTGCGCCAGTTCCTGCTCGCGGGCAAGGTATACGCGCTGCGCATCCTCGAGCGAGATGGCGCGAAAGCGCACGTGATCACCCGGCTTGAGCTGCGCCACGAGCGGCAGATCGATCGTCGCGACCTCGCCGATGCGCGGATATCCGCCCGTGGTCTGACGGTCCGCCATGAGGATGATCGGGGCGCCGCCGGGCGGGAGCTGCACGGTTCCGAATGCGACCGCCTCCGAGAGGAGCTCGATCGGTCGCTGCAGTGCGAGCTCGGCGCCGTGCAGGCGATAGCCCATCCGGTCGGAGTTGGCCGATACTCGAAAGCGAGTATTGAACAGCTCCTCGCGCGACTCCGATGAGAGCGCGTCGGTGTGAGCGCCCTGAATGAGGCGCACGATCGCGTTTTCGGAGTACTTGGGGCGAATCGGTGGCGCGACGGTCCAACGGGCCGCCGTCATTCCGGGCCCGTTCGACGCGAGCGAAGCCGCAATGCGATGCGAGAGGGGCGAAGGCACTCCAAGCCCCAGCATGTCCCCGGCGCGAAGCGCGCGCCCTTCGTATCCGCCGAATTCGGCGCGCAGATACGTGCTCCGGCTTCCGAACAGGACCGGCACATCGATGCCACCGGCCACGGTGATGTAGGCCCGGCAGCCCCGCGCCGGCGCGGCAAAGCGGATCGCCGCGCCGGCCTGCACGAACGCGGCATGCCAAGGCGCGACGGGCTCGCGGTCGACAGTCGCGCCAAGGTCGGCACCCGTGATCGCGATCAACGTCGGATGGTCGAACGAGATCGTCGGGCCGATGAGCGTCGTCTCCAGACCGGCGGCGCCTTCGTCGTTGCCGACGAGCAGATTGCCGACGCGGAGCGCCGTCCTGTCCATCGCGCCGCCGGCCGGCACGCCCTGGCGCTGGCTCTCCGGCCTGCCGAGATCCTGCACGGTCGTCTGAAGGCCGCCGGCGCTGATCCGCATGCTCATTCGCGCCACGCGGAGAACTCGGCGGAGGTGATTGGCCGAAAGCGCACGCGATCGCCGGTCGCGAGGAGCGTCGGTTCCGGCCGGCGAATGTCGAAGAGCTGGCGAGGAGTTCTGCCGATCAGATTCCACCCGCCGGGCGAGACGAGTGGATACACGCCGGTCTGGCTGCCGCCGATGCCCACCGTTCCAGCCGGCACCGCCGTGCGAGGCGTCTTGCGTCTCGGCGTCGCGATGACCTTGGAGAGTCCGCCGAGGTAGGCGAACCCCGGCATGAAGCCAATCATGTAGACGAGGTAGTCACCCGACGTGTGGATGTGAACGACCTCGTCGGCGGTGATGTCGTGCTGCCGCGCGACGTCGTCCAGGTCGGGACCGAAATCGCCGCCGTAGCACACCGGGATCTCGACGGTTCGTGGCGCCGGCAGGTCTTCGGCGGACAGGTCGGCCAGCAGCTCGGCCAGCGTCTTTCGCAAATGCGAATAAGGATTTCCGCGGGCATGGCGGGCGACCACGGCGGGATCGTAGTGGACCGCGATGCTCGTGAACGCCGGAACCTGGTCGACGACTCCCTCGGGGGCGCGGCGCTCGATCCGCGCCGTGGCGGCGCGCACGAGCCGATGAGTCGCTTCGTCGATGGAATCGCCGAGCGTCACCATGATCGCCGAGTCGCCGAGCGGCGCGAAGCGAATCGACACTACACCACCATGGTCATTCCTTCAGCGGCGGCAGTGACGCGCAGCGGCGCGCCGATGTGGGCGATAAGCTCGCGGCAGGCGTCGGTGCAGGCGTCGACTTCGTCGTCTGAGCGTTCGGGCCTGTGATGGAACAGCACCAGCTCGCCGACGCCGGCCTCGAGGGCCAGCGCCACCGCGTCGTCACAGGTCGAGTGTCCCCAGCCGCGATGCTGCTCGTATTCGTCGGACGTGTACGTGGCATCGTGCACCAGCATCGTGGCTCCGCGCACGAACTCGACGAGCCGCGCGCGCCATTCGCCGTCGCCCGCGGCCAGTTCGTTGTCGGAGATGTACACGAAGGAGCGATCGGGTGAGGTCGCGTCGGTGAAGCGGTAGCCGAGCGCGCCACCGGGGTGCTGCACGCCGAACGCCGCGACGTCGTATCCATTGCCGCCACGGCGCTCCTCGGAGATCTCGCGGAACTCGATCTGCGCGCCGAGGGCGTCGAACGGCACGGGGAACACGACGGGCGACATTTGATCGCGAATCACGCGGTCGACGCTCGTCTGGAGTGAATCGGATCCCCAGATCGTGAAGTGGTTTCCGGGCTCGAAGATCGGCGCGAAGAACGGGATGCCCTGGATGTGATCCCAGTGCGCGTGCGTCAGGAAGATGTCCGCCGCGATCGCGTCGCCTCCGCTCGCGGCGACGAGCGAACGCCCCAGCTCGCGAATCCCGGTTCCGGCATCGAGAATGACGAGCCAGCCCGTTCCCGTGCGCACTTCGATGCACGGCGTGTTGCCGCCGTACCGCACGGTTCGCGCGCCCGGCGTCGGCACCGAGCCGCGGGTGCCCCAGAATCGGAGGTGAAGAGTCATGACCCGCGCACCTGAGCGGGAACGAGGGCGGGGTGGGGTCGGGGGGAGGGGAAGCTACAGCTTGGCTTGCGCGCGCTGCTCGAGCGCCGGCCGGTCGGCCAGCGTGATGCGTCGGCGCTCGATGGAAACCCAGTTCGCTTCCTGGAAATCCTTCATCGCGCGCGATACGGTCTCGCGACTCGCGCCGATCATCTGTGCGATCGTCTGATGCGTGAGACGTTTCTCGATGGTGGTGCCGCCCGACTCGTCCGCCAGGTCGAGCAGGAGCCGCGCGATGCGCCCCGGAACGTCAAGCAGAACGAGCCCGCCGATCTTTTCGTCGGCGCGACGCAAGCGGCGCGACAGCTCGCCGAGCAGCGCCCACGCGACCGCCGGCGAGGCCTCGACGCGCTTTCGAAAATCCTCACGACGAAGCACGAGCAGATGCGAATCGTCCATCGCGATCACGTGCGCCGACCGCGGTCGGTCGTCGATCAGGGACAATTCGCCGAAATGGTCGCTCACGCCGAGCACGCCGAGGATGACCTCGCGGCCATCCTCGCCGATCAGGACGACCTTCACGCGACCCTGGCGCACGACGAACAGCGAATCGCCGGGATCGTTCTCGAACAGAATGACGCTGCCGCGAGGATAGAAGCGTTCGCGCGTCATGTCGGCGAACCGCTGCAATTCGGTGCGATCGATTCCGCTGAAAAGCGGAACGGTCGCCAGGAAGTCGGCCGTTGTCGTGGTCACGGAGCCATCGCGAGAAGGGAACGCCACGTCGGAACGCGTGTCGGGACGGGTGGATGCAGTGCAGCGGCGTACGGGGAATTCGACCGTCCGCGCGAAGTTAGTCGGATCGCGTGCGATCTGTCAAAGTCAACTCGTTCTCTCTGCGCGAATTACGGAGCGCTCCGCCAGCGCGCGACAATCGCGAAAACAGGGTCAGACCACATTCCTCCACCGGAGAAATGCGAGCTGGCCCAATTCTCCGGCTATCCGGCCTCGACGTGTTCGCACGGTGGCACAGGCCGTCAGGCAAATCGTTGTCCGCTTGTATTTTACGTCCTGACCTGACTATATTTCCCAGCTAGCCAAAAACCAGGGGCTGCCAGGTGGAGGTTGCCGTACGCGAATGCGTGCCGCGCTCCATCGCCGCGTTGGGTCATCGACGCGCGGCCGCACGCTCCACGCGCTCGAGAGGTTCGTCATGAAGCCCGACATTCATCCTGAATATGCCACGGCGACTGTGAAGTGCGCCTGCGGCAATACATTCCAGACCCGTTCGACCCAGGCCGAGATCCACACGGACGTCTGCTCCCAGTGCCATCCGTTCTTCACGGGCAAGCAGCGCCTGGTCGACACCGCGGGCCGCGTCGAGCGCTTCCGCCAGAAGTTCGCGAAGCAGGCGAGCTAAGGCAGCGGTCCCCTGGCGCTCCGCGATCGACTAGCGGCCGCCCTCGCCCGCGCAGCGGAAGTCGAGCGGGCGCTCGCCAATCCTGCCACGCTCCGCGACGCCAGTCAGTTCGCGGAGCTTGGCCGGGAGCACCGCCGGTTGGCCCCGGTGGTCGAGATGGCGGCCGAGCTGGAGAAGGCCGAGAACGAGCTCGCGCAGGTGCGCGAGCTCGTTTCCGTTGACGATGCCGAGCTGGCAGCCGAAGCACGCGCCGAAGAAGCGCGTCTCGATACCGCCATCGCCGACCTCGAGGCCAGACTCACGCCCGCCCTCCTCCCTCGAGATCCCCTCGACGATCGCAACGCCATCGTCGAGATCCGCGCCGGGACGGGCGGCGACGAAGCGGCGTTGTTCGCCGCCGACCTCTATCGCATGTACACGCGTTACTGCGACCGGCATCGCTGGCGCGTCGAGACGCTGTCCGTGTCCGATGGCGCGCTCGGCGGTGTGAGAGAAGTCATATTCAAGGTCGCTGGCGACGGCGTGTACGGCGCGCTGCGTTGGGAGTCCGGGGTACACCGCGTCCAGCGCGTGCCGGCGACCGAGAGCCAGGGCCGAATCCACACCTCCGCCGCCACGGTCGCCGTGCTGCCGGAGGCCGAGGAGGTGGACGTCACGATCGAGGACAAGGACCTCCGCATCGACGTCTTCCGGTCGTCGGGCCCCGGCGGCCAGAGCGTCAACACCACCGACTCGGCCGTCCGCATCACGCACCTGCCGACCGGGCTGGTCGTGAGCCAGCAGGATCAGAAGTCGCAACTCCAGAACAAGATCAAGGCGATGGAGGTCCTGCGCGCGCGGCTGCTCGGGATGCGCATCCAGCAGCAGCAGGAAGAACGGGCGCGCATGCGCCGGTCGCAGGTCGGCAGCGGCGACCGCTCGGAGAAGATCCGCACGTACAACTTTCCGCAGAGCCGCGTCACCGACCATCGCATCGGCTGGACGACGCACAACCTGCAGGGCTTTCTCGATGGCGATATCGGGCCAGTCATCGAGGCATTGCGCCTGGCAGACGTCGAGGAGCAGCTCGGGGCGGAAGTGTGATGACCGACCGCGTCGCCGCTGCACTCACCGTCGGCTCATTGGTCGACGACATGGCGCAGGCGCTGGAACGGGGCGGTGTAGCCGAGCCGATGTCCGAGGCGCGCGAGATCGTGGCGGCGTTGTACGACGTGCCGCGCTTCTGGCCGTTGCTCAACGCTGCCGTGGAGGTCGACGCACCGACTCAAGCGCGCGCCCGCATCGCCGTGGGCAAGCGGGTGCAGGGCGCACCGCTCGCCTACGCCGTTGGGCGTGCCAGCTTCCGCCATCTCACGCTCGACGTCGATGAGCGCGTGCTCATTCCGCGGCCCGAGACGGAGCAGCTTGTCGACCTCGTGCTCGACGCCATCGCCACGGACGCCGGTGGCGTGGCGATCGATGTCGGCACGGGCTCGGGCGCAATCGCGATCTCACTCGCGGCGGAAGGCAGCTTCTCGCGCGTGTACGGCACCGACATCTCACGCGACGCGCTCGCCGTCGCCGCGCGCAACGTCGACGTCAGCGCCGCGTTGCTCCGCGCGCCGGTCGAACTGCTACACGGATCACTGCTCGGACCGCTCCTCGACGTCCGGGCGCGAGTCGTCGTCTCCAATCCGCCCTACATTGCACTGGGAGAGGCGGCATCGCTCCCCGGATCGGTGCGTGACTGGGAGCCTCCCGTGGCACTGTTCAGCGGCAGCGATGGCATGGCGGCGACGGCGCGACTCGTGCGCGAGGCGGCCGACGTGTTGGCGCCCGGCGGCCTGCTGGCTTTGGAGGTCGACGCGCGGCGAGCCTCGTTGGCCGCCGAGTTGGTCAGCCGTGAGCGGCGCTTCGAGGACGTTCGCGTCGAGTTGGATCTCAGCGGTCGCGAGAGGTTCGTGCTCGCCCGACGACAAGGCTCACCTCAGACGAAGGCAAGGACGGGATGATCGAGGACAAGGCGAAGGAACTGGGCCGGTTGATCGGGCAGAGCGGCGAGTACAAGGAAGTGAAACGGGCCAGTGACGCGCTCAACGAGGACAAGGAAACGGTCACGCTGCTTCAGCGCATGGACCAGCTCCGCGTCGAAGCACAGCGCATGATTCAACGCGGCGAACGGCCAACGCAGGAGATGGAACAGGAGCTCGATCGGCTGCTCGTTCAGGTGCAGGGACGATCGAGCTATCAGCGGCTGCTCGTTGCGCAGGAGAACTTCGACAAGACGATGGGCCGCGTGAACGACTGGATTCTGGACGGTATCGAGAAGGGTTCGGCGAGTCCGATCATCACGCTCGGCTGAGGCGAGATGCCACGCGGGCTGCTGATCGTGTTCGAGGGGCCCGAAGGGGCAGGCAAGAGCACGCAGCTCCGTCTCCTCGCCGAGTCGCTCGGAGCGAGCAGCGCCAACGTCGTGGCGGTCCGCGAGCCTGGTGGAACCGTCGTTGGTGACGAGATTCGCCGCATTCTGCTCGATCCCCAGTCCGACATCGTTCCGCGGAGCGAGGCGCTCCTGTTCATGGCCTCGCGGGCGCAGCTCGTCGAGCGCGAGATCAGGCCCGCGCTCGACGAAGGCGCGATCGTGCTGGTGGATCGCTTCTTTCTCTCGACATACGCCTATCAAGGCGCCGGCCGCGGGCTGCCCGAAGATGAGTTGCGGCACGCGAACGCGATGGCGACCAGCGGTCTCGTGCCGGACCTCACCCTCCTGCTGACGATTCCGGTGGAAGCCGGACTGGCGCGCGCACAGCAACGCGGGCAACATGACCGTATGGAACGCGCCGAGCTCGATTTTCACGAGCGCGTCGCGCACGCCTTTGACCGGTTTGCGACCGAATCGTGGCAGGCTGCGCATCCGGAGTGCGGTCCAATCGTCCTGATCGATGGTGGAGGGAGCGCCGAGGCGGTGTGCCGGCGCGTCTTCACTGTGCTGAATTCCCGCTGGCCCGGATCTTTCCCCTCCGGCCCGGTATCATGACGACCTTCGGCGAGTAGCGAATGGACGGCTTTCGATCACGAGCGGTGTTCGCGGGCGCGGTGTTGAGCTGCGCGCTCGTATCGGGCGGGTGGTTCGTCGAGCGCGGATTCATGCGCACGAGCACGCCTGTCCCCAATGGCGCACGGCTGTTCGACCAGGTTTACACGCGCATCTCGCGCGACTACGTCGACACCCTGCCGGACTCGACGCTCTACGTAAATGCCGCGGCCGGCCTCGTCGATGAGCTGAACGATCCGCACAGCGCTTACCTTCCGCCGAAACTTCTCGCCACGCTCGCCGAGCGAACGTCGGGACGCTACGCCGGCGTGGGCGCCCAGATCGACGTTCGCGATGGTTGGATCACGATCGTGGCGCCGCTCCCCGGCGGCCCAGCCGAGGCGGCCGGCATCCGTACGGGAGACCGGATCATCGAGGTGAACGGCGAGCCGATGCACGGCGTCAGCGTCGAGGCGGCGCAAAAAGCGCTGCGCGGGAACCCGGGCTCCGTGGTGCGCGTCACGATCGAGCGCCCGGGCGTCACGACGCCGGTCAAGTTCGCGCTCACGCGGCGCGAGATCCACGTCCAGTCGGTTCAGCACGCGACCCTGCTCGATCGCGACATCGGCTACGTTGCGCTGACGATATTCAGCGAGGAATCGGCATTCGACCTGCGGCACGCGATCGATTCGCTGCGCGCCGCGGGTATGAAGACGCTCATCTTCGATCTGCGCGGCGATCCCGGTGGTCTGCTCGATCAGGGCGTCGGAGTCGCGGACCTGTTCCTCGACCCGGGCCAACGGATCGTGAGCATGCGGGGCCGCACCGCGGACGCCAATCGCTGGTTCAGCGACCGCGCGCCCCAAGCCTGGCCGGGGATGCCCGTCGCGGTCCTCGTCGACACCAACACCGCGAGCGCGGCGGAGATCGTCGCCGGCGCCCTGCAGGATCACGATCGCGCTGTGTTGATCGGGAGCGCGACGTACGGCAAGGGGAGCGCGCAGAACGTGTTCCCGGTTGGCCGTGGCGCGGCCGTAAAGCTCACCACCGCGCGCTGGTTCACGCCGTCGGGCCGCAGCATCGACCGGCACCGCGTGAACAGCGACACGGCCACTGACACGACGAAGTCCCGTCCGCGGTTCAAGACCGACGCGGGGCGCGTCGTGCTTGGCGGAGGCGGAATCTCGCCCGACGTTCGCCTCGGGGCCACCGCGCCCACGGGGCCGGACACCGCGCTCGAGCGCGCGCTCGGCAAGCAGATCCCACAGTTCAGAGATGCGTTGACCGACTACGCGCTCTCGCTCAAGGCGTCGGGCACGATCAAGTCGCCCGACTTCACCGTGACGCCCCAGATGCGCGCCGAGCTCTTGCGACGACTGCGCGCGAGGGCCGTCCAGCTCGACAGCGCGGTGTTCGAGCGTGCGACACCGTCCGTCGATCGAGTGCTCGGCTATGAGGTCGCGCGGTACGTGTTCGGGCAGGGCGCCGAATTCGCGCGTCGCCTGCACGACGACGCACAGGTCGCGCGCGCGGTGCAGTTCGTTCGCGGCGCGACGAGCCCGGCGGACTTGCTTCGGCGCGCGGCGGCCGATACCGCGCGACGCTGACCGCCGTCAGGGTTTCGACTGATCGACGATCTTGGCGCCGGCCGGGACCGCGAACGCGAACGCCTGTTTGTCGACGGCGGCATTGGGCTCGATCGACGTCAACCGGATGTGCCTCGTAACGCCGCTCGGCTCCGTCTCTTCGAATTCTCGAATGAGCGCGTCGTCATCGTCGACCCAGACAGTGGCCTTGGTGAACGGCGCGTTCGACCCCTTCTTGGGCGTAAGCACGAGGCCGTGCGCCGCATGGCCGTCGACCGTCCGGGTGCCCGCGGCGACGATGTCGTATTTGGCGCGAGGCTCGTCGAGGAACTGACCCGTGAGGTCGATGGGGACCGCGGCTCGATCCGTTGCCGGACGCTTTACGACTTGGCCGGGAGCGGTACTCGGCAGATAGACCCAGACGTACTTGCCGTCGGCGACGATCGCGTCCGACGCCGGTTGGCTGAAGCGGATCGCCAGGCGATTTGGCCGCTGCTGGACGTACTGTCCGCGCGCGACGGCGCTCGAGCCGGTGAGCGCGTTCGTGACCGTCTGTTCGAACGTACCGCGAATCGTCTTGATCTTGGCCCACGCGGCGACCGCGCGGTCGATCGTGGCATCCACCGACTGCGCGCCGAGCGGGGCCGCGCTGACGAGGAGGGCGAGTATCGGGATCAATGGGCGCATGAGAGTGCTACACGCCGGCTGCCACGGCCGTTCCGGTTTGCGAGGCGACAGACCGACCGATCGCGCTGCCAATAGCGCGCAGCTCGCTGACGAGGCGAGCGAACTGATCCGGATAGAGGGACTGGCCACCATCCGAGAGCGCGCGGTCCGGTGTCGGGTGCACCTCCACGAGGATTCCGTCGGCGCCGGCGGCGATCGCTGCCCGTGCCATCGGAATGACCTTGTCGCGCAGGCCGGTGCCGTGGCTCGGATCGGCGATCATCGGCAAGTGCGACAGCCGCTGCACGATGGGGATGGCCGTGAGGTCGAACAGATTCCGGGTCATTGTATCGAAACTCCGGATTCCGCGCTCGCACAAGATCACCTGACCGTTCCCTTCGGCGAGGATGTACTCGGCGCTGAGCAGGAGGTCGGTGATCGTCGCCGCCATGCCTCGCTTGAGCAGCACGGGCTTGTCCATCCGGCCAACCGCGCGGAGGAGTGAGTAATTCTGCATGTTGCGCGCGCCAATCTGAATGCAGTCGGCATACTCCGCGACGAGGTGCGCGCCTTCCTCGTCCAGCGCCTCGGTCACGATGGGCAGCCCGGTTTCCTGGCGGGCCAGTGCCAGCAGCTCCAGCCCCCGTTTGCCGAGCCCCTGAAACGAGTACGGCGAGCTGCGAGGCTTGAATGCGCCGCCACGAAGCGCGCTGGCGCCCGCGGCACGAACGGCTCGCGCGGCACTCACGATCTGCTCTTCCGACTCGACCGAGCACGGGCCGGCGACGATCACGACCTCCGAGCCGCCGAACGACACGCCCGGCCCGATCGTGACGACCGTGTTCTCCTCCTTCCATTCGCGCGAGACCTGCTTGTACGGCTTGGTGACGTGAATCACTTCCGCCACGCCGGGGAGCGCCTCGACGCGCGAGCTGTCGACCCGTCCGTCGTTGCCGATGAGCCCGACCGTCGTGCGCGTTCCACCGGGCATCGGGCGGGCGGTGTAACCCATCTCCTCTATCGTCTTCACGACGCGTTCGATCTCGGACTGCGTCGCGTGATTGTGCATGACGACCAGCATTACGACTCCTCGATGTCGAAGTACCACCCGTCGTGGGCGAGCGTGACGGGTCCAGCGTACCGCGCGGCGACCAGGGCTGGAATGTCGACCTGCTCGACGGGCGGATAAAAATGTGTCAGCGCCAGGTGCTTCGGCGCGGCCGCGGCGGCGAGCTCACCGCACTGCTCGGGCGTGAGATGCTCGGGAATTCGCATCTCCGCCGGCAGCGAGCACTCGCAGACGAGGAGATCGCACCCGTGTGCCCAGGTGGCCAGCGCGTCGGACGGTCCGGTGTCGCCCGTGTACACGATCCGGCGCCCGCCGCGCTCCATGGAATATGCCACGCTCTCGGCCGTGTGTGGAACGGGACAGCAGGTGAGCCGCACGCCCCCCGGAAGCTCGACCGGCGCGTCGGGAGCGATCTCGCGCACGGTGAGCAGGAATCCGGGGGCCGTGAGCCATTCACCATAGGCCGCGGCGAGCCTGGTCAGGAGCGCCGCGGTGCCAACCGGACCGATGATCTCCACCGGCAGCGTACGGGCCGGCAGGAACCCGTACTTCCAGGCGAAAATGAGCGATGGCAAGTCGCCGTGGTGGTCGATATGGAAGTGCGTGATCGCCACGTGGGTGATCGTTTGCCAGGGCAGGCCACGTTCGGCGAGCCGGCGCGTGATGCCCGACCCGCAGTCGATGAGCAGACCAAGCTCGCCTGCCTCGAGCAGGTATCCCGCACAGCTCCGCGCCGGCAGCAGCGAGATGGTTCCCGTGCCGAGTGTCGTGAAACGCACCGTCATCGCCCGCGGAACACGATCTTCTTGCTCGAGCGGACGCGATCGGCCTCGAAGACCGCGATGTAGACGCCCGGCGGCACGGGATGGCCGGCGTCGTCCGTCCCATCCCACGACAGTCGGGCGTCGCACCCACCGTTCGTGCTCACGCTCTGCCGCCCGTAGGCGCCGGAGTCGAGCTCCGCCGAAAGCACGCCCGGCACGATGCGCCTCACCGGGTGCAGACGCAGATCATAGATCGTCAACTTGACCGCGGAACGGTGCGCGAGATCGAACCAGAAGCAGGTGATGGGCTGCGACGCGCCTCGACCGAAGGGATTTGGGAAATTCTGATAAAAAATGGTGGAGGTGGGGCATTCGCTCGTCTGGATCACGAACGTGCCCGGGCTGTTGAGCGTGATCTCGTCCTGAGGAGCGCCGTTCACGGCGCGCGCGCGAAGGCTCCATCGATACGACGTGCAAGCGTCGAGCGGCGTCGTGGGGACGAACGTCGTGTCGGAGAGATTGCGCTGCTGCAACTGACCGGTTGCGGTGTTGGTGATCGTGATCTGGTACGACCACGGGCCCGGCGGAAGGGTGATGCCCGGGCTGCTCCACACGAACTGCGGCTGGCGCGAGAACAGGACGTCGTTGATGGTCCGCGTTGGACTGACCAGACGGAGCCAGCTTCGAACCGGAAAGCTTCGCACATTCTCGGTGACCCGCCCGAAGCGGTCGACGATTCTGGCGCGGAAGTTGGCCACCTTGCGCTCGGGGAGGAGCGCATCGAGCGTGAACGTCGCCGACAGGTTGGGCGAGCTCCCCACGAAGATCGGTGCGCGAAACTGCGGCTCGAGCGCCACCTCGAGCGTGATCGTGTAAGGCCCGAGCTCGGCGGGACCCGGCGTGCCCTGTACGATGACGCTCGGTGCCGGCGAGATGCTATCCTGAACGACGGCAAGCGACAGGTTCACTGACTGCGCGACGGCGGCGCGGGTGCCACCGACCGCGAACGCTCCGACGAACCCGAGCGCCGCGATGCGGCGCCGTACCCTCATACCGCGGCTGCGAACGCGCCGTTGGTGGCCGCCGCGACGACTGCTTCGTCGACGGGCGGTGCGCCGCGCATCCGAACGCTCACGAGCGACGAGACGCCCGGCTCCTGCATCGTGACACCGTACACCGCGTCGGCCGCCTCGGTCGTCGTGCGGGGATTGTGCGTGATGACGATGAACTGCGTCCGCGATTTGAATTGCGTCAGCATCCGCACGAAGCGGCCGACGTTCGCATCGTCCAGCGGCGCGTCGACCTCGTCGAGCAGGCAGAAGGGACTGGGCTTCGTGAGGAAGATGCCGAACAACAGCGACAGGGCGACGAGCGCGCGTTCGCCACTCGACAGCAGGTGAATCCGCTGGGTGCGCTTGCCGCGGGGCGACGCGTGGATCTCGATGTCGCAGTCGAGCGGCGCGTCGGGATTCTCGAGCCGCACGTCGCATTCACCGCCGCCGAACAGCGACATGAAGATCTGGCGGAAGTTCTCGCGCACTTGCGCAAACGTCGAGAGGAACAGCTCGCGCGCCGTCACGTCGATCTCGCGGATCGCCTGCAGCAATGACTGCTTGGCTTCGGCAAGGTCGGCTCGCTGGTGCGTCAGGAAGTCCTGCCGCTTGAGCGTTTCCTCGTGTTCCTCGATCGCCAGCACGTTCACCGGGCCGAGTCGCTCCAGCTCCTGCCGCAGCGACTCGGTCTCGGCGCGCAGCGCCTCGTCGTCAAGATCGAGCGGCTCGACCTCGGACAACATTTCGTCGAGCGGGCGTCGCCACTCCGCCTCCAAGCGCTCGCGGATCGCGGTCCGGCGTCCGGCGAGCTCGGTGTGGCGGAGCTCCGCCTGGTGCAGCTCGTCGTGCCGGCTCTGTGCCTGGCGGCGCGCCTCGTCCAGCGCGTGCTCGGCGACGGTGAGCGCCTCATCCGCCTCGCCGACCGCGCCTTCGGCGCGCGCGAGTCGCGCCTCGCCATCGGCGAGCGTCGCTTCGCGCGTCTGCAGGTCGAGCTGCCACGTGCTCATCTGCTCGGCGAGCGCCGAATCCGCTTGTGACAGATCGGACAGCTCGGCGCGGAGCGCGTAGAGGCGTGCCGCGGCCGATTGCTGCTCCTCTTCGAGCCTGTGTTCGCGGTCCGCGGCAACCTGGACGCGCGCCTGAATCTGCGCCTCTTCGATTTGTGCCGCAGTGCGAGCCTCGCGCGCCTCTTCGTGCGCCCGCTCGGCCTGTGCGAGCTGCTCGCGCGCGCTCGCCACCGTCTCCGTGCGCTCGACGATCGAGTTCGACAGCGACAGCGCATCTTCGTCGAGCGATGTGAGCTGCTCGACGAGCTGTCCGCTGCGCGCCGTCAGCCGCTGCGCCAGAGTTTCCGCTTCCTGGACTTCGCGGTCGGCGCGCTGGCGCCGGCGGTCCAATTCGCCCTGATGCTCCGCGGCGCGGCGTGCGTCGGTTTGTGCCGCTTCGAGCGCGCTCAACGTCGCGGCCAGCCGGGACTCGCCTTCCTGGACACCGGCGCGCGCGGCGTCGGCGGCCGCCATCGCGTTCTGGCGCGCCCGCTCGGTCGCCGTGAGCTCGACCCGCAGCGCGAAGAGTTCGGCGCGCCTTCGCAGCGGACCAGGACCGCCCGTCGTTCCCGGAAGCCAGATCGCGCCGCGCGCGTCGACGAACGCGGCGCCATCGTCCACCGATTGCACGTGTCCGAGAAGCGCGCGAACCCACGCGTGCCCCGGGCCCGCTGCTTCGACGCGATGCGACAGCGCCTCCTGCTCCTCGTCGGCATGTCCCTGGCGCAGGGCGTCGAGCGGTAGCAGGAGAAGCGGTCCGGGGTTGGCGGAAGCGTGCCAGGTCCGGACGGCATCAGCCACGGCGCGGTCGCGTACGAGTACCGCGTGCACCGTCGCGCCCAGGAAGCGTTCGACGAGTAGAGCGGACGACTGATCGGCGCTGATGAAATCGCTCAACGGCCCGAGCACGGCGTCCTCCCCGAACTGCTCGCGCTCGCGCAGCAAACGCGCGGCCGCGGGGGCCAGACCGACGCGCTCGCGCTCCAGCGCGTCGAGCGCGTTGACCCTGCCTTGGAGCGAGGCGTGCGCCTCATCGGCCCGGAACAGCTCCGCGCGCGCATTGGCTTCATGTTCGCGCGCGTCGCGGTCGGCGGCCCGCGCCGCATCGACAGCCACCGCCGCGGCGTCGGCCCGCAAGCGTGACTCGGCGAGCGCGATGGACGCGGTTTCGATCTCACGCTGGAGCTGCGCGAACGCGTCGGCGAGCTGCCCGCGCTCTTCGGCGAGCTGCTCGAGGCGCTGCGCGAGCTCCTCGTTCTCGCGGCGAGCGCGGTCGCGGTCGATGTCGATCCGGCGGGCACGGTCCTGCAGCTCGCGCTGCTGTCGCTCGGCCTCCTCGAGCGCGGAGCGAGACCGTGTGACGGCCTGTCGAGTCTCGTCCTCGCGGCGCTGCCGCTCGGCGAGCGTCGCGCTCGCCGTCTGCAGTTGCGCCTCGAGCGCGGCGCGCTCGCTGCCGAGCTGCTCGCGGTCCACCGAGATGCGGACGCCCAGCGCCTCGCCCTCGTTGGCCTCGAGCTCGGCGCGCTGCCGCCGCGCGAGGGCGTTCCGCTGGCGCTCCTCCGCCACGGCCATCTCGGCCCGGATCTGCTGCACCTGTTCGCGCTGGGTCGACACGAGGCGGAGCAGCTCGGTGCGTTGTGCTTCGGCGGCGGCGCGTGCCCCGTGCGCCGCGTCGCGCGCCTGCTCGGCGGCGCCGACCGACTGGTCGCGTTGCGGCGCGCTTTCGCGCAGCTCGACGACGCGCTGGTCGAGCCGCGCCAGCTCGTCGCTCCACGCTTCCATCTCGCGCTTGGCGAGCGCCAGCTCGACAGTGAACCGCCGCGCCATCAGCTCGGCGTGGCGCTCGGCCCGCCGCCGCTGGCGCGCGAGCGAACGCACCTGACTCTGGACTTCGTTGATCAAATCATCGAGCCGCTGCAGATCGACCGTCGTTTCCTCGAGCCGTCGCTCGGCCGTACGCCGCCGATCGCGGTAGAGACCGACGCCCGCCGCTTCCTCGAACAGCTCGCGGCGGTCGTCGGGTCGGTCCGAGAGAAGGGCGTCGATCATCTTGCTCTCGATGACGACGCCGGTATCGGCGCCCAGGCCAGTGCCGCGCAGCAGATCGGAGATGTCGCGCAGCCGGCAGGCCGAGCGATTCAGGAAATACTCACTTTCACCGGAACGCGACAGGCGGCGCGTGATCACCACTTCCTGGAACGCGACGGGCAGTGTCCCGTCTTCATTCGAGAAGTGCAACGAGACCTCGGCGACGTTCACGGCGCGGCGCGCCGACGAACCCTGGAAGATCACTTCTTCCATCTTGGCGCCGCGGAGGAGACGCGCGCGCTGCTCGCCGAGCACCCATCGCACGGCGTCGGAGACGTTCGATTTGCCGCACCCGTTCGGCCCCACGATCGCCGTCACCCCGGTGTTGAAGCTCATGTCCGTGGCGTCGGCGAACGATTTGAAGCCTTGCATCTCGAGCTTGGTCAGCCGCACTAGAACGTTCTCCCTTTGCGATACACGAGCGCTGGCATGGGGCCGGGCGCTCGAATGGATGCTGCGTACAGTCTTGCCTGGTCCACGGACGCGAATGCTCCAACGAGCAGCCACGACGTGCCGTCCGCCTGCCGCAGTGCGTACACGGGCTGGCCGCGATCGATGTACTCGTCGACCATCGCGCGCACCGCCGAACTGGTGACGCCGGAGTCAATCAGGAAGGCCAACGGCAACCGAACCACCGTGCCGCTTCCCGCTTCCACCGCCTTGCGGCGGCGGAGTGTGCCGAGAAGCGAGTCCGCGCTGTTCCGGTTGACGTATGCGCCGGCGATGACCTTGTACCATTGCGCGCCCTGAACCAGTGCCGGCGAAAAGGTCGAGGCGGGCAGCGAGCTGCCGTCCTGCTGCAGCTTCAAGATAGCGCCTGCCTGCGTGTTCGCAGCTAGCAATTCCACGGCGAACGCGGCGGCCTGCGCCGAATCCTGTGGGTTGCTGATACGGAGATCGTCAGTCGCAGCGCTCGCCGTCGTACCGGCGTTGCTGTCTTGCGTCGTCGAGTCGACGCGGACCACTTGCGCGCCCGCGCTTCGATGCGCGGAATCGGGTCGCGGGCCGAGCCGCGGCGGTCCGCCCGCCATGGGCCGATAGGCGAGCCACGCCGAGATGGCCGCGGCGCTGAGCGTCAATCCAATACCGGCAATGGCGGCAGCGCGCTGCTGCCACCACTTCTTCTGCGGCGGAGCGGCCTGCGGAATCTGCGGCGCCGGCCGCGGCTCACGGACGGCGTAGATCACCGAAGCCACTGGAAGCTTGCGCGGTGCCATCTCTCCCACGACGATGGCCCCGTCGGTCGCCGCGACGAGATCCTCGATGTGCGGCGCGCTCGCTGGCGCCGCGAGCACCAGCAGCGCGCCGACCTCGGCGAACCCCGCGGTGAGTCGCGCCCAGCGTGGATTCGTCAGAATCTCGTCGTAATCCGGCGGCTCGGTTCCACTCGGCAGGACGAACAGCTCGGCGACGTCTGCCACCGGATGCGCGATGGCGTTGATCGACACGCCGTACAGCAATGTGTCGACTAACCCGTGTGGGTCTTCGATGTGGACCAGATCCTGAATCGGTGGCGACTCGGCGAACAAGTCACCGACCGCCGTTCGCCGGAACGCTCCCTGGACTCGTCCGATGCCTACGGCGACTTTGCCGGTCGCGACCGGATCGGCGCCAAGCACAACGATGGCATGATATCCGTCGAGGTTGTGTGCGAGCTCCTCGCCGGCTGCCTGCCAGTCGAATGGTCGCTTGGTCGGTGGCGCCGTCATGGTGTCCCCGGGTACACGACGTAGCTCTGGCCCGAGGCCCGGCCGGCCTGGTCGGCCGCGGCGCGCGTGGGATACGGACCGACGATGACCCGATACAGCGTCGTGCCGCTGGTCAAGGATGTCACGACGCGGGCGGCCTGGCCCTGGACGACGATCTTTGCGGCCTGTTCGCGAGCCTTTCCTTCATCGAGCAGCACCGCGAACGAGACCGTGAAGCCCGAAGTCGTGGAATCGGCCGGCGCCGCCTGGGGATGCGTCACGACCGTTTCGGCGGGGGCGGCGACCGGCGCTCGGCCGAGCGTGTCGGAATCGCCGGGGAAGTGCACCGGCTGGTCCAGTGCCGCCGGACGTTCGCGGAGCCCGTTCCAAACGAAGGGATACCAGAAGTCTGATGCGCCATCGGCCACACGCTGGAGCTCGCGTCCCGTCGGGCCGTCGAGGAACACGACGTCGCGGCCGTCGACCGTAGCGATCGCCCCATCGGGCGCCACGAACGGCACGTCACCCAGCCATCGCGATCGAATCGTGCCCAGCACCCGATCCGAGCCGACGCCCACGATCCAGACCGAGTCGCCCTTGGCCGCGCGCACGAGCAGGTAGCGGCCGAAGGGGTCGACCCTGAGATCGCGCGGCTCGCCGGGAAGCTCGACGCGGGCCGTGATCCGATCGCGATACCGGTCGACGACGTACAGCGTCGATGAGGAATCCGTCACGACGTAGAATCGGTCTCCGCTTGGCGTAGCGGCGATTGCCCGCACCGTCCGATCGAACTTGATCGGGGACGACTGGTCGAGCGTTTGCGCGGCGACGCCCGTCATCGTGCGCTTGGACGCGAGGTACACGCGTCCACCGAATGGCGCGCCCACGGCATGGCTCACGACTCCCGGCTCGAGCGTATCGAGCAGCTTGGTGTCGGGCGGCCGCATGCGCCACATTCGACTCGATTCGGCCCGGCCGGCGAGCACGAGGACTCCGCCGTTCGATTGCGGGAACACAGCGCGGGCTGCCTGGGGCGGCTTGAACGTCCAGTTGCCGGCGGGCGTGCACCGTACCACGGCACCGTCCGAACCGACTCCAAAGATCGTCGAGCCGTCGATCGACGCCATTCCGTCGAGCGACCCACGAATCGGCAGGGTGACTCCGCCACCACGCACGTCGATCCAGAGCGGGCGGCCACGCGCGTCACTCGCCGCGATCACGCCTGCGTCAGCATCGAACGCAAGGACACGATCGATCGCCGGAGCGGGGTCGGTGCCCGTCCATATCGTCGAGTCGATGTCTGGGTAACGCGTGACGCGCGCGATGCCGCCGGCGCGAGGGACGCGGAGCAGGAGGGCGTCAGGTCCGCGCTGCGCCGGCACGGACGCCGTACGCACCGCTTGAGATTGTCCGGGTCGGTCGTTGCGCGAACACGCCACGAGCGCGAGCGCCAACGCGAAGAGCGAGCGCACGACCGGAAACATATACGATTGACGACGGGTGGTCAGCTAGCGCGCTGAATCAGAAGCTCGGCCACAAGGACCACGTCCACACGCCGCGGTGACCGTTCTGGTCGACCGGGATTGCGTAGTCCCAGCGCATGATCGCGTAGTTGAACAGGTTCAATCGAAGGCCGAACCCGTAGCTTCGCAGCGGATAGCGCTGATTCGCGATATCGTAGCCGTCGGGGCGAGTGAGCGATACGGTCTGGCCCCGCGACCAGGCGAGACCCGCGTCGTAGAACACCAGACCGTCCAACGGTGGCAGGTCGACCGGCAGAAAGCCCAGCTCGAGCCGGCGCACGAGCGGAAAGCGCAGCTCGGCGTTGGCCACGGCGACGCGGCTTCCCAACAGCTGCAGCGCGCTGCAATTGGTGGGATTGGCGCCGATCACGGGGCACGACAGATAGAACGTGCTGTTTCGGTCGTAGCCGCGCACGAAATCCGGACGCGCGATGTACTTGGGAAAAGCCGTCTCGTCGTGGCCGATCGACAGGTCGGCGTAGAGTCGCGTCGCCAGCGTGAGATAATTGAAGATGACCGGGTCGTAGCGGCGGTAGTCGGCAAGGTATTGCACCCAGTTGTACGAGCCGTGCACGGGGCTCACCTGGAAGCGGAACCGCCGGCCCATGATCGGCCCCGTGTAGCCAAAGAGTGTATTGTCCGACACGAGCGCCAGCTGCCCGTCGACGTAGTTCAGCGTCGGGTCGCGATGAGTGCTGTCGACGGAATAGGCGCTGGCCACGGTGCCGCCCGTGACCTTGCGCGTCACGAACAGGCGGCTGCGATCGATGTTGTTGAAGCCCGCCCCCAGCTCGATACGCGTGAATCGATTGAACGGATAGGCAGTGACCCCGAAGGCCTGGCGCGCCACGTAGGTCGTGATCTGCTGCGTCTCGAGCGCGACTCCGGGGTCGATGGTGTTTGCGAGCGAGTCGCCGGACAGGAAATAGTACGGAGCCTGCGAGAGCGCGGTCGAGTACTGCCAGCGATGGGCGAGATTGGTATACCCGATCAGGGCGCGCGCTTCGCTGGCGCGGCCGTTGATCTCACCCGAGATCGCCAGGTGGTTGTTACCCAGCATGTCGCTCATCACGAGCGTGGTGCCGCCGAACACGGTCCGCCCGAACGCGTCAGGCGAGTACGCGATCGTTGGGCGCGCCGAAAAATCCGGCTGGAATCGAACGCGGTAGCCCTCCACACGGAACCTCGCCGTGTCCGGCAGCCCGATCGTCGCCGAATCGAGCATCTCGACGACGGACACCGTCCTGGGCGTGCTGTCTGCCGGAGCCGGTGGGGCGATGGCGATGCGTGGCAGGTCGCGGTACGGCCCCTTCCGCAGGGAGCGCGGATTGTTCACCGTCCAGATGGTGTACTCGCCGTTGTCATAGAACGTGAATGCGAGCCGATCGGCATCTCGCGCCCAGCTGATCGCCGGGCTGTACTCCGTGAGCGCCGAGATCGCGCCGACGACGTTGGTGAGCTGATAGTGGTCGTGCGCCTGGAGATCGTACAAAAAGACGTTGGACGTCCCGGTGCGGTCGGAGAGATAGGCGATCGATTGGCCGTCGGGCGCCCACTGCGGGTTGAGATTGAGTCCCGACTGGCCAGGCAACACGGTGATCGCGCCAGTCTCGACGTCGAGCAAGGCGATCCGCCATGGCTTGAACGTCAGTAGGTCGAGGCTCGCGCTGTCGCGATCGGTGGCGAAGGCGATCGTTCTTCCGTCGGGAGACCATTGCGGCTGCAGGTCGGCGTACTTGTCGTGCGTGAGTCGCCGGAGCCCGCTGCCATCGGCGTTCACCATGTAGAGATCGGTAATGCCACCACGTGTGCCGCTGACCACGAGTTCACGGCCATCCGGTGACCAGCTCGGTCCGGTCACTGATTCCAGATCGAGATCGAAACGGCGCACGACGTTCTGGCTGCGCACGTCGAACAAATAGAGCACGTCCTTTCCACGGCGCTGGGCAGTGACTGCCAACCTTTGGCCGTCGGGCGAGAAGGCGCTCTGCGAGTAGAGCAGCCGCAGCTCCTCGAAATTGGGATCGAACGTGCTCTTGACCAGGCGCGCGATGCGCTTGCCCGTCTCGCCGTCTCCCAGCCAGAGATCGATGAAGACCTGGCCGCGCAGGCGATTCCCGTTCGACAGAAAGGCAATCCGCTTGCCGTCCGGCGAAAGCGCCGGCGCGAGGAAGATCTCGCCGCCGCTGTTCTTGCTCGTGAGCAACGGCTGAGCGAATCGCCGTGGCCTGTCCATGATGCCTATCGCCGGCAGCAACTGGGATTGGACGTCCTCGCGCCACTCGTCGCCGAGTTCCTCGAGCGAGATACCGAGCTCACGGCGGAACGCGCGCTCCACGCCGACGCTCGGCACTGAATTCATGATCTGGCCGATCACCTCATCGCCCCATTTCTGGCCGATGAAGCTCCAGATCGAGTGCCCGTAGCGATATGGGAAGTACTTATCCGGCTTGTCGGTCAGCTCATCGATGCTCGGCAGCTTGCCGTTGAGCGCCGCATCACGCATCCACGTGGTCGTGATGGTGCTGTTGGGCCCGAGCGAGAGGTACTCGGCCATTCCCTCGGCGAACCAGAGCGGGGGCAGGAAGCGCTCGAGCGTCTGCAGCCCGCTGCCGGCCTTGCCGCGCGCGAAGATGTCGTACTGGAACGCGTGCACCATCTCGTGGGTGAGCACGCGCTCGAAGCTCCGGTAGTCACCGGTGAAGTTGAGCAGCATGCGATGCCGGGCGGCTTCCGTGACGCCCCCCGTGCCCTCGCCCAGGTCACCGGTGACGTTGTTCTGCCCGAAGTCCGTTCTCGACGAGAAGAGCATGATCGGCTTCTTCTCTCGGAACTGATGGTCCAACAGTCGGGAAAGGCGAGCGTATGCGCGCTCGGCCATGCGCGCGGCATCCGTCGTTGCCGCCCGCTCCTCGGGATAGAAGTAGATCAGGAAATGCTCGGTCTGCAGAATCTGCCACTTGAAGCCGTCGTACTGGACCTGATTCTGCCCGAAATACGTCTGGCCCGAGGCGGTCGCGGACGCGCCACAGGCCAGGAGGAAGGCGAGGCCGAGCTGCCGCGCCGACCTACGCGAGGGCGTGACCCTCGCTAGGCGTTGCTCCGTTGACCGCTCTCCAGCGGGATCTGCTCGGCGTCGGCCCACAAGCGCTCGAGTTGATAGAAGTTGCGGAGCGTGGGATGGAACACGTGCACCACGAAGTCCACGAAATCAAGTAATACCCAACGGCCCCGTTCCAATCCCTCGACGTGGTGTGCCGTTGCGCCTTCCTTCTTCATGTCCTCGGCGACATGCTCGCCGATCGCTCGAACGTGAGTGTCGGACGTCCCGCTCGCAATGAGAAAGAAGTCCGTCATGTCCGTAACGCCCCGCAGATCGAGAAGCACCACATCCTGCGCCTTGTTGTCGAGCGCGATCTGCGCGGCGCGCTGCGCAAGGGCGAGAGAGTTGGCCGTCGTTTGGGGCATCTAGAGGGTTCGAGGGTTCGAGGGTTAGAAGGCTCGACGACTACAAGGCTCGAGGGGTAGAGGATAGGCAATCGAGCCCTCGATCAACGAGCCCTCGAGCCCTCGAGGCTACTGCTTAATCACCCAAACGCGCACTTCCGGCTTCACATCCGCGTGCAACCGGACCGGCACGCGATACACCCCGAGCGCCTTGATCGGCTCGTGGAGATCGATCTGGCGCTTCTCGACGTGAAAGCCTTGGGCCTCGAGCTGTTGCGCGATGTCGGCGGCAGTGACCGAGCCGAACAGCTTGCCCTCTTCGCCGACTCGGGCGGAGAAGGTGAGAGACACCTGCTCGAGCTTTTCCGCATACCCCTGCGCCGCGGTACGCCGCTCATTCTCAGCGGCCTCGAGGCGGTCGCGCTCTTGCTGAATGCGCTTGAGATTGCCCGGCGTTGCTTCATACGCCAAGCCGTGCGGGAGGAGATAGTTGCGAGCATAGCCCGCCTTGACCTTTACGACGTCCCCCGGCTTGCCGAGGTTCTCGACGCCCTGCCGAAGAATGATTTCCATGATTGAGGCTCCGAAGGTTTTACAGAGTTGAGCGCACCCGGTTCCGCCAGTCCGCCCACGTGTCGCCGAGACCCAGTGCGAGGGCACCGACCCCGATGAGCATGAACGCGAGCACGGCGAACACCTGCAGCACAGGCGCGAGCAGCATCACGAGACCAACGACGAACGTGATCGCGAGGCTGCCCGGCGCCACGAACCAGGTCAACACGCCAAAACCGCGCATCGCGTAGAGAAAGCCGAAAAAGACGAGGAGGTTTTTCCCCAGCCCGCGTAGCGACGAGAGGGTGGGGACGAGCATGATCGTGAGTCCCACGATCAGACCCCATACGAGCTGGTCATTGAAGCGAAATTCACGCAGCGGTCGGAGTGGCAGACCGAGTCGTGCGCGCCCGAGACGGTGATAGGTCGCCCACGCGAGCGCGAGCACTGCCAGCGACTCGAGGGCCAGCAGCGCCGGAAACACGACACGCGCCGCGTTCGAAAGCGTCGCGAGATCCTTGGCCGTCTCCGTCGGGAGCTCGGCAAGCGGCGGCAGTTTGGCTACGAGGTCGTGCCACTCCTTCGGGTGCTCGTCGATCACCGTGTTGAGCGCCTTGAGCGTTTCGCCGTTCCGCCGGGCGTACTCGGCATCGATCGTTCGCGACGCTTCGGGCACGCTGATGCGCCCGAAGACGCTCATTGCCGCGGCGAGTGCCAGCGTGATGCACAGAGCGACCGACGCGCGACGCAACAGGGAACCGCGGGACGCGATGAGACAGACCAAACCGAACGATCCGGCGAGCAGCAGTCCCCAGCCGCGCGCGAGATTGTAGAACGCGTCTGTCTGCGCCGCCGGCGTCGCCACGATGAGGACCGCGATCGCGACCCAGGCGATCGCCAGAAACGCGCGTCCGCCTGCCCACCAGCCCACCAGCGCGCAGGACGCGACCGCCGGAACGAACAGGAGCATCGTCTGTTCGATCGGCAGCATCGCCCGCACCTGCGGGATCATGGGTAGAAACACCAGTGCGGCAAGCGCGAGAAGGAACTTGGTCCATCCTCGCTCCGTCTGCGCTGGCGCCGGCGGCGACGATGCCGCCGGAGTGACGGACGCCGGTTCGCTCACAGACTCAAGCCTGCAGTCCGCGCGTGTACGGGATGATGGCGAGATAGCGCGCGCGCTTGATCGCGGTAGAGAGCTGGCGCTGATGGCGCGAGCACGTGCCGCTCAGCCGGCTCGGCAGAATCTTGCCGTGGTCGGTGATGAACCGGCCGAGGGTGCGATCGTCCTTGTAATCGACGAAGCGGACGCGCGTTTCGCAGAACGGACAGGTCTTTTGTGGGCGTCGCATGGGCTATTCCTCGTCCTCATCGTCTTCCTGTTCGCGACGACGGCTGGCGGCGGCGAGCTCTTCTTCCGACATCGGCGGCGCGCCGAGCTCGTTCTCGTAGAGAGTGATCAGATGACGAACGAGGCCGTCGTCGAGCTTGATGGCCCGCTCATACTCGGGTAGCGCAGCGGCGTCAGCGCTGAAGCGCGCGACGGCATAGTAGCCCGATTCACGGCGGCCGATGGGGTACGCGAGCTGTCGGCGGCCCCAATGATTGATCTCGAGATCGGCCGGGTTCCCGAGCAGGCCGTGCAAGCGGCCCAGTTTTTCGTTGATCGCTGCGTCCTCGAGCGTGGAGTCGAAGACGTAGACGGCCTCATATCGACGCGTCATGCGCTGGCATCCTCCCTTTGGTCGTGACCGCCCTCCGCTGGTTGCCGGCGCGGAGGGAGGGTAGATGTGAATGCGCGCCAAATGCGCGCAACCCAAGAATCATAACGAGTTACGCGCTTTCGCTCAAGTTGGCACCGGGTCTGCTTGTATGGTTTCGCGGACGGTGCGGGGGCATCGTCACGTTGGCATTTCGAGGATGCTGTGGAGGGGTGGACATCATGACGAGACGACTCGCGATCAGGGCTCTTTCATTCACGCTATTGTCGGCGCTGGCCACCGGCCCGGTCGCCTGTTCCCGAGCGAACGAGGCCGCCGGCGAGGTCGCGCCGGCACGCGCCATTGGGCTGCGCGTTCGGAACGACAACTTCCTGGATATGGACGTGTACGCCGTATCCGATGCCCTGGCCACGCGGCTGGGGACCGTGACCGGGAACAGTTCGCGTAACTTTGTGCTCGACGCATCGTTGGCGACGCAGGATCTGCGAATCGTCGCCACGCCGATCGGGGGTAACGGGCGTGCGTCGACTGGTTTGGTGACGGTTGCGCCAGGTCAGACGATCGATTTCACGATCGGCTCAGTGTTGAGGAACAGCACGGTGACGATCCGCTGACGCTGCGCTGCTCACTCGCCTTGTGCGGGCGGTGAGGCGCTGCGAGCTACGGCCGCGGCCGGCGTCGCCACGTCGAGCATCACTCTGAGCACGGCATCGGGTAGCTCGTACCAATCGGAGGGGATTGGCGCGAATCGCCGCTTCTCATGCAGCGATTGGAAGCACAACCAGCCCTCGCGCAGCTCCGGATACACCGAAGCCGCGACTGCCCGTGGTGCGTCGCCGCGCGCGCGTGACGAAGTCCGCCGGTCGTAGTCGAAGCGACTCAGATCGTGCGGACTGACGTCCCACACGTCCCAGGAGACTCCCTTGGCGTCGAAGAATTGTCGTTTCACGGGCCGCGGCTGGTCGACTGCAGCAGTGGGGAGGGCGTTTTCCGTAAAATGACAAATTCGCTGCAACGTGTATGCCGAAATCGGCTAGCGACTCGTCATCGACGATCGCTAGATGCAGCTCACCATGCGGACACCGAGTTGTGATGCGGGTCACGCGCGCGGCACGTGCCTCATTCGCGCGTACTGATCCAGCGTGGCGGGCGGTCGCCGTGGGCGAGCGCTTCGAGCGTGGGATATACCGCCGCGTCGTTCCCGCGCCGCTGCATCGGATCCACGATGTTGTGCGGCAGCTCGAGTGAATCGGGAAACTCGTAAACGGCCACCGGAACGCTCCGCGCATTCCAGAGCCGCGCCAGATCGAGCACGGGCGCGGTCTTCACCGTGCGGTCGTTGGCGTTGACGAGGAACAGAACTTCGGCTCGCGCGGGCGCCAGATGCTCGGCATCGCGGCGCACGGCCATCCCGAGACGAAGCACCTGCGCAAGCGCGTGCGTCGCGAAACCGGGATCGCGGTCGGGACGCTCGCTGTCAGGCGCCGACCGTCGCGTCACATTCGGAATGTGCGAACCGAGGTTCACGATTGCGCGCTCGAGCATCGACGGCACGTGCGCGACCTCGAACGGCGGCGCGATCACCACCGCGCGGCGCACTTCGGGCCGGTGTTCCGCCGCCCACGCAGCCAGCGTGCCTCCCACGCTGAGCCCCATCACGACCACCGAATCACCGAGACCCGCCCCAATGTCGACCGCTGCATCGGCGGCGCGACAGAGCTCCGCCGCCGTCAACCGCGCCAGCTCGCCAACATCGCGCCCTCGCTCGGCATGATGTGGCAGGCGTGGTACGAACACGTTGTCGCCGCGCGCGTAGAGTGAATCGGCGAGCGCCTGGAACTGCTTCGGCGAATCGGTGAACCCGTGGAGGAGCACGACGGCCCGTGGCGCGCGCGCCCCGTGCGTGAGCAGAATCGACTCGCCTCCCGGCGCGGCGGCGAGGCTGTCGGCGGCGATACGCGCGCGCGCGCGAACGACGGCTTCCGTGTAGCCGCGCGGCGGACTCGGATGTGAGCGCACATCGCCCGCGCTCGCCGGGACCACCGCCGCGATACCGATGACGACCATCGCGCCGCGCCAGAGCGCGGCGAGGCTCGGGAGAATCACGCGCTCGCTACTGGATGATGGACGGTAGAGGCGGACGACTGGGCGGGTGAACCGTGACGCCAGCCTCTATACGGGCGACGGCCCGCAAAAGTTCAACGGGCCGACGGCTGAATAGAAATCTTTGCGCGACAGCTGGTCGTGGCGTTCACGGGTTCGATCACACGTTGAAGCGGAACAACATCACGTCGCCGTCTCGCACGACGTACTCCTTGCCCTCCGATCGCACCACCCCTTTCTCTCGAGCGCCCTTCCAGCCGCCGCTCGCCACAAAATCCTCGTAGGACGCCGTTTCGGCGCGAATGAAGCCACGCTCGAAATCCGTGTGGATCACTCCCGCGGCGACCGGCGCCGTGTCGCCGCGATGGATCGTCCACGCTCGCACTTCCGGCTCGCCCGCCGTGAAATACGTCTGCAGCCCGAGCAGATGATATCCCGCGCGGATCAGTCGATCGAGCCCGGCGGACTCGAGCCCGAGCGATTCGAGAAAGGCGGCGCGATCGCCGGCCGGCAACTCTGCCAGCTCGGCCTCGATCTTGGCCGAAAACGGCACGACCTCCGCCGGCTCGCCGCTCTCGGCGACGGCTCGGCGAAGGCACTTGAGATGCGCGCCCTCGTGGCCCGCGAGCTCCGCGTCGGTCACGTTGGCCGCGTACAGAATCGGCTTGAGCGTGAGGAGCGAGAGGGGAGACAGCACCCGTCGATCGTCGGCGGACAGGGCCGCATGCCAGAGCGCCTTACCGTCGGCGAGTGACGCATTGGCCCGCTCGAGCACGCCCAGTTCCGCCAGCGCGTCCTTGTCTCCGGTCTTGGACGCGCGCCGCACGCGATCGAGCCGCTTGTCGACGACCGCCAGATCGGCCAACGCCAGCTCGAACTCGATCACCTCGCGGTCGCGCACCGGATCGACGGCGCCCATGACGTGCAGCACGTCGTCGTCCTCGAACGCACGCACCACGTGTACGATCGCATCCGTCTCGCGGACGTTCGCCAGGAACTGGTTGCCGAGCCCTTCACCCTGCGAGGCGCCCTTCACCAATCCCGCGATGTCGACGAACTCGACCGCGGCCGGAACGACGCGTTCCGGCTGGACGATCTTGGCGATGACGTCGAGCCGCGGGTCGGGGACGTTGACGCGGCCCACGTTGGGATCCTTGGTCGCGAACGGGTAGTTCGCCGCGAGCACTCCGGCGGACGTGAGCGCGTTGAACAGTGTGGACTTGCCGACGTTCGGCAGTCCGACGATTCCGAGTCTGAGCATTTAGAAAAGGCTAATTTCCGGTGAACCGATTCATGACGGGAAGGATGCCGCTCTGGATCCACAGCTCGAGCGCCTCGGTGAGCGCCGGCAGCAAGTCGCGCACGACCGCGGCTTCCCGTTTGCCGAAATCGTCGAGCACGTAGTCCTTGAGCGTCCCGCGCCGCGCAGGATCCTCGGGTCCGACGCCGATGCGCAGGCGGGGGTACTCCTGCGAGCCCACCGCCGCCTCGATGCTCTTGAGGCCATTGTGGCCGCCAGCGCTTCCCTTGGCGCGAAAGCGATAGCGGCCGACCGGCAACGCGACCTCGTCGACGACGATCATGAGATCGGTCGCCGCCGACCAGAACGGCCGCCGCATGTACGGCCGCAGCGCGGCGCCGCTCAGGTTCATGTACGTGAGCGGCTTGACGAGCCGCACCTTGGTGCTCGCGACAGTGCCGGTCGCCACTCGCGCTTCGCCATCTTTGCGCCAGCCGTCGAAACGCCAAACGTCGGCCAGGTGGTCGACGACCCACCAGCCGACGTTGTGACGCGTGCCCGCATACTCCTCGCCCGGGTTCCCGAGGCCGACGATGACTTTCATGGATCCGTCTCGCTCCGCCGCGGCATCCGCGGCGGAGCGGCCACGCCCAAAGAGAAAGCGCAGCACGAAGCCGATTACTTGGCCTCTTCCTCGCCTTCCTCGGCCTTGGGCTTGCGAATGAGCTCGGGCTCCGGCACGGCAGCCGCTTCGCCCTCGGTGGGCGCGACGACTTCTTCCACGACGGCCTTTGGCGCGGTGCAGACGCAGACCGTTGCACCCGGATCGTCCAGGACCGCCACGCCCTCGGGCAGCGTCAGCTCGCGGATGTGGATGCTGTGGCCGATCGTCAGCGGCGTCACGTCGACTTCGATGTGCGCCGGAATGGCCGCGGGATCGACGCGTACGTGCACCTGGTGCATCGTCTCTTCCAGAATGCCGCCGGAATTGCGAACGCCATCCGCGGTGCCGACGAAACGAAGCGGAACACTCACCGTCACCTTTTCGCCGGCGACGAGCTCCTGAAAGTCGATGTGGATGACGTGGCGCTTGAACGGATGGCGCTGGATCTCGCGAATGAGGGTGCGCGCCGTGCGGCCGTCCAGATCGAGCTCGATGACCGTGCTGCCCGCGGAAATGGTGCCGAGCAGTCGCTCGACTTCACGCGTGTTGATCGCGAGCGACTGCGGCTCGCGGCCATGACCGTAAATGATCGCCGGCGTCCGGCCGGACTGGCGGAGTTTGCGCGCGACACCGGTGCCGCGCTCGCTGCGAAGCTCCGCCTTCAAGGATGCTGTTGCCATTTCGAATACCCGAAGAAGTTCCGTTCCATCGCAGCCCGCTCGCGCCCGTCTGTTCTACTCTCGGGAGGCTGCGTCCTCCCTACCATGAAGACCTGGCGCGAGAATTATGTCGAGGAGCTCGAGGGTTCGAAGCGTCCAGCCTTCCAATCTACAAGCTTCGAGTCCTCTAGCCCTCGATCCCTCAAGCCCTCGAGCGCCCCACTAGTCAAACAACGAGCTCACCGACTGCTCGGCGTGTGTGAATCGAATCGCTTTCGACAACAGCTCTCCAACCGACAGGACGCATAACTGGCGAGGCCGCCGCTCATCTGGAATCGCCACCGTATCGGTGACCGCGACTTCCTTGATCGGCGCATCGTTCAAACGCGCCTTCGCCGGCCCCGAGAGGAGCGCGTGCGTGGCGCAAATATAAATGTCCTGCGCGCCAAGACCCTTGAGCGCGCGTGATGCCTCGGTGACCGTCCCGGCGGTGTCGATCATGTCGTCCACCAGGATGCAGTCCCGCCCCTCCACTTCACCCACCACGTTCACCACTTCCGACACGTTCGGCTGTGGACGCCGCTTGTCGATGATGGCGAGCGACGCGTTGAGCCGTTTCGCAAACCCCCGCGCCATCTTCGCCGATCCGACGTCCGGCGCGACGACCACCGGATCTCCGAGCTGCATTCGCCGATAGTGCGCGGTGAACACGGGCATCGCGTACAGATGGTCCACCGGCACGTCGAAGAATCCCTGCAACTGATGCTGATGGAAATCGATCCCGAGCACGCGGTCGACGCCGGCCGACGTGATCATGTTCGCCATCAGCTTGGCACCGATCGGCACGCGCGGCTGGTCCTTGCGGTCCTGCCGTGCGTAGCCGTAGTACGGCATCACGCACGTGATTCGCGCCGCCGAGGCCCGCCGAGCCGCATCGATCAGGAGGAGCATCTCCATGATGTTCTCAGCGGGCGGGTTCGTGGGCTGCACGATGAAGACATCGTTGCCGCGCACGTTCTCGTCGATGCGTACCGAGATCTCTCCATCGGCGAAGCGGCCGAGATTGACGCGACAGAGCTCGATGCCGAGGTGCCGCGCTATCTCCTCCGCGAGCGCGCGATTGGCGGTCCCGGACAACAGCTTGAGTCCGTGACTCGGAACTGCTAGTCCGTCCATGGGAGAGCCTTGTAAAATAAGGCGAGAGAATGGCTTGTGGAAGGCGGATCCGATTGCCCCCGGTGGATTCGAACCACCATTCTCGGATCCAAAGTCCGATGTCCTGCCATTGGACGAGGGGGCAGCAGTGATCTACCGCGAGGTGCGACTTGCAATGAACAAAATGGCGCGTCTCTCAGCGCGGATAAGCATCCTCAGCTATGCGCAGGAAAGTCGCGCCAAACGGGCGGTTCATTCGAAGTGAGAAAGCCCTTCAAATAAACCCTGCCGGAGCGTGCAGGTCAATTCGCGTTCGGAACGGCTCGGAGCGGCCGAAGAGGCCCGGAAAGGCGCGGAGCGGCGTGGCGTCGCGCGCACTACTCGACGCGCTCGACTCTCGTCACCCGGTCGCTCGTCTTGCTCACGATTGTACGAACACCAGCGACCTTCCTCATCTCGGAGTCATCCGGGTTTTGATCGAACACCCCGAACACGGTCGACCCGGAACCCGACAGCAAGGCGACGAGGGCGTCCATCGACCGAAATCGATCGGTCAATTCGGCGACGACGGGATGCCGTCGCGCGACCACCGCCTCAAAATCGTTCGTCGCCTCGCGGGCGACCTCCTCCCACGTTGCCAGTGCGTCCGCCGCGAGCACGGCCCCCACCGGCGCGTACTGGCCTCGACTGGCGGCAAGCCAGGCGTACGCGTCCCCGGTCGCGATTGCAAAATCGGGAACGGCGAGCAGAATGGGCCTCGGGTCAAGTGGCCTCAGGGGATAGAGCCGCTCGCCGCGGCCCCAGCCGAGAGACATGGGCCGGTCGATCGACATGAACGGCACGTCGGCGCCAAGACCGGCGGCCAGCTCGACCAGGCGCGGTCCAAGTGGATTGGGTGACAAGGCGTCCAACGCTCGCAGCACGGCGCCCGCGTCGGCACTTCCGCCACCCAGTCCGCCGCCGATGGGGATGTGCTTCTCGATCTCGATCGCGAATCCCACGGGCCAGCCCGTGGCGCGGGCGTATTCGTCTGCCGCGCGGTAGGCCAGGTTGCTCTCGACCGGCCCGAGCCCACCGGAGGGAAGCGCCGGACCCGAGCAGTCGAGCGATCGCCCGCTGACGATGCGCACGACGATGTCGTCGGACAGATCGAGGCGGAGGAAGACAGTCTCGATCGAATGAAAGCCACTCTCTTCGCGCGCCAGCACCCTCAGGATCAGGTTGATCTTGGCCTGCGCGCGAACGCGAGCGGCCAGGCTCATGCGCGTCCGGAACCGGTGGGTTCGATCTGGCCGACGGACAATCCGAGCCGGGCCGAATAGTAGGCCCCGATCAAGGTGATCGGGATGAAGGCGGCGACGTGAAATACCACAGCCCAGATGGCCGCGTCGGATTGCGCGACCCCCCACAGCGCGAGCGACACCTTGGCGCCCAACTCGAACAACCCGAAGAACCCGGGCGCGGACGGCAGTGCCACCGCGACGACGATCACACCCTGCACGAACAGCGTCGCAATCCACGGCACGTGGATCCCCAAAGCGAGCAGGCCAAGCCAGAAGGCGAGCGGCTGAAGCAGCCAGTGCAGCAGGGTCCACCAGAAGACGGCGGCGAAGTGCAGCGGCGTCCTGAGCACGCTCAGCCCGCCGGCGAATCGTCGCAGCATGTCGCTCCCGCGCTGCTCGATCGATGGCGATACGCGACGCGCGATCAATTCGAAAATTCGTATCAGCTTGTCGGGGAAGAACACCAGCGAGTAGAGAACGACCAGGGCCACCGCCGGCGCGGCAGCGAACGCCGCCGCCAAATGCCCGATCGAGTAGCCCATGATCTCCATGCCGGGGGGAAAGCGAGCGGCGAGCATGGAGATCGCGAGGAGCAGCAGGACCACGATCGCGTCGAAGACGCGGTCGACTACGAGCGACGCAAGGGCGGTCGAGAAGCTCACCGACGGGACTTCGCGTGTGAGCGCGAATGCCCGCGCGAACTCGCCCGCGCGAAGCGGGACCACATTGTTGACCATCATTCCGATCGCCGTCGACCGCCAGAGTGGTCCAAAAGGGAGCTTCGGTGCCACCGGATCGAGGATCGTGCGCCAGCGACGGGCTCGCAGTGGAAACATTCCGGTCGCGCAAGCGGCAGCCAGCGCGAGCAGCCAATAATTGGCTGTACGCGCATGCTCGAGCGCGTCGTTCCACTGCACGTTTCGGAAGGCGAAGTAGAGGCAGGCCACGCTGATCGCCAACCCCAGCACGCCTCGAACGCCCAACTTCATTGCAGGCTACTCCGCGCGCGCGAGATCGAGCAGATCGAACAGCTCGTCGAGCGCTTCCCGGTCGTCGTAGCGCTTGGCGCTGCGCAGGGCGTCGCGGATTTCGACGGCGCGGTCGAGCGCGGCGCGGCCTCGGTAGAGCAGGTCCTGGATCGGCACGAGGCGGTCTTCGGGAATCGAGAACCGTTCGGCGAACGCTTCGGGCGCGAGCCCTTCGAGCGCCGACAGCGTCGATTCGATGAGCGAGGCCGCCGGGGTCGGCGCGCGCGGCGCACTCGCGCCGATCGCGGGAGTCGCGCGCGGCGGTGTGGGCGCGAGGGCCGCTTCGGCGAAGGGCGCGTGGCGCACCGGCGGCTCGACCGTTCGATACAGCCTCGTGGCCAATTCGTTCAGATCGAGGCCGGGCTGCGCCAGCAAACCGGCGATCTGATCCAGCGCCGCCAGATCGGGAGAGGCCGCGGCCTCGGCATCACGCGCGCGGTCGGCGATCGCCGTGGCGATGTCGCGCCGACCGAAGCTGGCCGCTGCCGCTTCGAGCGCGCGCATTGCGCGTGAGAGCTCGCGCCGCGACCTCGCGATCGAGGAAGGATCGCTCGACCGTCTGGCCGCGACGACGACCTGGTGCAAGTGCTCACCGAGGCTCACGAGCTCGAGCCGGAACCGTTCCGCGGCGGAGGTCGGCGGCGCGGCGGCCTCCTCGACGACGCCAGTCTCCTGCGTGTAGAACAGCTCCGAGATGGGAACGACGCGTTCGCGCTCGCTCATCTTGGCGTTCCACGCTTCGCGCGCGGCCTCGAACACATCCCGAGTGTCGCTCGGCGCGTTGACTTCGCCGCCCGTCCGCAGCGCCGACGACAGCGTGCGAAGCTGCGCCGCGGCGGCTTCCATCAGTGCTTTCACCTCACTCGTCATCGTTTCGCCGCTCGTCTCGAGGCTCCGGCCGGCGTCCTCGGTTGCCTCGAGAACGTCAGCGAGCGGACTGACATCCGAGATCCCGGCGACACCGCGGAGCGCGCGGATTCGCCGCAGGACATTGGCGGCCGTGGCCGGATCGCCGGCGTGCGCGGTAAGCAGCTCGAGCCCGGCGGCAATGTTCCACGCTTCCGTCGCCAGGAAGGTGGCCGCGGTCGCCGGGCCTGCATCGCGCCCGCTCGGCATACCCGGCGTCGATGCCGGCGCGTACTTCGAGAGCTCGGCGGTTCGGTACCGCGCGCGATGTTCTTCCTCGGACGACCAGCCGCGTGCGCCGCGCAGGAGAATCTTCAGGTCATCGATGGCGGCGATGAGCGCGCCACCCACACCCGGGTCCCAGCGGAGCGTGCCATCCTGCAGCGCCCGGCCCACCCGCTCGAGAGCTCCAGCCACGTCGGCGAACGACTGCAGTTTTGCCATCGTTGCCGTGCCGCGGAGCGCCCGCGAGACCCGCTGCAAGCCGCCCGCGTCGGGGCCGCTCGTGCCGCCATCCAGCAACAAACGGTCGAGTTGCTCGACGTAGTCGCCTGCTTCGAGGATGAAGAACTCGAGAAATCCCGCGGGTCCGCTCATTCGTGCTCCATGGATCGAGCGTGTCGAAACTAGGATGGCCTGCGCGCAGCGTCCATGGCAATGCGAAGCTCGCGAACTGCCGTGGCGAGACCGACGAACACGGCGCGGCTCACCACCGAGTGTCCGATGTTGAGCTCCTCGATCTCCGGGATGGCGGCGATGGGCGCGACGTTGTCCGTCGTCAGACCGTGTCCCGCGTGCACCGCCAACCCAATCGACGCGCCGTGACGCGCCGCGTCACTGAGGGCGGCCAAAGTGGCGGGATCGCCCGGCGCATTGGCGTACCGCCCGGTGTGCAGCTCGATCGCCGCCGCCCCCAGCGCCCGCGAATCATCCACGGTACCGAGATCCGGACCGATGAACAGGCTGGTGCGGATCCCGGCGGAATTGAGGCGCGCGATCCCGGCCGCCATGCGTGCTCGATCATGCGTGAGATCCAGCCCGCCTTCAGTGGTGATCTCCTCGCGACGCTCTGGAACAAGCGTGACCTGGTAGGGTCGGAGACGTTCGGCGATGCCCAGCATCTCGTCGGTGCAGGCCATCTCGAGGTTCAGCACGGTCACGACGGATGTGGCGAGACGTTCGATGTCGTCGTCCTGAATGTGACGCCGGTCCTCGCGCAGGTGAGCCGTGATGCCGTCGGCGCCGGCGCGCTCGCACAACAGCGCGCCCTCCACGGGATCGGGAAACGTGGCGCGGCGCGCTTGTCGAAGGGTCGCGATGTGGTCGATGTTGATGTACAACCGCTGCCGTTTCATTCTGCGCGACACCTCCGTCGCGATTGCCTCGCCCGGATCGTCACCTAGCTTGATACCATGCTGATCGAGAGGATCGAGTGAAGAAACTAATCACCGTGGTTGCCGGGCTCGCGTTGCAAGCGGCTTGTCATTCGGCGCCGCCCAGCACGACGGCGCCGCGCCCCGTCACGTCGACCGGCTCGAGCAGCGGGCTCACGGGCGCGCCCGACGCAACGGCTGCGGTGCGCACCTTCATGAGTGCTGCCAATCTGCAGGATCTCCAGGCGCTGGGAGGGATCTGGGGCGACGTGAACGGTCCGGCGCGCGACGCGATCAGCCGCGAAGAGCTGGAAAAGCGCGAGCTGATCATGCTCAAGTGCCTCCGACACGACCGCTACGACATTGTCGGAGACGCCCCCAGTTCCGGCGGATCGCGCACGATGGCCGTGAGTGTCACGTACAGGGATGTATCGACCTCCAGCAACTTCACAGTCGTGCGCGGCCCGGCCAATCGATGGTACGTCCAGAACGTCGATCTCGACTCGCTCCAGAAGATCTGCGCGGCAAAATAACCGCGCACGCGGAGTCAGCCGCGCTCGGTGAGCTCGACGAGAACCCCCGACGTCGACGACGGATGCAGGAACGCAATGCGCTTACCCTCGGCCCCGGCACGGGGCGTCTCGTCGATCAGCCGCAACCCGTGCTCACGGCAGCGCGCGAGCGTGGCGTCGAGATCGTCGACCGCGAAACAGACATGGTGGATGCCCGGGCCCCGCTTGGCGACGAACCTGGCGATCGGAGAATCGGTGGATTCCGCCTCGAGAAGCTCGACGAGCGACTCGCCGGCCGCGAGGCCGACGATGCGCGCGCCGTCGGAATCGGCCAGTGGAACCTCGGGCAGTCCAAGCACGTCGCGATAGAACGACAGACTCTCGGACAATGCGCCCACGGCGATGCCGATGTGCGAGATCGATGCGCCCGCGGGGCGGGTGGAAGCCTTTTCCATGTGATTAAGCTACAAGGTAGTCGAGATTGCCGGCCTGGCATCCGCGTCGAGATCCAACGCATGCGCCAACTCGTCGTGCCGGACGACCGCGTAGCCAACACATAGAGGAGTTCCATGTCGAACATCATTCCCGTCACGGACGACAACTTCGAGCAGGAGGTCGAGAAGCACGACGGCCTGGCGATTGTCGACTTTTGGGCGACCTGGTGCGGACCGTGCCGCATCATCGCGCCGATTCTTGATCAGCTCGCGACCGAGTATCAGGGCAAGGTGAAAGTCGCCAAGCTGGACGTCGACGCAAATATCAAGACCGGGTCACGCTTCAACGTGCGCTCGATTCCGACGCTGCTCTTTTTCAAGGGTGGCCGAGTCGTGGATCAGATCATCGGCGCTGTGCCGCGGACGCACATCGAAGCCAAGCTCCAGCAGCATACGGCGGCATAGCGCCGGAGGCCCATGGGAGTAACGCCAGCCGCGCTGCGCTTTCCCTACGGCCGTGTGGTACTCCCGCGCACGCGGCTGGCGTACATCCATCTTCGCAATTTGCTCAGCGACGCCAAACGAGACCGCGCTGGCCGGATCACCGGCTACGTCGCGGTCTCGTTGTTGGATGAGTTGGTCTTGTTCTATCTCCTGCGTGGCGAGGTAGCGACCGCCACGGTGCGCAGCCCAAACGGCGCACAGCCGCTACCCATCGCGAGCGCCCTGGACAAGATCCCGCACGAGCCCGAGTACGGCGAGATCTGCTTTCACGAGGCGGACGAGGAACAGCTCGCGTGCATGTTCGCGACCCACGCCGTGTCACCTGAGCCCTGGCCCGAGTCGATGGCGCCGCACGATCCCGCGGCGCTCTTTCCGTTTCTCATGTCCACGACCTTCGACGGCATGGTCGAAGTCGTGGCGAGCGAGAACGTGAACTACCTGGTGTTTCGAAACGGCACCGTCGCACGCACGTTTCTGACGAGTGGGCCTCACGGCACGGTCGTCGACCGCGTGGCGAAACTGTTCTCGAGAGAAGGCAGGGTGGGCGAGCTCAAGGTGTCGCGCTGGGGAACGCCGGCGCCGCTGCCGGTTCAGGCGCCGCCAGCACTCGTGCAGGCGTATCGGGATCTGTCGGCCGCGCTCGTCGAGCGACTGGTCATGCAGGGCCGCGAGGATGCGCCGACCGTTGCGGAGCACGCGCGGAGAAATCTGCTGGGATCGCATCCCGTGCTCGCCAGCTTTTCGCTTTCCGGGGCGCCGACGCGCGATCCGATCGCCGACCGCGCCGCCCTCACGGCGGGCATTGCCGCCTGGATTCGCGAGGTGTTGTGGACGGGTCTCGACCACGAGAACTCGCCACCCGAGGCGTTGTTTCGGGAGCTGACCTGGGATCGGCGCCACATCTTTCAGTCGGCGGGGCTGTTCGATCAGATGCCCTGGAAGGTCTTGTGACGGAATCGGAGAATCGTGGAAGCCTGTACGTCGTCAGCACCCCCATCGGCAACATGGGGGATATTTCTTTCCGCGCGGTGGAGGTTCTGAAGGCGGTCGATCTGATCCTCGCCGAGGATACGAGACACACACGCCACCTGCTCGACCATTACGGAATCCGCACGCGACTCGCCGCCCACCATGAGCACAACGAGGCCAAGACGACGCCGGAGCTCATCTCGCGCCTCCAGCACGGCGAATCGCTCGCGCTCGTGTCGGACGCCGGAACACCGCTGCTCTCCGATCCGGGCGCGCGACTCGTGCGCGCCGCGATCGAGGCGGGCGTCGACGTAGTGCCGGTGCCGGGTCCGTCGGCGCTGCTCGCGGCGCTGGTGGCGTCTGGACTCGACGCCACGCGGTTCAGCTTTTTCGGTTTCCTTACACGGACGGGACGTGCCCGGCGCGATGCACTCGACGAGATTACGAATGCCCACCATACCGTCGTGCTGTACGAGTCGGCCAATCGGCTGACCGACACGCTCGCCGAGCTCGAGCGACTCGGAATCGGCGAGCGGCCGGCCGTTGTGGCCCGCGAAATGACCAAGCGATTCGAGGAGACCCGACGAGGAACGGTCAGCGAGCTCCGCGCGTACTATGAGGATCACCTTCCACGGGGCGAGATCGTCCTGCTGCTTGGTGGTGGTGCGCCGGCGCGGGTCGACGACGAGCTCGTCCGAGAACGCGTGCGCGGCTTGCGGGCGGGCGGAATGAGTGCGCGTGACGCAGCTGCGCTCGTTTCGCGCGAGTTGGGAATTGCAAAGAACGTGGCGTACCGGCTGGCCCAGGGCACGACCGCGGGAGAGGAAAACGAATGATCCACGGAAGTTGGCGACAGGTGCGCGTACTCGGAGCCGCAGTACTGCTCGGACTGATCGGCGCTCGCCCAGTGCCGCCGCTGCTCACCATCGCGCGCCTCCAGTACGACGGCGGCGGCGACTGGTACGCCAATCCGTCGAGCCTGCCCAACCTGCTGGCCGCCATTCGACAGCGGACGTCGCTCCAGGTCGACAAGACCGAGGCGCGGGTCACGCTGATGGACGACAAGCTGTGGGACTATCCGTTCATCCACGTCACCGGCCACGGCAACATCCACTTCAGCGACGCCGAAGTCGTCCGCCTTCGCGAGTATCTGACGCGCGGCGGCTTCCTGCACGTCGATGACAACTACGGCCTCGACGAAAGCTTTCGCCGCGAGATTCGGCGCGTGTTTCCCGACCGACCGCTCGTCGACGTGCCGCTCGCGCATCCGATCTACCACCTCGTGTACGACTTTCCGAAAGGCATTCCGAAGATTCACGAGCACGACGGACTCCCGGCGCGCGGATTCGGGATCTTCCTCGGCGACCGCCTTGCGGTGTATTACAGCTTCTCCAGCGATCTCGGGAACGGTTGGGAAGATCCCGAGGTCTACCATGATCCACCCGCCTTGCACGAGGCGGCGCTCCGTATGGGTGTGAACCTCTTCGTCTACGCAGTCACGAGCCGGCCCACGCCATGAGCGTCATCGAACTGGTCGAACGCGAGCGCGCGCGCTTGCGACGCATGCACGTGCTCGTGGGGCTGGCGCTCTCAGTCGGTCTCACGGCGATTCTCCTCGCCGCGGGCGCGTCGACGCTCGGTAGCGCACGGTGGATGTCATTGCCGCGCGGCCTGCCGTTCGCCGTATGGCTGTTGATCGCGGGCGCCAACGTTGGCGTGGTGCTTTGGACTGCACGGCGTCTCGAGCGCCGCGCCACGCGCCAGAGCGTCGCCGCGGCGATCGAACGCGAGCAGGCGCTGCGTTCGGGCGCGCTGCGTGGTGTGATCGAGGTGGCTGATTCCGGGGCGCTTGGCCGCCGCGCCGCGACGCTGGTAGCCGCGCGGCTGGCGCCCGCGGCGCGGAGGCTCGCGCCAGCGGAGCGTCGGGCTGTTCGTCGCGGCGCGGTGCAGGCAACCGGCGCGGCGACAGTCGCCGCGGCGGCGCTCGCGTTTGCGGCACCGAACTTCAACGACGGCATGCTGGCCCTTCTCAAACCGGTGAGCGCGTGGCGCGGCACACTCCTGCCGCGAATCGCGTTCGAGGGGTTGCCGCCAGCGGTCCTCCGCGGCGAGACACTGCGGCTGCACATCGCGGCGCCGCGCCGCGGCAAGATCACGTTGTCCGAGCGCGTCCCCGGCGAAGCATGGTCGACGCGCACGATCACCGTCGACCAAAGCAGCGGCCGAGTCGTGGCGGAAGTCGGTCCGCTTCGTGGCGACCTGACCATCGTCGCGAGCGACGGCCGCTCGACGAGCGACACCGCCGTTGTTCACGTGACCGATCGGCCGTTCGTCGGCGCCGTATCCATCCGCGCTACCTATCCTGCGTACCTGGGCAGACCCGCCGAAGGACTCGCGGTTGGTGAGCCCGCCCGTTTGCCGCAAGGGACCATCGTCGATGTGTCCGGACGCGCATCATCGCGGCTGCGCGGTGTGTGGTTGGCGGGTGAGCACGATACGATCACGCTGAATGTCAACGACCGCGCGTTCGCCGGCCGATTCGCACCGCGCACGAGTGGCCGCTACGTCTGGGTCGCCAATGGCATGTCGGGTCCGATCACCGACGTCCCGGCCGCCGTGGAGCTCGAGGTCGTCACGGACTCCGCTCCGCATGTCGATCTCGTGGCCCCCGGGACCGACACGATCGTCGCGGGCGACGACCGCGTGACGCTTCGTGCCACGGCGACCGACGACCACGGCCTGGCGCACATCGAGCTCGTGACCTGGAAATCGGTGCCGGCGGGCTGGGCGGAGACACCAGGATCGCAGACGGTCGCGCAGAACGCGGCCGCCGTGTGGGACGGCAGCGTCGTGCTCGATCTTGCGCCACGCGGGCTCAAGCCCGGCGAGGCTCTCCACGCCAAGATCGTAGCGGTCGACAACTCGCCCTGGGCGCAGCGCGGCGAGAGCCGCGAGTTGCTGCTCAAGATTCCAACGATGGAAGAGCGACGCGCGATCGCTCGCGCCTCATTGGACTCGGCGGTGAGCCAGGTGCGCTCCGCGGCGCAGGCGGAAAAGTCACTGCAGGATCGCACGAGCGACGCGTCGCGCGACCGCTCGATGCGTGGCGGCTCCTCACAGCAAGATCCGCCGCCGAACGGAGCCGCATCGGGCAAGCAGCAAGGCTCGATGAGCTACGATGCCGCCGAGAAGGCCAAGGCCGTCGCCAAGGACCAGCGGGCAATGGCCGAACAGATCAAGAATCTGCAGCAGGCGGCCGCCGCGCTCGAGCAGCAACTCAAGCAGGCGGGTGCGCTCGACAGCACTCTCTCGCGCGAGTTGCAGGAAGCGCAAGCGCTCCTCCGCGACGCGCTCACGCCCGAGCTCCTGGCGCAGATGCAGAAGCTCGAGAACGCCACGCAACAATTGTCGCGAGAGCAGTCCGAGCAATCGCTCAAGGACCTGCAGGCGATGCAGCAGCGTCTGCGCGAACAGCTGGAGAAGAGCGCCGAAATGCTCAAGCGCGCCGCGCTCGAGGGCGCGATGCAGACGCTCAAGGATGAGGCCAAGGAGATCGCGCAGCGCGACCAGGCGCTCGCCGATTCCGCGCGGTCCAAGTCCAATGAGGCGCAAAAAGCCGAAGCCAAGCAGCTCGCCGACCGCTCGCAACGCTTCACCGACGAGCTCAAGAAGCTGCAGCAGCGGCTGGAGCAGGAAAAGGCCGACGCTGGCGCGAGCGGCACGCAGGAGGCGAAGAAGCACGCAGACGCAGCGCAGGACGCGATGCGGCAGGCGGCCGGACAGCAGCCGCCCAAGAATCAGAGTGCGCAGGCTCAGAATCCGGGCGCGAATCAGGGACAGCAGCAGCCCGGGCAACAGCAGCCGGGGCAACAGCCCGGTCAGCAGCCAGGTCAGCAACCCGGCCAGCAACCCGGGCAGCAACCTGGCCAACAGAACCAAGCGGGCCAGCAGGCTCAATCCGGCCAGCAGCGTGGTGGGCAGGCTGGAGGAATGGAGCAGAATGCCAAGGACGCCGCGTCGCAGATGCAACGGGCGTCGGACGCCATGAAGGAAGCTCGCGAGTCGCAGGTCAACGAGTGGAAGTCGGAGCTTACTGGCGCGTTGGACCAAGCCGTCCAGGACATGCTCCAGATGGCGCGACAGGAACAACAGCTCGAGCAAAAGGCGCGTTCGGGCGAGACCAAGCCCGAGGAGCTGCGCGGCGAGCAGAGCGCGGTCAAGCAGGGCCTCGACAACTCCGCCCAGAAGCTGCAGCAGGAAGGACAAAAGACGTCGCTTTTGTCGGGTCGGTCGCAGCGCTCGGTCGCCGAGGCGCAGCAGAAAGTGTCCGACGCGATGAAGGCGACGGCGGATGCGCGCACCGGACAGCAGGCGGCGAGTGCGCTGGGCGATGCGGCAGACGCGTTGAATCGCGCGGCCGCATCGCTCGCGCGCGACCGCGAGAAGGCCAACAGCTCGAGCTCCGCGACCGGTTTCGCCGAGATGCTCCAGCAGCTCCAGGAGATGGCGAAGAAGCAGGGCTCCATCAACGCGCAGGCGCAGAGCATCTTGCCGGGCCTCGGGCAATCGGTGTCGTCGCAGATGCAGGCAACGGCGCGCGCGCTGGCTCGCGACCAGCGCCAGGTGGCGCAACAGCTCGACGAGATGGGCGAGTCCGTCGGCGGCGACCGCGCGGCGCAACTCGCCAAGGAAGCGAAGCAGCTCGCCGATGCGCTCGACGGCGGACGGCTCGACGCGACGACGATCGCGCGGCAGCAACAGCTGTTCCGCAAGCTGCTCGATGCTGGCCGCGCGCTCCAGAAGGACGATCGCGAGGACACCGGCAAGCGTGAGGCGACGTCGGCAAAGGGTGGGAACGAACTCCGACCCGACAACACGAACGCGACCGGACGCGCGGCGACGAAATTCCGCGAGCCCACGTGGGAAGAGCTGCGCGGGCTGAGCGCCGACGAGCGGCGGGCAATTCTCGAGTACTTCAAGCGAATCAATGCAGGGAACCCGTAGCGATTGCTCCGACCGGCCCGCGCTGACGCGCTGCTGGTGGACGTTCGCGATGTTGCTGTCAGTCGGCGTCGCGCGGCCCGCGCTCGCCGCGGCGCAGGCACCGGCCGACACGATGGGGTTCTATAAGGCGCTCGAGCTCGAGGCTGCAGGGAAGTACCGCGAAGCGGCGCCGCTCTTTCGCGCCGCTCTTCGCACGCCGGCCGCGGTCAACGCGATGCTCGGCCTCGAGCGCGTGTACGCCGAGCTCGGGATGTCGGATTCGCTGCTCGCGCCGCTCGACACCTTGATAGCGGCCAGTCCGCGAGACGAGACCTACCGTACGATCCAGCTGCGCACGCTGCAATCGCTCGCGCGTGATGCGGACGCCCGTCGCGCGTTCGAGCGCTGGACGCGCGACGTTCCCTCCAGCGCGGCGCCGTATCGCGAATACGCGCGGCTGCTGTTGGAGCGCAATCGTTCGGCTTCGGCCGACAGCGTTCTGGCGCGAGCACGACAGACGCTCGGCACACTGAGCGATCTGCAACTCGAGGTGGCACAATCGCGGGCGGCACAGGGGCAGTGGGTGGAGTCGGCGGAAGCCTGGCGTCATGCGCTCGAGGGCGCGGATTACCTCGAGCAGGCCGCGGCGTACGCGCTCACGCCGGCGCCGTCGTCCGCGCGCGACCAGATTCGCGAAACGTTTCTGTCGCTGCCGATCGAGGTGGCGGCGCGCCGCGCTCTGGCCGAGCTCGAGATGAACTGGGGGTCACCCGCCGACGCCTGGAACGCACTCAAGGCGCTTCCGCCCGACAGCGCGTCCGCCGACGCCTGGTCGGATTTCGCCAAGCGCGCCGAAGCCGAGGAACGGTGGTCGATCGCGCGCGAGGCGCTCGAGTCGGCGCTCCGCTGGCGCCGCATCCCGGAGGTCGCCGTCCGTGCGGCGACTGCGGCGCTCAATTCCGGCGACGCCGCGGCCGCGCTGCGTCTCGCGCCATTCGGCGACGCGCAAGGGGACACGGCGTTCATCGTGCGAGCGTACCTGCCGCTCCATGCGCGGGCACTGTCCGCGCTCGGTCGGCCGGCCGAGGCGGACCAACTCGCGCAGGCGTACGACAGGTATCTGACACCGGGCGCCCGCAACTCGCTCACGCGCACGATTGCCTGGGGCTGGGTGCGAACCGGCGACATGGTGCGCGCGCGCGCCGCGCTCGCTGCATCGGGCGTTGAGGGCGACTCGAGCGACGCCGCCGGATGGCTCGCGCTCTATGAGGGAAATCTCAAGGCAGCCGGCAAGATGCTGCGAAGCGGAACGGAGACCTCACCCGAGTTGGCGCTGGCGCTGGGGCTGGTCGCGCGGCTCAAGGTGGACAGCGCGCCGGCGATTGGTCGCGCCTTCCTCGCGCTCGCGCGCGGCGACAGCGTGAGCGCCGTCGCGCAGTTCGTGAACGCGGCGGACTCGACGCCGGTCGTTCGATCGCTGCTGCTGTCGATGGCGGCGCAGCTCAACGCGGCGCGCGGCAACCTCCCCGATGCCATCGTGCTCTGGAAAAGAATCGTCGACCAGGAAAAGGACTCGCCGGAAGCGCCGCAAGCGGAGCTGGAATGGGCTCGGGCGCTTCGCGCGTCGGGCGACAATGCCGGTGCCACGAGCCACCTCGAGCACCTGATCCTGACGCATCCGCAAAGCTCGCTCGTGCCGCAGGCCCGGCGGGAGCTGGAGTTGGCAAAGGCCACGATTCCCCCGTCACTGTAATGTCCAGATCATCAAACGTCGCACGACGCACCGCCGCGTTCGTGCTCGCGCTGTCGCTGGTGTGTGTCTCGGCGGCCCGGCTCGCCGCGCAGCGGCTGCTCGTGCCGATGGACGATCAGCAGCAGAACCATCTCAAGGCGTACGGCCTCACGTACAACGCGATCAAGGCAGGCGTGACCGCCGAATGGCTGCTCAACTACCGCGGTGGATCGTTCCTGCTCGGCGACACGCCAGAGCTCAGGCGCCAGGCAGGTCTTGCCGGGATCACGGTCGAGCCGGTCGACAACGGGGCCCTGGGACAGATCCGCGCCGAGATCGCGGCGAAGAACATGGAAGCCGTACCGCTCGAGAAGGCGCCGAAGATCGCCGTGTACACGCCGGCCGATGCGCTTCCATGGGACGACGCTGTGACGCTCGCCCTCAAGTATGCGGGCATCGAGTATACAGCGGTGTACGACGACGAGGTCGAGCACGGCGATCTCTCGAAGTACGATTGGCTGCACCTGCACCACGAGGACTTCACGGGGCAGCTCAACAAGTTCTATCTGGCATATCGAGACGCCCCCTGGTTCATCGATCTCCTGCAGAAGAACACCGCGGCCGCCAAGCGGCTCGGCTTCGCCAACATGCCCGCGCTCAAGAAGGACGTGGCGGAAAAGATCCGCGAGTTCGTCGATCGCGGCGGATTTTTGTTCGCGATGTGCGGCGCCACGGAGACGCTCGAGCTGGCGATCGCCGGCCACAACGTCGACATCGCGCAGAGCTTCATCGACGGTACGCCGATGGACCCCGACGCCGACCGGAAGATGGACTGGACGCGCACGTTCGCGTTTCGCGACGCGCACCTGGAGCAGTCGCCGTTTGTGAATGCCATGAGTGACATCGACGGGCACCAGGTGAACGTGCCGGCCAGGCGCCAGCCGCTGGGCACCTTCACGCTGTTCAATTTCTCGGCGAAGATCGATCCGGTGAACTCGATGCTCGTGCAGGATCATCGCGCCGTGGTCAACGACTTCTTCGGCGTCACGACGAGCTTCAACAAGGCCGTCCTCAAGCCTGGCATCACCGTGCTGGCCAACGAGGAAGGTGCACCCTGGGTGAAGTACATCCACGGCGACTACGGCAAAGGCACGTGGACGTTTTACGGCGGCCACGACCCCGAGGACCCCCAGCACGCGATCGGGAATCCGCCAACGGATCTGTCGCTGTTCAAGAACTCGCCGGGGTATCGGTTGATACTCAATAACGTGCTGTTCCCGGCAGCGAAGAAAAAACCGCTGAAGACTTGAAATGCGGACGGCTGAGAGCGGGCGCTAAGACCGGAAATGCCAAAGACCGGGAGTTCCGAACGGCGAAGGCGCCAAAAAGCGAGAGGGCCAAAACTCGTCAATGGCGCGAATGCCGAACGGCGCGAAAGGCGGGTTCATAGGCAGCCATTCGTACGCAGCCTGCACGCCCTTCGCTCCTCGTCCGGCGCCGTTGACGCCGTTTGGCACCTTCGTCGTTTGGCGCCTTCGTCGTTTGGCACTTCCGCACTTTGGCATTCCCGGTCCTAGCGCCCGCCCTTAGCCTTTCGCCGTTCCGCTTTCCTTCGGTTCTTGTTCGGACGTATATTCGAATAGCATGCAATCCGTCGCGGCCGACCCGAAGTCCCGCCTGCACCCAACGGCCGCCCTCGCGATGCGGGCTGCGATTCGGCTGGCCGGCGGTCGGGAAGTCTGCTTCGTCTGCACCCTCGACTCGGCCGGCGTCATTCAGACCGCCCGCACCGTCGCTCGCGGCGACTCTCGCAGCGTGCTGGCGCTTCCAGGGTTTGCCAACCGTGGCGAGATGCTGGTGCACAATCACCCGTCCGGTGTGCTCGAACCCTCGCAGCCGGACTACGAAGTCGCGGCGCGTATTGCGGACGACGGGATCGGTTTCGCCATCATCGACAACGCCGCGCGCGAATTGTACGTCGTTGTCGAGGTGCCGGCGCGCGCCGAACACACGCGCATCGAGCCATCCCGGATCGACCGCGACCTCGGTCCTGGCGGTCCTATCGCCCGTCAACTTGCGCGATATGAAGATCGGCCGAGCCAACGCGAGATGGCGATGGAAATCGCGAGCCTGTACAACGACGGTGGCGTGGGACTGCTCGAGGCCGGAACCGGTGTTGGCAAGTCGCTCGGTTACCTCGTGCCGGCGCTGCGCTGGGCCGGCGCCAATGGAGAGCGCACGGTCGTCTCCACCAACACGATCAATCTCCAGGAGCAGCTCGTCGGGAAAGACCTACCGTTCCTGGCTCGCGCGATCGACGATCAGCCGGTTCGCTTCGCGCTGCTCAAAGGCTGGCGCAACTACCTGTGTCTCGTGCGGCTGGAGCAGGCGCGCGCGTCGGGGAACGCGCTCTTTGAGGATGGCGTGCAGCGGGAGCTCGACGCGATTCAATCGTGGGCAGAGCGCACGCGCGATGGCTCGTTGAGCGATCTCACCATCGCGCCACGCTCCGAAATCTGGGACGAGGTTGCCGCGGAACCCGATCTGTGCCAGCGCGCGCGCTGCCCTGCATACGACAAGTGCTTTCTGTTCAAGGCGCGAAAGGAAGCCGCGCAGGCGGACGTGATCGTCGTCAATCATCATCTGCTGCTGTCCGACCTCGCCGTGCGGCGCGTATCCGGAAACTGGGGCGAAGCGGCGGTGCTGCCGGCGTACACGCGGCTCGTGGTCGACGAAGGTCACCACCTCGAGGACGCCGCCGCGGCGCACCTCGGGTCGACGGTGTCGCGTCGTTCGCTGCAGCGACTGTTCAATCGCCTCGACCGGCGCGGCAAAGGGCTGCTCAGCGCGCTCGTCATGCGGCTCGCCGCGGCAAGCGACCTGCTGAGCGTCGCGAGCCTCGACGTCGTGACCACGCGGCTCGAGCCCGCGGTGCACGGTGCGCGTGACAAGAGCGGCGCGCTGTTCGACCTCCTCGAGGTGTTTCTCCAGGAGAGCGGCGAGTCCGTCGTCCGCCTGACCGATGACTTCGCGACGCACCCCATCTGGCGCGCCGGCCTTCGTGTGGCGCTCGAGAACACGCTCGGCGAAATCGAGCTGTTGTCGGAAGGCCTGCAGCTCGTCCGCGAGCGACTCGAGACCGCCAGCCGGCCTGACGAATCGGTGATGCCGTTGCTGAACGAGATGCGCGCGGTAATTCGCCGGCTTCAGCTCGCCGGAGACGGCCTGCGTCGCGCGCTCGACCCGGGCACCGGCGAGCCGACCGTGCGCTGGATCGAATCACGCGGTCGCGAGCGCGCCGTCAGCGTGTCGACCGTTCCGCTCGACCTCGCGCCGATCCTGCGAGACGACCTTTTCAAGCGCGTGACGACCGCCGTCGTGACCAGCGCTACGCTCGCCGCCGACGGACGGTTCGAGTTTTTGTCCAATCGACTCGGCCTGAACGAGCCCGAGCTCGAGCCGCGAACCGGGATATTCGCGTCGCCGTTTCGCTATCGCGAGCAGGCCGTTCTCGCCGTGCCGAACGACGTCCCCGCGCCGAACGTCGATGCGGGCGGGCATTTCGCGTCGGTAGCTCGCATAACAGTCGACCTCGCGACGGCGGCGAACGGGGGAATGTTCGTGCTGTTCACGAGTCATCGCGACGTGCGCGCGATGGCCGCGGAGCTGCGCGCCCGAGGGCTCGATCGTCGATGGCCGATCCTCGTGCACGGCGACGAAACACGCGACACGCTGCTCGGGCGCTTTCGCGACTCGGGCGGGGCGGTGCTCCTGGGGACCTCATCGTTCTGGGAAGGTGTCGACGTACCGGGCGACGCGTTGCGCGCCCTGCTCATTGCCAAGCTGCCGTTTCGCGTACCGACGGAGCCGATCACCGCCGCGCACTGCGAGGCCATCGAGGCGCGTGGCGGCAACGCGTTCAGCGAGTACATGCTCCCGCACGCGGCGCTTCGTCTCAAGCAGGGCTTTGGCCGGCTGATTCGCACGAGTGTAGATCGCGGTGTCGTGGTGATTGCCGATCCCCGGGTCATTACCAAGAGCTACGGCCGCGGATTGCTCGAAGGATTGCCGCCGGCGCACAGGGTCGTGGCTCGGTGGTCTGACCTGATCGCCTCGATCAGGACATTTTACGCCAGCACGCTCTGAACCTTCTTTTCGATTCGCGCATTCGCCTTCCATGAACCGTCCCGGCAAAATCGTGTGCGTCGGCCGCAACTATCGCGACCACGCCAAAGAGATGGGCAACGATGTGCCCAAGGAACCACTAATCTTTCTTAAGCCGCCCTCGAGCATGATCCGGGACGGTGAATCGGTGGTCTTGCCACCGCAATCCGGCCAGGTCGAGTACGAGGGCGAAATCGGGGTCCTCATCGGTCGCCGGCTCAAGGGCGTATCTCCTGAGGAGGCACGCGGTGCCGTGGACCGGATCCTGGCGGTCAACGACGTCACCGCGCGCGATTTGCAGCGTTCCGATTCGCAATGGACCCGCGCCAAGGGCTTCGATACGTTCTGCCCCACTGGTGAGCCGGCCACCACGCCGGCCGATCTGTCGAGCCTGACCGTGGTGACGCGCGTCAACGGCGTCGAGCGGCAGCGCGGGAAGGCTTCGGACATGGTGTTCTCGATACCCGACGTGCTCGCCTTCATCTCTCGGATCATGACGCTCGAGCCCGGCGATCTGGTCTTGACCGGCACGCCGGCGGGCGTGGGGAAACTCTCGCCCGGGGATGAGGTAGAAGTGGAGGTCCTCGGACTGTCCCGAGTACGGAACCCTGTGACGACGGACGCATAAGTGGCTTCCACTCCACAGCCCGTAGGCCGATTTCGCACGCTGCCCGAGTATCCGCTCGCCTCGATCCCGCAAAAAAAGCGTGAGCTGGTCGCCCGGGGCGTCGACGTCATCGACCTCGGCGCTGGGGACTCCGACCTCCCAGCCCCGGCCGGCGTCGTCGAAGCGCTCACGAAGGCGGCGTCCACGCCAGCGCTCAACCGATATGGCTTTGGGCTCGGGCTCGTCGCCTTTCGCCAGGCGATCGCCGCGTGGATGCTCAAGCGATTTGCGCTGCGAATCGATCCGCTCGAAGAGATCGTTCCGCTGATCGGCTCCAAGGAAGGCATCGCGCACCTCGCGCTCGCGTACCTCGAGCCAGGTCGGCTGGCGATCATTCCCGAACCGGGATACAACGCCTACCAGGGCGGCACGCTGCTCGCGAGCGGCGAGCCGTACCGGTACGCGCTGCGTCCGCGCACGAACTTCCTCGTCGATCTGGACGAGATTCCGGACGAGACGCTGCGGCGCACCGGCATCATATACCTGAACTACCCGAACAACCCGACGGCTGCGATCGCGCCTCGCGATTATCTCGCGCGCGTCGTGGAGCGCTGCCGCGAGCTTGGCATCCTGCTCGTGTACGACAATGCGTATTCCGAGCTCGCGTTCGACGGCTACGTGCCGCCTAGCATTTTTGAATTCGAGGGCGCGCGGGACGTAGCCATCGAGTTTCACTCGTTGTCCAAGACGTACAACATGACCGGCTGGCGGTGCGGGTGGGCGGTCGCCGCGCCGCACATCGCGTCCGTGCTTACCAAGGTCAAGACGTTCGTCGACACCGGTCAGTTCATGGCGGTGCAGGCGGCCGGTGTCGCCGCGCTCGAGAGCTACGACGCGTTCATGCCCGGCAACATCGCGGCATTCAAGGCGCGGCGGGACGCGGCCGTGTCGGCGTTCCGCGCGGCGGGTTTCGCCTGCGACACGCCCAAAGCGACGATGTATCTCTGGATTCCGCTGCCCGGCGAGATCCCGAGCGCGCTGTTCGCCGAGCGGCTCCTCGACGACGAAGGGGTGGTGGTGATGCCCGGCTCGGCATTCGGAGCTGGCGGCGAGGGATTCTTCCGGATCTCCTTCGTCACCTCGCCCGCACGCATTGCCGAAGCAGCCCAGCGTGCCGGACGCGTCCTCGCGTCGATGGGAGCCGAAGTCGGATGAAGCGCTCGCTGTTCGAGCCCCGTCCCAAGCAGCGCGCGTCAATCGCGTTGTCGGTGACGATTCACGTGATCGTGATTGCGCTCATCGCGTCGATCACGTTCCGGTATCCGATCGCCGCGCTGCTCGGTCCGTCGCGCGAACAGTTTTCGAGTGAGCGAATCCAGTACGTGCGGGTCCAGCCAGTCGCGACGCAGCCGGGTGGTGGCGGCGGCGGCAAAGTCGCGCCGAAACGCACCGCCCGTCCGCCGCGATTGATCGCCCCGTCGAATATTCCCTCGACCCTGCCACCGATCGCGCCGCCAACCGCGAGCCCGATCGCGGGCGTCGACACGGGGAAGGGCACCGGGACCGGCGGCGGCCCGCCGAGCATGGCCACGGGCATCGACCCGGCGCTGCCCGATCCGCGCATCGAGCTCCGTCCGAACGCGCTTCGGCTGCCGCTCAGCACGGCACAGCGCAACGACAGCGCCGTCAAGGCGATCTATCTCGCGTACCGCGAGGCGGAGATCGCGGCCGAGGAGCATCGTGGCCGCAGCCCGCGCGACTGGACCATCGAGCGAGGCGGCCAGAAGTACGGCCTCGACTCGCA
>DATJHY010000059.1:0-14128 GCA_035493635.1 Gemmatimonadaceae bacterium | reverse complement strand
GGATCTTGGCATCGAGCGGCGACTCGGCGATGGTCGTGATTTCGCTGAAGCTCGACTCGCCGTCGTTCTTCGAGATCTTCACGTCTTTGCCGAGCACGCCCATCAGCGCGAGCGTGTCACGATTGACCTGACGCGTCAGGTCCTCGGTGCGCGTCCAGCTGTTGCCGTAGTCTTTCGAGATGAAGAGGCGATTCGCGCCGAGGTAGAGCGTGCCCGCGCGATTCCGCGACGCGACGACGGGTGCGTCCCAGTCCCATCGATACGGCGGCTCGCCCTTTGGCGCCGATGGCTTGATGTCGAGCCGGTCTCCTGTCTCGGGGTCGAAGCGCTGGATGTTGCCGCCGTCGGAGGTCGTGTAAACCGTCCGATAACCCGACTTGTCGACGGCCTGCCCGGTGCCGTCGCTGAAGCCGATCTGCTTCCAATCCTGGTTGAGAATGCCGAGCCAGTGGCGCGTCGCGCTCGGGCCCATCCACGAGTGCGTGTCCTGCAGGCCGCCATAGATCCAGTACGGATCGCGGTCGTCGACGGCGATCTTATAGAATTGTCCAATTGGAATGTTGTTGAGCCGCGTGTACGTGAGGCCCAGGTCCCAGCTCTCGTGCATGCCGCCGTCGCCGCCAACGAGCGTGTGGCGCGAGTCGCGCGGATCGATCCACATCGTGTGGTGATCGGTCTTGAGGCCTACGTCGTACGTTGGCGAGTTCGGCATGTTCTCGAATGTCGCGCCGCCGTCTTCGCTCTTGAAGATCGTGACGCCGAGCTCCCAGACCCGTTTGTCGTTGGTGGGATCGATGTAGGGCGCGCTGAAGTACATCGGGCGCGGATTCGAGCGGCTCATCTTCTTCCACGTCGCGCCCGCGTCCTCGGTGCGGTAGGTGCCCGATTCCGTCGCGTGCTCGACGAGCGCGATGAGCACGTCCGGATTGGACTGCGCGATCGCCAGCGCCATGCGGCCCTTGTCGCCGGTGGGGATGCCGGTCTCCAGCTTCTTCCAGGTCGCTCCGCCATCAGTAGTCTTGTACAAGGCGCTTCCCGGTCCTCCGCCGTTGTAGCCGAAGGCGCTTCGCAGCCGCTGGTACGTGGCGGCGTAGAGCACGTTCGGGTCGCGCGGGTCCATCACGAGATCGGTCGCGCCGGTGAGGGTGTCGACGTACAGCACCTTCGTCCACGTCTTGCCGGCGTCAGTCGTCTTGTACACGCCGCGGTCGGGACTCGCCGCCCACAGATTTCCAGCGGCCGCCACGTAGGCGATGTCGGGATTCGTCGGATGCGGCACGACGCGCGCGATGGCGCGCGTGTTGGTCAGACCGAGGTGCGTCCAGGTGGTGCCGCCGTTCGTGGAGCGATAGACGCCGCCGCCCCACGATGAGCTCTGGCGGTTGTTCTGCTCGCCCGTGCCCGCCCAAATGATCTTGGTGTCACCGGGGAAGATGGCGAGATCGCCGAAGGTGTTGTCCGCCTGTCCCTCGAAGATCGGCGTCCAGAAAGTGCCGTGGTTGGTCGTCTTCCAGATCCCGCCCGAGGCGGCGGCGACGTAGATCGTCGAAGGATCCTTTGGATCGACTTCGACGTCGTGCACGCGTCCACCGGTGGCGGATGGTCCGATCGAGCGGAAGTGGAGCGAGTCGAATGGCGACTGCGCCGCGATGAACGAGCAAGGCGCAGCAACCAACGCGAGCGCGGAGAGGCTGAACGGGATTCGCACGGAACGGATCCAGGCGGGAGGGGCGGAGGCCGGGCGGAAAAGTGCCGGTCAAAATGTGGTGCGTTGCCGTCCGCCTGGGCAACAGGCGGCGGCCCGGTCAACTCCGCTGCCGGTCGCCTGACTGGAAGCGTATGGCCACGACGACTCCGGACAGCGCTGTCAGAATTCCCACGATACGAATGGCCGCCGAGCTTCCGAGGAGATCGGTCATGACGCCGGCGAGGAGAGCGCCGGCCACGTATCCCAGGTCGCGCCACAGGCGATACACGCCGACTACGACGCCACGCCACGACGGGTGGGTGCCGTCGCCGACGGCGGCGATGAGCGAAGGATACACGAGCGCCGTACCCACACCCAGCGCGACGAGCGTCCAGGCCCAAGCCACGAAGCCATGGGCGATCGTCATCACGACCAGTGCCACTCCCTGGAGCAGCATGCCGGCGACGATCGGACTCTTGCGACCCCAGCGATCGCTCAAGGGACCGCTCAACAGCTGAAAGACGCTCCACGTCACGGGATAGATCGCGGCGAGGATGCCCGTCTCGCGCAGCGGCAGGCCGGATGCCGTGAACAACAGCGGAAACACGCCCCACGCCAGACCGTCGTTCAGATTGTTCACGAGTCCCGCTTGGCAGACGCTGAACAATCGCGGGTCGGACCACATCGATCGGGCGAGAATAGTGCGGAGCCGCGGGCGATCACGCGCTGTAGCTGACGCCGCATGCTGCGAGACCTCCAACCGAACATGTCCGGTCGTGTCACGCACGAACAGCGACAAGAGCAGCCCGGTGACGGCGATCAAGAATCCCGGATACGCCGTTCCCGGACGCAGACCGTAGTGAGCCGCCGCAATTCCGCTCACGACACCGGCGACCCCGACCGCGAGATATCCCGCGAACTCGTTGATCCCCATCGCCAGTCCGCGGCGGCGAGGGCCCGCCAGATCCATCTTCATCACGACCGTCATCGACCAGGCGAGCCCCTGGTTGACACCCAGGAACGCGTTGGCGAAAACGATCCACCACCAGCTGTTCGCCCACAGGATGAGCAGCGGAACGGGCAGTGCGAACAGCCAGCCGGTGAGCAGCATCGAACGCCGTGCACGGCGGTCCGACAACCAGCCGGATGCCAGATTCGTGAACGCCTTGGCCAGCCCGAACGTCGCGATGAACGCCAGCGCCGCCGTCGTCGACCCAACGCGGAATTCCGTGGTCGCGATGACGGGCAGCACGGATCGCTCGAGACCGACCATGGCGCCGACGAACGCGTTGACCACCACGAGCAACGAGAACTGCTGCCAGTTCGCGCGCAGTCCAAGCGACACGGTCGGGGGTTGCAGCACGCCCGAGGCGTTGGCGTGCGCGTGGACGTGCACCGTCGACGCCATCAGCCGCCGGAGTCGACGCCAAGGTTTGCCGCGCGTGTCCTCGCAGCCGTCGGCGGTGGCGGTGGGATATCGCGAAGCATTGCCGCGACGAACGAGGCCTCGTCGCCGATCGCGAATGTCTTGTTGAATCGCCGCTCGAAGCCGATCGTCGACGTGGGATTGCCACTCAATGCGCGACCGCACACGGAGCCGGCGAACGCGCCCGGCAACACGGGCAGGTAATCCGGTAGCCGCTTGAGACGTTGCGCACTGGAAAAGAGCGCGCGGGCACCATTCTCGGCGTCAGTCGCGAGCTCGGTGCGGCCCATGTCGCCGACCATCAGCGTGTGACCGGTGAACACGAGCCACGGCTCCGGTCCGCGCGTCCGATCGGTGACGAGCAGGCCGAGGTGCTCGGGGGTGTGACCAGGGATGTGCATCACCTGGAGTTGCACGTTTCCGAGCTCCAGCTCGGCGCCATCGCCAACGGCCTCGAATGCGAATTGCGCCGCCGCGCTCTCGTGCAGCACGTACGCCGCACCCGCCGCGTCGGCGAGCGCTCGGCCGGTCGACAGATGGTCCGCGTGGACGTGCGTGTCGATCACATAGCGAATCGCCATGCCGAAGTCCGCGGCAGCCTGGATGTAGCGATCGGGCGGATCGACCGGATCGACGATGGCGCCGAGACCTTTGCCGCCGCACCCGACGAGGTACGACGCGGCAATCACTGGCTCGGTATGCAGGAACTGGCGAAGGATCATGTGCCGCTCGCCACCGGAAGCCCCGCTGTTCGCCAATCGGGCAGGCCCTCATTCGCTCGCCGCGCGCGGTAGCCGTGCTTGCGCAGCAGCGTCACTGCCTCGAGCGAGTACACGCAGTATCGGCCGCGGCAATACGCGATCACCTCGCGGCCCTTCGGAATTTCTCGCAACCGCTTCTTGAGCTCGGGAACGGGGACGGACAGCGCGCCGAGGATGTGTCCGGCCTCGTATTCTTCAGCAGGGCGAACGTCCACGACGGTCACGTCTCCGTCGCGCATGAGCTGGCGCAATTCTTTGAAGGACACCGGCTCGAAATCGTCGCGGCCGTCCAGGTACGATCTGACGACGCTTTGTACGTCGGTCAGGCGGCTGTGGCCGAGCGACTCGAGCGATCGGAGCAGACGGAAGACGTCATCGTCGGCGAGCCGGTAGTAGACGTAGGTTCCTTCGCGACGAGTGTCGACCAGCCGGGCCTGGCGCAGCACGCGGAGGTGCGCGCTGGTGTTCTTGATCGGCGTCGCGATCTGCTCGGCGAGCGTCTCGACAGTCTTTTCGCCCTGGCCGAGGAGGTCGAGCAGCTCGATGCGCTTGGGACTGGCGAGGGCATGACCGATGCGCGCGAACTGCGCGTAGAGGGCGTCCTTGAATTCTCGATGGCCGGACATGGGCTCGCGGGAAACTGTGTCTTGACTGTTGTTCTAATGATCCATAGAATACGCGATCATTGCGGCAAGTCAAGAGGAACCCGTGAGCCCATCCATGAACGCAGACGTCCCCGGAGTGAGTCGCGGCATCGACGGCCTCGATGTCGAGCAGTTGCGTGAGGCGATTCGAGCCGAGTACACGCACGTCGCGGCCGACCCCACTCAGCAATTCCACTTTCACACCGGACGGCGGCTCGCCGGCATCCTCGGCTACGACGAGCGCTGGCTCGACGGCGTGCCCGAGGAATCCATCGCATCGTTCGCCGGCACGGGCAACCCGTTCTCCCTGGGCCCGCTGTGCGACGGAGAGCGCATCGTCGACGTTGGGTGTGGCGCCGGCATCGACAGCTTGATCGCGGCAAGAATGGTTGGACCTCGTGGACAGGTCACCGGCATCGACATGACACCGGCGATGCTGGAACGGGCGCGCGCCAGTGCAGCCAAAGGCGACTTCGGAAATGTCTTCTTCTACGAGGGGCTCGCCGAGTCACTGCCCATCCCGGACGAATCGGCCGACGTGGTGATCTCGAACGGCGTTCTCAATCTCTTTCCGGACAAGTTCGCCGCGTTGCAGGAGATGGCGCGTGTCCTCGAGCCGGGAGGGCGGCTCCAGATCGGCGACATCCTCGTGCAGAAGGCGGTCGGTGACAAGGGCAAGCGCAACATCGATCTGTGGAAAGGCTGAATCGCCGGCGCTCTGCTGGAAGCAGAGCTCCAGGCGACGGTCGTCGCCGCCGGATTCGTGGGCTTCGAGATCACCGCGCGCGTGGATGTCTACGCCGATGCGCCCCAAGCGTCGAGCGCGGCGAAGTTCGGGACGCTGGGGATCAACTTTCGAGCGCGGAAGCCGCACAGCGAGAGTGAATGGGACGAGGCGCTCGCGGCGCTGAGGTGCGGCGTGGCGTGAGACCGAGGCACGGCGTTCACCCTTTCCTTGTTGGTCTGTTACAGAATCCTCAGGGTCTTCGCCGTGCCGCACTCATTCGATCGTAATCCCAGCAGCCACCGCAAGCGCCGAGCGTATCCCAATATTGATAGCGCCGGGTCAATTTGCTCACCTGTCCATCAGGCCCCGACACCACGACGTCCACGACTCCGGTAGGGTGGGCCGGAACGGCGGCGGTGAATGTGCGCGCGTCGAGGATGAACACATGCGTTGCCGAGACTCCGTCGAACGTAATCGTTAGACCTTCCTGGAAGCCCGTACCAGATACGGCCACCTGGTTGCCGCCGCGCGGCGGCCCGTCACCCGGTGTGATCGAGTAAACGGCGAGTGAAGGGTGGGTCGGTGCCGCCGGTGTGTCGCTGCTGCCGCGGCAGCCGAGCAGGACGACGACGGCGGCGAGGATTGCCGCCACTGCGCGACGGCCGTCCGACTCGTGATTGTCGGCCGAATGGCGACGGCACGGCTGCGAAGATGATGTCCGCATCGCCCAGTACCTCCGGCGGACGCGCCGAGCGCCAACGCTGCTCGGCGATCCAGATCCGAATAGGGCTCATCCTCTCCATTCGTGCAAGCAATCTCATCGTTTTGCGGCGGAGAGCGGTGCCGCCATACTATTGAAAGATGGCGCCAGAGATCCGGATCCTTCTCCTCGCGGACACGCACCTCGGGTTCGATTTGCCGGTGCGTCCGCGCGTCGAGCGACGGCGGCGCGGTCGCGATTTTCTCGCCAATTACGCGGCGGCGCTCTATCCGGCACTCGCCGGTGAGATCGACATCGTGGTGCACGCCGGTGACGTGTTCGATCGGCCTAACGTCGACTCGACGATCGCGTACCAGGCGCTCGAGCCACTGCGTCGCGTCGCGGAACGCGGCGTACCCGTCTTCGTCGTCCCGGGCAATCACGAACGAGCCCGCCTGCCGCACGCGCGGTTCGCGTCTCACCCCAACGTCCATCTGTTCGACGTCGCCCGAACCTTCGTCGTGGAGATTCATGGCATCCGAGTGGCGCTCGCCGGCTTCCCGTGCGAGCGAAGCAACGTGCGGAGCCGATTCCCCGAGTTGCTGCGAAAAAGCGAATGGCAAAACGAGCGCGCCGCGCACCGGCTCCTGTGCATTCACCAGTGCGCCGAAGGCGCGACGGTCGGCCCCGGCGACTTCACGTTCACGAGCGGAGAAGACGTCGTGCGCCTGCACGACGTACCGTCGGAGTTCCGCGCGGTGCTCGCTGGTCACATCCATCGCCATCAGATCCTGGCGACCGACCTGCGAGGCCAACGACTCGACGTGCCGGTCCTCTACCCTGGCGCGATCGAGCGAACGTCGGTCGCGGAAATCGACGAACCCAAGGGGTTCATGGTGGTGCACGTCGGCGAGCGTGGAGTACGGTGGGAGTTCCGCCGGCTGCCGGCGCGGCCGATGGTCAGAGAGGACGTCGTCGTCGACGGGATGAGCGCGGGCGTCCTGGACTCGCGGATTCGTGGAATCGTTGCCGATGCGCCGTCCGACGCCGTTCTGTGGATCCGTGTCGCGGGCGCCGTCACCGACGAACACTTCCGCGTGCTGTCGGCCAGGCGTATGCGGGCGATCGCGCCGGGTACGATGAACGTCGAGCTCAGTTTCGCTTCGCTACACCCGCGTACAGCATACCGGAGTACGCCGACGGCCGCGTCGCGGTGACCGCGGCGTCCTCGAGCCCCACAGAGGCTGCCAATCGCGGCCACTGCGAGGCATGTATCGGACACGGCACCCATCGGCTCGGTGCGCGGCGATCATGCTCGACCACGACAATCCGTCCGCCGCCGCGAACGCGTTGCGTGAGTTGTCTCAAGACGCTCTCCGCGTCGCGAACGAAGTGCAGCGCGTTCGCCAGCAGGCGCCGTCGCCAACTGCGTCGCGGATCAATTCGACCGCGTCGTCCACGTCCATCCTGGAAAGCTACGATGATCGCTAGCGCTCCAGCGGTCGCCCTCGCCGAACTACGTACGCAATTCGCGTCGTATTCCGTATGTCCGCGCTGGGATCCGCGTCGAGCACCAGGAGATCAGCCGCCTTGCCCACCGCGATGGTCCCGTGGTCACGCTCGAAGCCCGTGGCGATCGCGTTCGTCTGCGTCGCCGCGACGATCGCCTCCATCGGCGTGAGGCCGGCGCGCACCAGCAGCTCCATCTCGTGGTGGATGTTGGGGAGCGCGCCCGCGCTGTCGGCGCCCATGTCGTCCGTGCCGGCGGCAATGCGGATTCCCGCCGCGTGCGCGGCACGCGTGAATTCGATCGCGAGCTTCTCGCGCCGCTTCACGATCGAAGTGTCCGGCGCGTTTGCCGGTGCGTGAATCACCCACAACGTGGCGTCGAGGATCGTGCCACGCTCGCGCATCATCGCGAAGAGCCGCCGGATTGTCGGGTTGTCCGGTGTCACGGACATGTCGATCTGGCTGCGCTGTCCGTATTCCGGCATGCGCGGCGCTGCCTCCCATATCGCGAAGGGGCTATGCGACACAACCTCGACTCCTGCCGCGACGACCTCGCTCGGCCGCGCCGGAAACAGCGCCAGGTGCGCCCACACGTGCAGGCCCTGCCGCGTCGCTTCCGCTGCCACGCGCTTGGCCGTGGGCGCGTCGAGTGCCGCATACATCTTCACCGCCGTCGCGCCGGATCCGCGCGCCTCGGCGATCACTTGTCGCATGTCGGTGGTGTCGGTGACCGCGCGCGCGAACGGCGCCGTGCCGGGTGCGTAGCCCACACTGCTCGCCAGCACGCGCGGGTCGACAAAGAAGGTCGGACCGGCGATGATCGCCGAATAGTGGATGTCGGGTGACACGATGTCGGCGGCGTTCGCGGCGCGCTGAAGATCCGCCAGTGCACGCCCGTCGCCACCCATGTCGCGCACCGCGACCACGCCGCCCAGGAGCGCGTTGCGCAGCCGCTGCTCGACGCGCGCACGACCGTCTTCACCGCTGGGATTCGTCGCGTTGTGCACGTGCGCGTCGATGAGACCGGGCAACACGAACTTGCCCGCCGCGCTCCGCTCTGTCGCATCGGGCGGCAGGGGCTGCGCGTCGTCGGGAAAGAGCGCCGCGATGCGCCCGCCACGCATGACGATCGTCATCCCCGCGCGCGGCGCGGCGCCGGTGCCATCGATGATCGTGGCGTGGGTGAGCGCGAGCGCCTCGCGCAACGTCGTCCACGTCGATGCGAACACGCCACGCCGACCCGTGCACGGATCGTCGACCACGGCAAAGCGCAATGTGTCGGCGCCGTACCGCCAGGTGTAGCGACCTGCGCCCGCGGCGCAGGCACGCGGGCCGGGATTGTCAGTCAACTCCAACCGTCCGCTCGTCACGCGATACTTGCCACTCACCTGCACGACGCCGCTCGCCACGCCCACACTCCAGGTGCTGTCCGTTGCAATCGTCAGCACCAAGCCGCGCGGTCCGGCAAATCGACCGGTGGGAAGATCCTGCGCGCCGGCGGAGTGTGCCGCCGTGATGGCGAGTGCGGCGGCGAGAACGCGGAATGCCAACGGTGAGGGCGAGCAGGACGGTCGACGCCCGAAGAAGGCTTTACGCATTGATGCCTTCAGGCTGAGTGAACGACCAGTGGGTCTGGATGATCCGCCAGCTTGTCGCCTCGCGCCGATAGACCTCCGTACAGTTCCATCGGCTGGTCGCCTCGTTCGTCCCTTCCGCGACATAATTGAATGTCAGCACGGCCATGTCTTCGACCGCTTGCACGCGCGGGTCGATCAGCTCGAAGCGAGCGATCTGCACCTGTCCCCGAATCGATTCGTACAGTGCGCGGAGCTCGTCGATGCCGTTGAGGCGTCGCGGCTGATAGGGATCGAAGTAGACGACGTCGGCGGCGGAGATCTCGAGGAAGCCGGAAGGATCGCCCTTGCCCCAGCGCTCGAGCGCCCGGCGTTCGAGGTCGATGATCGTTTGCGCGATGCCGGTCGTCGCATCCGCAGCTGTATTCATTCGCGTGCCTCCAGTCCGCAATGCGCGTATAGTCCGCCGAACGCGGAACTCGGCCGCCGGCGGACGGTTCAACGAGCCAAACGAAAATGAGTCGCTCCACGCACGGTGACAACCTGATCTGAGCAGCAGGACGCTCACGGCGGCCCGGCTCCGTCCGCGCCGACCCAATCGTACGTCCGCTCGCGTCCCATTAATCGCCAACGCGACGGATACACGGAGCGCTGCCAGTCGAGCGGCTCGCCGACCGGCTTGGGCGTCGCCGCCAGCGCCAGCGCGGTCGCGAGATCGCGCCGCTGCTCGGCGCCGAGCGCGTTCGGGTCGAGCGAGACGAACAGCATCGTGCCGCTCCGTGCCAGGAGGTCGAGCCACTGCCGATTGAGCGCCCAGGGAATCGCGTTCGTCACGCCGACGCAATCGGGATCGGCAACGTAGAACGCGCCATGCTGCGCGCCGCGAAACGCGAGCGTGTTCACGCCCATCTTCCGCGTGCGCGGCCACTCGGTGCCGCTCGTATCGTCGCCGATCCGGCAGATCTCGAAGTGCCCGGCCGAGAGATGGCTCACGGTGTTGCAGCCGATGATCAAACTCTCACCGGCTGCGCGGCGAATCGTTTCGTAGAGTTCGTCGATCACCTCAGCCGTCGTGCGCGACGGGCCCGATGCGAACGTCCAGCCGTCGCGCGTCAACGCGGCGCCCATCTGAAAGCCCCATCTGCCGAAGATGTCGTACGTGGTGTAGTCGTGCTTGATCAGCTCGAAGCCCCACTGCCTGAGCCGCGCGACGTCGTCGGCGACCTTCTGTCGAACTTCCGGAACGCTGGGATCGAGAAACGCGCGATCGCGCGAGAGCCGCCACGCATCTGGCGCCTCAGCCATCGCCTGCAGCGGACGAATCCAGATTCCGGGCCGTGCGCCGGCCCGCTCTATCGCCGCGGCGAGTCCCGGCATGTCGGGGAACCTCTCGTTGCCATGATCCCACGTGCCGACGCCGGCGCGCGCCTGTCCGCGCACCGGTTGCCAGCCGTCGTCGATGACGGCGAATGGGCGATTGTCGCCCGGCGGCGAGAGCTCGACGATGTGTTGCGCGTCGGCGAGCACCGTCTCCGCGCTGTTCTTGCCGTAGGCCCAGTACCAGTCGTTGTGGCCGTACACCGGATGTGCCGGCATGAGCGGGTTGGGGCACATGCGCGCACAAAAGGCGTGCAGCGCGGTGAACGACGACTCGCCCGTGCGGCCCGCGCGGCAGACCACGTCGCAGACGCCGAGCACGCGCTCACCGAGTTGCACGCCGACGCCGCCACTGCGCACGTCGGCCCAGAGGCTCACGCCCTGCGGGTCGATTTGCCAGAAGCAGAACGCGCGCGCGCCAGTGCGCACGCCGTACGCGTGCGTGCGCAGTCCATCGGTGGTCGCGGCGTACCAGGGCATAACGCGATCGGGGGCCCAGCCGTGCCACTCGAGGTCTCCGTAGCCACGCTCCCAGGCGTCGCCGAGGATCTGGCGAATTGCGGAGAGGTTTCCCCGCCAGCGGAGTTGGAGTCGCTTGACTGCCGATCTTGGAGCGGAGAGCGAGACGTTCAGCGCATCTGTGCGGACGGTCGTCGTGACGATGATGTCGTCTTTCGCCCACCGGCCGCTGCTGGCCACCGCAAGGCGGATGTCGCCCCTATCGGTTTGGACGGCGACGAGATCGGGTGGGCGGACGAGGTCGAGGAAGCCAGCAGGCGGCGCGGCGGCGTGAGCCGCGCCAGGCTGCGCCGCGGCGTTCGCCAGGGCAGAGAAGCCGAGCGCGGAGAACGCGGCGGTTTCGATGAACTCGCGTCGGGAGGGCATTGAACGTGGACGTTGGGGCAGACGACTCGGGCACGCTGGATGAAGATGGCCTTTTGATGGGTCGAATGCATCCGTCGACAATGTGTGCGAGAGTCGGGCTCGATCGTTTCTAGGGGTATGAAGCCGCTCCGCATTTCCGCCGTCCTCGTTGCGCTCCTCGCCGGCAACATCGGTTCCATCGATGCGCGCATTCAACACTCACAACGTGCCACCGGCGATGTTGGCGGTGATGAATTTCGATTTGTTGCCGCCAGGGGCGCAGCGGGGCGCGCCTTGACGGCCGCACCGGTGTAATGTCAAACCGTCTTCGGTTGAATCTGGGTGCGGCGCTCGACAGCGGCCCGCCCCGGGCACGCCCGGCGCCTCCTCCAGACGCCGTTTGTGCCCTTGGAGTTCGCCGCTCGCATCAAAACCCAAATCCCAGTCCTACGGTCGCGTACAACGGCGGCATCATGTCGTTGAAGCGTTCAGTCCGGAGCCACCCGGCGCGTCCCACGAGCTCTGCGTTTCCCAGCGCGATGCCGCTCACCACGCCGTAGTGATAGGTCCCGCCGGCATCGAGGTACCAGCCGTCCTTGGCATCGGGATAGAAGTGCGTCCGGTACCATTCGCTGTTCGTCAGGTGCGTGATGATCGCCTTGTCCTTTCCGAATTCGCCGGCCGCGAACCATCGTTGACGATACAGCCCCGCCGTTCCGGTGAGGTCCGCGCCAAAGTTGAAGGCGCGGTAGATCGAGTTCTCGGTGCCCCGAGCGATGAACGTGGCGCTGCCCGCGAGGTGCAGCGACCGCCACCGCACCACCGAGGTTTGTGTGCCGAGCCGCGCACGGAAGTCGCGCGTGTCCAGCCGCGCGGTCACCACACCGGCGTCGCCGGTCAACTGGAAGTCATGATTGAACAGTGGAACGACGCGTCCGTAGCCCACGGACGTGACTAACGCCGGATCGAGTCCGAACGTGGTGTAGACGCGGTTCCGTTCGCTGCCGAACCGCGCCACGTTCCACTGCGCGGCGGCGTCGCGCGCCACGAGCGCCGACAGTACGACGCCGAGGGTGATGCTCGAGATGTGTCTCATTGGTTGTCTCCCTTGCGGGCGTCGAGATATGCCCGAATGCGTGTGATCACTTCCGCGCTCTTGACCCAGGCCACGTCGTGACCGGCGCCGTCCACGACGTCCAGTGATGCCGACGGGTAGCGCAGCACCTGCTGTTGCTGGAGCGATGCACCCAGCACCTCGCTCCACGAACCGGTGACGAACAGCACCGGCCTAGTGAACGCCGAGAGGTTGGTGGTGAAGTCGTAGGTGAAGACGCCGTTGCCGTTCTGCCCGTCCTCCGAGATGTACCGGTTGGCGGCGGCACCCAGCCGCCAGGAGGGCGCCGGATCCACGGTACTCTGGTGGAACTTGGGCTGCCCGTCCTTCATGCCGATCATGCGCTCGTAGTCCATGCGCGCGTGGTCGTCGGGAGACAGGAACTGGCTGCTCCACGCGTAGTCGTTGAGCCACTCGGATCCAAGGTCGATGGGCGCTATGTCGCCCTTGAGACGTTCCATCGTGGCGCCGTCCAGTGGCCCGGACTCGATCAGCACCGCTCCGCGTACACGCTGCGGGTACTGATTGATGTAGCGTGTGGCGAACATGCCGCCCCACGATTCGCCGATCAGAAACACGCGCCGTCCCGGCGAGTACCGGTCGATGAGCGTGTTCAGGTCGTTCACGTAGATGGCGGTGGTGAGGAATCCCTTGTTCTGTCGCTGCGAGAGCCCGGAGCCTCGCTGGTCCCAGTAGACCAGGAAGTACTCGTCGGCCAGGCTGTAGCCGTTGCGCCGCTCAGCCAACCTGAGCAGTGACCGATAGTCGCCACCCGGACCGCCGTGCAGGAACACGATGACCGGATTCGCCGGATTCCCGAACGTCTCCGCGTGGAAGCGGGCGCCGTTCATCTCGATCGCGGGCAGGTTGTCGTCTTCTGCCACGGTCCGCGGCACCAGGTTGCCCGGCTCGCCTGGTGACATGGTGTTGTCGCACGCGGCTGCTCCAAGTCCCGTGAGCAGTAGCGGTAGCCATTTCAGACTTCTCATTGGTTCCCCCATTGTCCTGAGTCGCTGTGGCGACCGGTCATCCGGTCGCGTTGTGCGGGTCAGGATAGGGGTGGCGCGGGGCGGCTTCGACCGAGCCGCTCGGATCGGACGCGGTTGCGGCGATTTTCGGAGACTGGGGAGCCGAAAACCGGTTATTTCGACGGCTACGCGCCCGCGGCCTGTCGGAAATCGGACGGCGTTTGGCCGGTGACCTTCTTGAACACGAGGTTGAACGTCGATTTGGAGGCGAACCCAGCGTCCATCGCCAGCGACAGCACGGAGACCTCGCGCGCCTCCTTGGCGGCGATGCGGCGCTGGACCTCCCGGACCCGGTAGCCATTCACGAAGTCGTAGAAGGTCTGGCCGACCTGGGAGTTGAGGACCTCGGACAGCTTGTGCGGCGTGGTGGACAGGCGCGCAGCGAGGTCGGCCAGAGTGAGGTCGCTGTCCTGCCACGGACGCTCCTTCTCCATCACGGCCGTGAGCACCTTCTCGAGCCGTGTGGCTTCCTCGTCGGTGAGACCCGATCGCTCGTAGCGCGGGGCAGTGGGTTCTGGCTCCGGCGCCGGCAATTGCGCTGTCACCGGCGTCGGCGCGCGAAGCGGTATCGGATACTCGGCCGTCTGGTATCTGAACACCTCGGGCTGCCGCAATCCCATGTAGCCGATCCCATACACCAGGAGGGCAATACCCGCCGAGACGAAGTCGTCGGCGCGCTCGACGCGGGCGATGCCGGCGGACGCCAGCAGGTGGAAC
>DATJHY010000058.1:0-16158 GCA_035493635.1 Gemmatimonadaceae bacterium | reverse complement strand
TCGACCAGCAGCGAGAGCGACGGATCGTCCAGCTGAAAGGCGCCGCGGAGCGTCGCCTCGTAGACACCAGCTTGCGCCACTGGCTCGAGCGTCGCGGGGGTACGCGCGCGCCCGCGCACAAAATTCGAGTCGTCGCCACCGCCGCAACCGCCGAGCATGGCGATCGTGGCGATGACGACGACTCGTTGTGAGAGCTGATTCCCGCGTCTAGTTGCGATCTTCGTCCTCGTCGTGGCCGTGAGGCTTCTTGTACTTGTGCTTGCCCTTTGCCTTGGGCTGCTCGACGTACGAGCGATCGTCGTCGCGAACCCGGCCGTCATCGTAAATCCGGCCCACGCGCGTGTTCGACGCGCCCCCCCCACTCGCGCTGCCGTCATAGATCCTGCCGGCGCGAGTGTTCGACGCGCCGCCGTTCGTGGTGCCGTCGTCGCAAACCGTGTAGATCCGTCCGTTCACGTCAACACGCTGTACGCAACGCTGCCCGCTGGGCTGACCGTTCGGGTAGACCACCCGGCCGTCACGACCGTAGATGATCTGCCCGTTGCGATCGTAGATCGTCCCGCGACGGTCGGTCGTTCCGTCGCCGTAAATGATACGGCCATTCCGGGGAACGCGCGCCGCAGCCGTCGCGCAGTCCGTTGGCGCGGGCTGGTGGCCCGGTGGAACGCCGTCGATCCAGATCCGACACATACCAGCCGGTGGGCGATGACCCGGCGGAACGCCGCCATTCCCACGGCCGCGACCCTGCGCCATGACTGGCGACGCGATCGCGAGCGCGGCTACTGCGGCGATGAGTTCGAGCTTGTGCATGACTCCTCCATCAGCTGAGCAACTCGACAGTCCTAACCCGTTGCCCTGTGGAAAGGCACAGCCAGTGCCGCGGCGCAAAAATCCGCCGGTCGGCGTAATGCAATATGGAGGAATGACTTGCGCGGGCGGTGTGATTCTGCTCACCGAGCTCTGCTGTCCCTTACGCGCGACGGTCTCGTCCCTGCCGTTGGACGACCCCAGCAGCCTCAGGAAACAGCGCTCTCGAGCTCGGCCGGACTGCGCCGCGACCAGAATTGGTACACCAGCACGCCAAGCAGCAGAATGCCTACACCAATGCCGGCGTTGGTCGGGTACTGCACGATCGTCGTGAGTGAGATCGCCCAGCAGGCCAGCACGAAAATGCCTGTGGTGATGGGATGCAGCGGCACGCGCACACCATCTTCGGCCGCTCCGTCTTCCCGCGCGGCGCGGGCGCGAAAGACGATCAGGGAGGCGCCGGTCAACCCAAAGAACAGAACGTCGATCGACACGACGTAGTTCAGGATTTGGTCGTATTTGCCCGAGAGCGCGATGATGGCGGCCCACGCACCCTGCAGCACGATCGCCACCACGGGCACGCGCGATCGCGGATGCAACGTCCCGACCACCCTGAAGAACACACCGTCGCGCGCCATTGCGTAATACACGCGCGGCGCCGTGAGCACGCTCTGGCTCAGGAATCCGACCGTCGAGATGGCGATGCCCAGGGCGATGAGACGCGCGCCGCGGTCACCGAGCGCACCGCGCATCACTTGCGACGCGGGCGTCGCCGTTGCCGCGAGCCCGCTCACGCCGAGCGCGCGGAGACATACGAACGTGACGGCGAGGTAGAGCACGATCACGCCGACGACGCCAACGAGTAGTCCGCGCGGCAGATCGCGCCGCGGGTTGCGCATTTCGCCGCTCACGAAGCTCGACGTCTGCCATCCCCCATACGCGAACAGCACCGGCACCATCGCCGTCGCGAGACCGACGAGGCCGCCGGTGTCGGCCGCAGGCGACACCGCCGATGCCGATGCTGGCGCCGCCGTGGCGACGAAGAGCCCGACTCCGATGAGTAGAGCGATCGCCGCGAGCTTGGTCAGCATCAGCGCGCTCTGCACGTTGCTGCCCGCGCGCACCCCGAAGCAGTTCACGAGCGTGAGGATCCCAAGCGCGAGCGCCGCGACTGCCTGCTCGGGGATACCCGTTCCCGTAAGCTCGCGAAAGTAGCGGCCGAAGATGATCGCCGCGCCCGCCATGCCGCCGGTTTGCGTAACGAGGAGCAGTGTCCAGCCGTAGAGGAACGCGACCATCGGGTGGTATGCGTCGCGGAGGTACGCGTACTGGCCGCCCACTCGAGGCCGGCGCACCGCGAGCTCGGCGTACACGAAGGCGCCGACGAGCGCGATGCCGCCGCCGATCACCCAGGCGCCCAGCACGAGCCCCGAGGTGTGAACCTGCCTCGCGACCACGCTCGGGTTGACGAAGATCCCGGCGCCAATGATCCCGCCCATCACGATCATCGTCGCGTCGAACGCGCCGAGTCGACGAGCGAGGGTGGGTTCGGCTGGCGATGTCATGCGCCTAGCGTACCGGCACAGGTTACCAGCGGCAAGTGTGAACGGGGGGAGTGCCGTGCCTCAGCCCGACTCGCACACGAGGCCGTCCGGAGCGAACCTTCCCGAAAGGCGTTCCGGCGGGTTTAGATGGATGCGCAGTTTGCCCATCGCCCATCGTCCGCCGCCCACCGCCCACCGCCCGTCGCCCGTCGCCCGTCGCCCGCCATCAGCGAACGCTTTTCCCGCCCCGCGCATCTAACCCAGCGACACGTGACCAGATCAGTCGTTGCCATTCAGTCCACGTACCGGGTGAACGAGCCCGAGTTGATCGCTCGGGTCCTGGCCGGAGACCGGATTGCGGCGCGCGAGCTGTACGACGCGCACGCGCCCCGGGTGTATCGGCTCGCCTATCGGTTGACTGGCGACTCGGATCTCGCGCGTGAGTTCACGCAGGACACGTTCGTGCGCGCCTTTAGTCAGTTGTCCCGCTTTCGCGGGGACTCGGCGCTCTCCACCTGGCTGCATCGAGTCACGGTTACGGTCGTGGCGAACGCGATGCGACGGGTGAAGCGGTTCAGGGAGCGGGAAACGGATCTCGAGGACGTTCACCCGCTCGGCTCGGATGGACCGGGAGTCGACCCCGTGCTTCGCGAGCGCCTGCACCGCGCGATCGATGCTCTGCCGGACATCTACCGCACGACCATCATCATGCACGATCTGGAAGGCTACACCCACGGCGAGATCGCCGAAGTGCTCGGCGTAGCCGAAGGCACCTGCAAGAGCCGCCTGTCGCAGGCGCGCGCGCAACTCCGCGCCGCGCTGGCCGACCTGGCACCGGAGTTGGAGTCATGACGGACGATCGCTTTGAAGAGCTGATGCGCGACGCCGCGCACACGTATCACAATCCGCCAGAACCGGATCTCGACGCCATGTGGTCGGCCGTCGAGCGCCGCACCTGGGGGCCCGGACATACTGTTCGCCGAGCGTGGTTGACAGTAACGCGGGTGCCGGCGTGGGTGGCGATTGCCGCCACGCTGGTCATCGGGATCGCCATCGGCCGCGCCTCGATGAGCATCGGTCGCCCTGCTGGCGCAGCCACCAAGGTCGCGACGGTCGCGACGGGAACAGCGGCGCGTAGCGACAGCGCGGCTGCAATGCCGTACGAGACCGAGACGTCGCAGTACCTCGGCCAAACCGCGGCGCTGCTCATCGCGCTGCCGTCGTCCATGCGAGGCGGTCGCGCCGACGATCGGCTGATCGCGCGCGCCGGCGAGCTGCTCACGCGAACGCGTCTCCTGATCGACTCGCCCGCGGCAAACGATCCGGAGATGCGAGGGCTGCTCGAGGATCTCGAACTCGTGCTCGCGCAGGTCGTTCGCCTGCAGGAAGACCACAGCCGTACGGAACTGGATCTCATCAACCGCGCGCTCGAGCAGCGCGACGTCATTCCGCGACTGCGTCTCGCCGTCGCCGACATCTCTGCCAATTGAGGAGAGGAGCAATGAAGCAACTTACCGTGGGCATGCTGGCGCTCACTGTCGCAGTCACGGCCGCGGCGCAGGACCCGACGCCGCCGGCGCGGCCGGCGCGTCCGTCCCAGAGTCCGGCCCCCACGCCGACGCCGGCAGCGCCACGCGCCCCGCGACCGGCGATCGCGCCGACTCCGCGAATCGACCCGTTCGACTTCAATTTTGACTTCGACGTCGAGCGCATTCGCGACCACGCGCAAGAGATGGCGCGAGAGGCCGCGCGGATCGACCGGGAACAGATTCGCGAAATGGCCGACCAGGCGCGTGAGCTCGCCCGCGAGCAGACCCGCATGCAGCGAGACTTCACGCGCGACTTTGTCCGTGACTTCGCCATGGCGCCCACGCCGCCGGTCGACGTCTACGTGCCGTCGATCGACCTACACATGCCGGATATGGACGTGCATGTACCGGAGATGGACATGTACATGGGCCAGTTCGGCGGCGATTTCACCAACCGATTGCCCGCGGCGCCGTGGGCACAGGGGGATCCGGCCGATTCGCTGTATCGATCGGCGCGTGATGCGCTCGGCCGCGGCGACTTCGGACGCGCCGCAAGGCTGTTCAACGAAATCGTACAGAAGTACCCCAAGTCGGCGTACTTCAGCAACGCCCAGTATTACGAGGCGCTCGCCCGATACAAGGTTGGAACGACCGACGACCTCCGGCAGGCGGCCAGGATCCTCGAGCCGCTCGCCAAGAACGTCTCGGTGAGCACGAGCGTGAGCTCGCGGAGCGCCGTGACGCTCGCGTATGCCGATTCCTACCGCGGCCAGCGGCGCAACGCGGACGAATCCGAGATCGCGGCGCTCTATGCGCGAGTGAATGGCGCGCTTGCGCAGCGCGGTGATGCCGATGCCAGAAACAAGGTCAACGCCATGGTCTCGCAGGCCGGATCGGCATCCTGCGATCAGGAAGACATTCAGGTCCGCACCGAGGCGCTCAACGCCCTCAGTCAGATGGACCCCGCGTCGGCTACTCCGATTCTCCGCCGCGTGATCGACCGCAAGGACGAATGCTCGGCATCGCTCCGCCGGAGCGCCGTGTTCATGCTCGGCCGGCGCGCCGATGCCGACGCGACGTCGATTCTGATCGGAGTCGCGAAGAGCGATCCGAACTCGAATGTGCGTATCGAGGCGATCAACTTCCTGCCGCGCATGCCCGGCGACGCTCCGCTCACCGCGCTCGAGGAGATCCTGCGCTCCGATCAGGACGAGCGCATCCAACGCGCCGCCGTGCGAGCGCTAATGTCGAGCGACAACCAGAAGGCGCGCTCGAGCATGCGATCGCTGATCGACCGAAAGGACGCGCCGATCAATCTTCGCATCGAGGCGGTGAGCAGCCTGAGCGGCGACCGGGCGACGACTGAGGACGCGGCCTACCTGCGTTCCCTCTACGCGCGCGCCGACAACGACCGTCTCAAGGACGCGATCATCGGCGCCGTTTCCCGCATGGGCGGCGCCGAGAACGACCAGTGGGTGCTGGGGATCGTCCGGAATGCGAATGAATCGAGCTCGCTTCGCTCGGCGGCCCTGTCGCGCTTCTCGCGCTCATCGACGGTGAGCGTGGCTGATCTGGCCAAGCTATACGACACGGCAGACTCGTACGATTTGCGCTCGCGCGTCGTGAACATCCTCGGGAACCGCAAGGAACCCGAGGCGACCGACAAGTTGATCGACATCGCCAAGACCAGCACCGTCGTCAGCCTCCGCAAGGAGGCGATCAACGCGCTGGCTCGCAAGAACGATCCGCGCACGACACAACTGCTGCTGGACATTGTGGACGGGAAGAAGCCATGAGATCCATGATTGCGTGCACGTTCGCGATTTCCGTGTTCGTTCCGGCACAATCGCGCGCGCAGGGGCTGGCCTCACGCATCGACGCGGCCCCCGATGGACGCGTTCAATTCAGCTTTGCTGCCCGGCCGGGCGTATGCGGCAATGGCCGCACGTATATCCAGACGGGTCCGAACAGCTACACCGGCATGTTCTATGGAAACACCGACGCGCTGCGAGCCGACCCGTGCGTAGCCGGCCCCGTTCGCGTCGTGATCGACCGCGCCGACAAGCTGCCGCTTTCCGTGCAGACGTATGTCGGTCCCGCCGACAGCACGCTCCGCGGCGTGACCGACCTCGGTCGCGTTCGCGCGCAGGACGCGGCGGACTATCTCCTGTCGCTCGCCAGTAAAGCGGATGGACGCGCGGGCCGCGAGGCGCTGCTTCCCGCGATGCTGGCCGACAGCGCGAATACTTCGTCGAGCCTGGTCGCGATTGCGCGCAACTCCGCGCTTCCTCGCGAGACCAGACGCAGCGCGCTCTCCTACATGGGCCGCTCGACTGATGGCATGCAGACGATCAACGCCGGCGTGACCGATCCGATTCTCGCCATCGCGCGCGACGAGACCGACAACCAGTCGGTCCGGCAGCAGGCGCTCTCCGTGCTCGGCCGGCTCGATCACGGCGCCGGCATTCCGTCGCTGATCCAGCTCTCGCAACAGACGCAAAGCACCTGGCTCGCCAGGGAATCGATGCAGGCGCTCGCCCGCTCGGGCGACCCGCGGGCGCGCGCGTATCTCCGCACGGCCGTGCGACGCACCGATCTTCCGGATGAAGTGCTGACCGTCGCCCTGCGCTCGCTCGGGCAGGAGTACGCGACGGCACAGGACGCCGCGTTGCTCCGTGAGATCTATCCGACGCTCAAGAGCGACCGCGCTCGCGATGCGGTCTTTTCCGCGCTCGCCGAGATGGGCGGCGCGCAGAATACCAAGTGGCTGCTCGATCTGGCGCAGAACGGCAACGAGCCGATGCCGCTCCGTCGGCGCTCACTGGAGGCCGCGGCCCGGGCAGGCGCGCCGACCGCCGAGCTGGTGAAGCTGTACGACACCACGACCGACCCCGAGATGAAGTCGTCGCTGATCAATCTCTATGTGCGAAGTGGCGAGAAGCCGGCGACCGACAAGCTCCTGTCGATCATCAAGTCGGAGGAGAACCTGTCCGTCCGCCGCCGGGCCATATCACAGCTCTCGCGGTCCGAGGACCCCCGGATCAAGCAGGCGCTTCAGGATCTCGTGGTGAAGTGAGTGCGGCGGCAGGGCTCGGCGCGGTGCACAGGTTGACATTGTTCTATTGTACTAGTACAATGAATCTGTGTTCGCGATCGACCCAGCCGATCCCACTCCGATCTACGCGCAACTCGACCGCGCAATTCGCGCGGCGATCGCCGCAGGGCGGCTGAAGAACGGCGACAAGCTGCCGACGGTACGGCAGCTCGCCGTGGATTTGCGCGTCAACGCGAACACGGTCGCAAAAGTCTACACGGAGCTGGAGCGCACGGGCGTGCTCGCCACGCAGCGCGGCATCGGCACCTTCGTGCGCGCGACCCCGGTCACCGCCCCGACGACCCGGCGCGATCGCGAGCGCGATCTGCGGCCATTCGTCGAACGCCTGCTCGCCGATGCCTCGGCGCTCGGCTATTCGCTGTCCGACGTGCTGCAATATCTCAAAGCGCTCGAGTCGCGAAACGCAAAGGAGAGATCCTGACATGCCCACCTTGTCGAAACGCCGTCGCGCCCGCGCGGTGAATGCGCCGCAGGTCGACGCGCGCATCAACGTCGTAGCGCTGGTCATTCTGCTGCTGTTCCTTGCCGCGGGCGTCGCCGTCAGCAGCGCCCAGCAGAGCCCGCACGGCATCATCGCCGGCGCCATCCTCGGGCTGATCTTCATGCAGTCGCCACGCGTCGCCAAACAGTGGGAGCGTGGCGTCGTGCTCCGACTCGGCAAGTATCGCGGGCTCCGCGGGCCGGGACTGTTCTGGGTCGTGCCGTTCATCGACTCGGTGTCGTCGTGGATCGACCAGCGCGTGATCACGACGAACTTCAACGCCGAGGAGACGCTCACTTCGGACACGGTCCCGGTGAACGTCGACGCGGTGTTGTTCTGGATGGTGTATGATCCCGAGAAGGCGGCGCTCGAGGTACAGGACTACGCGCGTGCCGTGAGTTGGGCCGCGCAGACCGCGCTGCGCGACATCATCGGCCGCACCTCGCTCACCGACCTGCTGCGCGGCCGGGAGCGGATCGAGGGCGAGTTGCAGAAGCTGATCGACGATCGCTGCACGCCCTGGGGGGTCACGGTGCAGTCGGTGGAGATGCGCGACGTCGTCATTCCTACGTCATTGCAGGATGCGATGTCGCGTGAGGCGCAGGCGTCGCGAGAAAAATCGGCGCGCATCATTCTTGGCCAGGCCGAGGTCGAGATCGCGCACCTCTTCCAGGAAGCGGCCAAATCGTATCACGAGAACCCGACCGCTCTGCATTTGCGCGCGATGAACATTCTTTACGAAGGTCTGAAGGAGAAAGGAGCGCTGATGCTCGTGCCGAGTACCGCGGTGGAGTCCATGGGACTCGGGGGCTTGCTTGGCGCGGCCGCGTTGCGGCAGACTAAGCTTAGTGAGGGCGAGGGCGGCTGACCGACCCGACGTTGGGCGGCGCATCACACCGGGTTCATTACCCCAACCAAGAGCATCCAAATGAGCGAATCCTCAGCTGCCTCGACGACGGCGGCCGCGCCGCCGCAGCAGTCGTTCTGGGAAGACCTGATCGACATCTACTTTCAGCCGGCGAACGTGTTTCGCCGTCGGCAGAACAGCAGCGTGTGGCCACCGATGCTCTTCGTCGCGATCGCGGTCGGCCTGATCTTCTTCATCACGTTCAACACTTTGCAGCCGATCTTCGACGCGGAGTTCGCTCGTGGCAGCGCCAAGGCGCTGGCGAACAATCCACAGATGACTCCGGAGATGCTCGAGAAGATGCGCGGCGTCAGCACGTCGATCGGCCGCTACGCCATCGGCGTCATCATGCTGCTGACGATGGTGGTCATTGGCTCGGTGACCTGGCTCGTCGGAAAGCTCTTCGGGTCGTCGCAGACGTATCATGCCGCGCTGGTCGTGGCTGCCTGGGCGTACATGCCTCGCGTGATCGGCGCGGTGCTGGCGGGTGTGCAAGGCCTGATCATGGACCCGGCAAAGCTCACATCGCAGCTTGCGATCTCGCTCAGCCCCGCGCGCTTCTATGACGTTGACGCCACCAACCCACTGCTCTACCAGGCACTCGGCCGTCTCGATCTGATCACGATCTGGGTCACGGTCCTCATCGGCATTGGCGTGTACATCACCGGAAAGGTGTCGAAGGGACGCGCCACGGGGGTGGCCGTTCTCATGTGGGTGCTTGGCGCGCTGCCCGCGCTGCGGCAGGCGTACGTGAGTATGTGAGCCGGAAACCGGCGCCGGCTCACACCGCGGCGGTGGACGGCGGCGTGGCGTTGGACCGAATGCCGGGCGCCCACATCACGACGCGGTCGCGTCCGAGATTCTTCGCGACGTAGAGCGCCTCATCGGCGCGTGCCCGTAACGATCCGCCCATATAGAGATCGCTGATTCGCTCGCACGCGATGCCCACGCTCACGGTGACGCGCTGTTTCAGTCGCATGGCCCGGAACGTGTGGCTGCGAACGCGCTCCATGAGCCGCTCGGCGACGACACCGGCCGTCTCGACGTCGGTTTCCGGCAAAAGGATCAGAAACTCTTCGCCGCCAACGCGAGCGACCACGTCGCCGACGCGGGACGATTCATGCAGCAGATCGGCCAGGTCCCGCAGCACGGCGTCGCCCGCGAGGTGGCCCGCCGTGTCGTTGATCGACTTGAAGTGGTCGACGTCGATCGCGAGCAGCGAGAGATCGCGATGTCGGCGGAGTCCCGACCGCATCGTGTCCTTGAGCGCGCGATCGAACCCCCGCCGATTGAGACATCCCGTGAGCGTGTCGGTGAGTACCATCGCGGCGAGCTCCGACCGCAGGTGGTTGTACGACCGGCCGAGCAGGGTGATGCCGTCGGGCTCCTGGTCCGGCTCGTCGACGAAGGTGCGCGACAGGTCGCCGCGCTGTGCGCGGCTGAAGAGGTCGACGAGTTTGGTGAGCCGCCGATTGATGCTTGCCTGGAGCACCATGCCGTTCATGCCGACGATCAGGAAGAGCACGAACGTCCACGCCTGCTCGCCCCACTCGACGGCGTACCCATTGGTCGAGGCGGCGTAGAGCATGGCCGGAAATGCGATGATCGATCCGCCCACGACGGTGAGCGACGGCGACAGGCCGGAGAACATCCGGGCAAACTGCAGCGCGAGGAGCGACAGCAGGAGGGCACGCGAGTAGTACGCCGGCGGCGTCACGAACAGCACGGTGGTGAAGATCGCGGCGACGTCCGTGAGCGCGAGCGCGGACAGCGTGAGGCGCGAGACGGTCCCCCGCCGTTGCGCGCCGAGGCTCAGCAGCGCGACGACGGCGATGTACAGCGGGACGATGGCGAGGAGCGGCCGCACCGGCCCGTGCACGAAGCCGACGGCACGCAACAGCACGGCGCAGAATCCGAGCGTGGCGGCGATCAGTGATCGCCTCGCCGATTGCCAGACGACGAGCTCCGCGTTGTTCAGCGCGCCCACGCGCCTCGCATGCGACGAACGACCGAGCGCGCGCTCCAGCGACAGCACCGAACGCTCGCCGAGGCCACGATAGATCTGCTGCTGTTGTGGCGAGGGTCTGGCGTTGGGAGACGACACGGCTGCCTCTATGCGAGGACTCATAATCATCCCCGGGAGAGAGCCGCGGCTGTGATGGGCGACACAGCCGCGCCGTGCGTCGCGACCCCTGTTCGCGCGCCAACAGTGGTCCGTCAGACGTTGTCGCCGAGGGCCAGGGCGAGCAGTCGGATCTGTCCGGCGTGATACGTGTCGTGCAGCGCCATGCCGAGCAACTGCCGGCCCACCGAGTGCTCCGATCGCTCCGGCACGCGCGCGAGTTGCGCTGGTGTCGCGCGTTCGATCGCGTCCATCATCGCGCGGTGGCGGTCGTCGAGCAGCGCGAGGTCGGCGTGCCAGGCGTCGTCGCCCGTGTCCAGGGGCGGAACGGGCCACCAGGGCTCACGTATCTCTCGCGGGAACGCGCCTGCCGGCGCGTCCAATGTTCGCTCTGCGAGCAGGTGCCGGCCGTGCGCAAGATGCAACACGAGCTCCCAGATCGAGTTCCGCTGCGCCTCGAGCCTTCTGGCGGCTGTAGCGGCGCGTACTCCATCGAGGGCCTCGAGGACGGACGGGCCGTGCCAGGCTGGCCCGGCGTACGACTCCTGCAGCAATGAGAGAATCGTCGCGCCGTCGGGTGCGGGCGACGTCCTGGTTGCATCGTTCATGTTCGACTTGGTCAATGGCCGGTGCGAGCGATCGTCTTGCCGGTGAAGTTCTCAGTCGTGACCGAGTGGCCGTTCGCGAGCGTGCGAACATAGGCGACCAGTCGCCAGATCTCATCGTCGGTGATCCGCCCTCCCCACGCCGGCATGCCGTCGGGACGACCTTCGTAGATCGACTGGAAAACATCGCCGGGCGTGCCGCCGAAATGCCAGCGGCCGTCCTGCAGACTCGGTCCCATCGCGCCCGACCCTTCGGCGCCGTGGCAGTCGAGGCAGTTGTAGGCGATGAAGAGTTTGCCGCCTTCGGCAGTTCGCTGCGCGTTGCCCTCATAGGGATTCGTGAGCGACGTCCACTGGCCGTGCGAACCCAAGCCGGGCTGAATGTGGTCGGGATGCTCGACCATGTACGTGGGCTGGTTGCCGGACTGCGGGCGACGGGCCGGCGCTTGCGTGGCGGATGACAGGCGCGCGGCGACAGCGCTCGACACGACGATGGCGAGCGACATGACGATGGTTGTTGAGCCGAATTGCAATCGCATATCCCGGCCTCCGCTCACAGCGAGAACACGAAGAGCATGCCGCCCCACGACGTGTAACGGGCGAGGTCGGGGAGCGTGGTCCCGCGCTCTCGGACATCGAACGGCAGGTTCGCGGCCACGTCGCCGGCGATCAGCAGGCCCATGTCACCCCCAATCCCCGAGTATACGGCAACGTACTGTTTTCCGTCGGGCCCGCTGTAGGTCATGGGTGCGCCCACGATGCCCGAACCAACCTTGAATTGCCACAACACGTTTCCATTCGTCGCGTCCACCGCCTTGAACCAGCCGTCGAGGGATCCGTAGAAGACCACGCCGCCGGCCGTGGCGAGCACGCCGCTCCACACCGGGAACGGCTCCTTGATTCCCCACACTTTTCTGCCGTGGACCGCATCCCACGCCATGAACTCGCCCTTGTACCCGCCGGGCCCGCCGGTTTCCGGCGCGTTGCCGCCGATGTACGGCGTGCCGGCGATGTAGGTCACTTCGCGCCCCTCGAAGTCCATGCAAAGATTGTTCGTCGGGACGTAGAACAATCCGGTCCTGGGTGAGAAAGCGGCCGGCTGTTGATTCTTCCCGCCCTCGAGCGACGGGCAGATGTTCTTCACGTTCTTTCCAGCCGCCGTGGCTTTGTCCACGTTCACCGCCGGCCGGCCGGTGGCGAGATCGACGCCCGAGGACCAGTTCATCGGTACGTACGGCTTGGCGAGCAGCACCTGACCCGTCGCGCGATCGATGGTGTACGCGAACCCGTTGCGATCGAAGTGCACGAGCACTTTTCGCGTCGCGCCGTTCATCGGCAGATCGACGAGAATGTTCTCGTTGACGGCGTCGTAGTCCCAGATGTCGTGGGGCGTCGGCTGAAACGCCCAGATCATCTCGCCGGTGTCTGGGTCGCGGGCGATGATCGCCGCGCTCCACTTGTTGTCGCCCGGACGCTGGCTGCCGTTCCACGGCCCCGGGTTCGAGGTGCCGTGATAGATGAGGTTGAGATCGGGATCGTACGATACCCAGCCCCACACCGTCGCCCCGCCGATCTTCCAGGACTCACCCGGCCACGTCGCGGTACCCGAGCTGGCGATTCGATCTTGCTGATAATAGGGCTTGAAACGCGGTCCGGCCTTGATCTCGGAGTCCGGGCCGATATTGTACGCGCGCCAGAGCTGTTTGCCGGTCGCCAGATCGAGCGCGGCGATCCAGCCGCGCACTCCCATCTCCCCTCCGCTCGAGCCGACGATCACCTTGTTCTTCACCACGATCGGCGCCATGGTGATCGTCTCGCCGCGATTCAGATCGCCCATCCGCACGCGCCACAGCTCGGTGCCGGTCGCCGCGTCGACCGCGACCGTGTGCCCGTCGAGCAGGTTGTAGACGATCTTGCCGTCGGCAAACGTGGCGCCGCGATTGACGACGTCGCAGCAGGCGATGCCGACCGCCGCCTGCGCATTTTCGGGACGGTACTTCCATTTGAGCGGAAAGCCGGGCTGCGTGAGGTCGAGCGCGTAGGCGACGTTGGGGTAAGGCGTCACGAGGTACATCGTGTTGCCGACGACGAGCGGCTGACCTTCGTGCCCGCGCAGCACGCCGGTCGAGAACGTCCACGCGACGTGGAGGGTTCGTGCGTTGGCGGGCGTGATCTGCGACAGGTTGCTGAAGCGGCTGTTCGCGTAGTCGCGGCCCGGCAGACTCCATTCGCCATCCGAAATGCCGGCCGGCGGGGGCACCGCGATGCGTGTGCCGGCAATCACGGTGCTGTCGCGACCGGCCGGCGCGCCGGATCGAGTGCTACACGCCGCTACGCAAAGTCCCACGGCCAGCGACATCGCACTTCGCATGCGATTCCAGCCCATGTCCTCTCCGGCCTCGGTTCATCGTGAACATGAAGCAAGCCTCGTACTCGGTCGAGTCCCGTCCGGAAGCGGGCCGCGCGCGTCCGCCCCAGGGCCGGATGGCGATGTGCGTCGAATCGCTCCTGTTCGATCGATTGGAACTTTCACATGCGCGTCGTGATTGGCGCCTTGGTTCATACATGCACTGTTCTTGAGAATCATCCAGGCTCGTTCATCACCAGCAGTTTCGAAACCAGTGGAGGCATCAATGCGGGCGACGACTCACGGTCTGTCGACATGGACCGTCGACCCTACGCACGTGGAGGTCGGCTTTTCGGTACGGCATTTCATGATCTCGACCACTCGGGGCCGGTTCGGCACGGTCACGGGAACGGTGCTGTTCGACGAAGACAATCCGGGGAATTCGCGAATCGACGTCACCGTCGACGTGACGTCGGTCGACACGCGCAACACGCAGCGCGACGATCACCTTCGCTCGCCGGATTTCTTCGACGTCGCGAATTACCCGACGATGCGGTTCGTGAGCAAGAAGATTCAGGGTGACGTGAAGACCGGCGAGTTCCGCGTGTCCGGAGACCTGACCATTCGCGGAGTGACGAAGGAAGTGACGCTCGACGTGACAGGGAATGGCAGTGTCATCAAGGATCCGTGGGGCGGAGAACGCACGGGATTCAGCGCCCGGGGCAAGGTCAATCGCTCCGAGTTCGGTCTCACGTGGAATGTGGCGCTCGAAGCAGGCGGCGTCGCGGTGAGCGACGACGTCAAGATCGAGATCGATGTCGAGTTGGTGAAGCAGGCCGAGGTCGCGGCCGGAGCGGCATAAGAGCCACACCGGGGAGTATTCGAAGCGCGCTGCCGGAGCTCCGGCGGCGCGCTTCGGCGTGGGTGCTCGCCACGGCGCGGCTTCCACGCACGCTGACTCCGATTACGATCCCTGCGCGAGGCGTTCGAAGTACTGTCGTTTGAATTCCTCGAACACGCTATCGGTGAACAGCTCGTCGGAGATCGCCGCGATTTCCTCGGCTTCCTTCCACGCGGCATGCAGTGACTCGAGCTCCCGGCGCAGCGCACGGCGCTCGATGTCTTCGTTGGCGGCCATCTCGAGGGCAAGCCGATCGACCGCGGGCAGGCGGTAGAGCGGCGTTCGCTCCTCACTTCCCGTTCCCCCGCGCCCCCAGAAGGATCGATTGGCGAGCTGGAGCGCGAGTCGCTCCGAGAATGATCCGCGTGGTTGATGCTCCTCGTGCGCCGGCGCGTCGGGGAACCGGCCCCACGACGTCCGCATCGCCAGCGACGCGACGCGCGCGAAATAGCCTTCCGGGTCGCCCGCATCGTCGAGCTTCGCGATCGCATGCTCCACCTCGGCGTGACTCGCGACGCCGAAGTTGAGCGTCGCGAGCATCTTGCCCGCGGCGCGGAGGGCTGGGGACTCGGCGAGCGTCGCGACGCCCGCGTCGTGATGGAGACGCAGCTGCCAGGGAGCGTCCTGCTCCGGGCGAATCAACTCCGCGGCGCCAAGGTGCTCGTAGCGGACGACGATCTGACGGCCGTATTCGTCGTGCGCGCGAAGAAGGACGCCACGACCGCGCCGGAAGGTGCGCATGCGAAGCACCGTGTCGTCGCTGAATCCCACGGAATGCGCATAGCCGACGAGCGCTCCCGCCGTTGCCCGCACCACGAACCGCGCGCCGCGAATCAGGAATCCGCGCGGCTGCGGGCGGTCAGCATCGAACCGGGCGAGCCGGGTTCCGTACCGCCAGCTCGCGATCTCGGGAAGCAGCGCCGGACCTACGCGCACCAGCTCGAATCCGCCGCGGAATTGCGCCAGCCCGATGTTGTCGGTCGACATGCGCAGCCGCGTTCCGCGGAACAACCGCTCTGACGCGTCGATCGCTTCCCACCGCTCCTCGAGCGGCGACAGGTTCCACCGCCCGCAGTGCGTACAGATCACCCACAGCCGGCCCTTCTGTGGGTCGAACGCCAGCCGCCGGCCAACGGGGAACGTCGGCAGAAAGTGGTTCGCGCCCAAGTCGGCGTGGCAGAACAGGCAGGATGTGTACACGAGCCGCTGGTAACAGAGAGCGATTCGAGATTGCGGGACACGGTCTCCGAATCGTACGAGCCCGAGCGCCAAGCGGCCAGTCGGCTACTGTACGGGCGCGGTAAGGCCGATCCTAACAAACTTCTGGCGCGAAAGAATCAGAATTGATACTGTTTCGCGCGGCACGCAGGTCCGCGTGCCGTCGCTGCGTCACACGCATCTCGCAGTCCCATCGTTTCAACAGGAGCCAAGTATGAACTGGAAACGTTGGAGCTCACTTGCACTCGTCGGCATGCTCGGCACGGGCTGCTTCCACCAGGTCGTCAATACCGGGAACCCCGCCGGGGCCACCGTTGTCGACAAGGCGTTCGTGCCCGGTTGGCTGTGGGGACTCGTGGCGAACACTCCCGTTGACGTCCGGACCGAATGTCCGATGGGGGTCGCCGTAGTGACGACCGAGACGAGTTTCCTGAACGGACTGGTCGGCGGCCTCACGCTCGGAATCTTCACCCCGCAACACGTACGCGTCACGTGCGCGTCGCGCTCGGCGAGTCTGCCGGCCGGCATGCGACAGCTTACGATCCCGATCGACGCAACGCCGGAGATCGAAGCCGCTCTGAT
>DATJHY010000057.1:0-11825 GCA_035493635.1 Gemmatimonadaceae bacterium | reverse complement strand
CTACGCTGTCGCTGCGCGCCACCATCGAGTCCGCGCTCGATTTTCGGCGCACGAGCGAATTCAAGCGCGCGCGACGCCGTCGCGTCGCGTTCTCCGGTGTCGGCGTGGCCGCGGCCGCGGCACTTATGCTCAGCGGATGGTTCCTCGCGCGGCGTGGCATGAACGGGCGTGACATCGCGTCCGACACGACGCGGCGGTCTCCACCGCCGGTCGCCACACCGTCACCGACGCTCGCTGGCGCGACGCTTCCCTCTCCCAGCGAGCGACCGAGTACGACCGATTCGGCCGCCGGCGCCACGCCCGCAACGGGAGGTCGCTCGGCGTCGCGGCAGAAAGCCGATCCGCCGCGGCCGCTGACCAACGAAAAGCGCGCGGCGTCGACCGTGACTGCTCCAGGCTCGAAGCCGCGAGTGCAGGAGCCGGCGGCGGAGCCGGCGAATCAACCAGCCACCGCCGCCGTATCGCCGCCGCCGCCAAGGATCACACCGGCCGCACCGCAAGTGACGGGGAACGCCCCCTCGAACGGCGCCGCGCCGAACTCGACGTCGACGGCAACCGTGCCGCCACCGAGCGCACCGCCGCCAAATACCAGCGCGGCAAACAGCAGCACGACGACCGCCGCAAATGCGAACCCCGCGAGCGCGCCCGCCGAGATCGGCACCGTGGTCGACGCGTACGCTCGCGCCATCGAGTCGCGCGACATGACCGAATTGCGGCGCGCTTACGCGACCATCAGCAGCGCGCAGGCGAGCGCCTTTTCAGACTTCTTCAAATCGACGCGCGACCTGCGCGCCACGCTGGCGGTGAAGGGACTGCAAGTCGACGGCAACAGGGCCACCGCGCACGTGACCGGTACGTACGAATTCACGACGAGCAGCGGGCGCGATCAGCGCCAGCCGGTGAGCTTCGACGCCGAGTTTCGCCACGACGCCGGCGGCTGGAAGCTCGTCGTCGTCCGCTGATCAGAAGTTGAACTCGAGCGCCGTCGTATAGATGATGTTTGGCCGCACACCGCCTCGGTTCAGCGGCACGAGCACGTTACCTACGACCGTGAACGCGCTCGGCAACTGATACTTGAAGCCGAACGAGCCGTTCACGAGATCGTCGCGCTGATCGGGAATCGTCGTCGGCTGAATCACGCGGTGAAACGGGGAGTCGAACGTCACCGGCCCCGGCAGGCGCAGGTTCGAGCGACCGACCTGCAGCTCGCTCACCAGATCCGCGGCGAGCGTCACGTGCGTCGCGATGAGGTCGTCGAATCCGGCCGTCGCGATCACGGCATCGTTCCACGGCAGGTCGCTGGCGCGCGCGTGGTAGGCGTAGCCGACGTTCGCGTGCGGCGAGAACGCGCCCACTACGCCGGAGACTACGGCCATCCCTCGCGCCGAGAATACGCCGGCGCCGAGGAGATCATCGGACGCCCCGGTGGCAAAGCGTGCCTCGCCGAGGAGCGCGACGCGACTCTTGTCCGACTCGTGAATCTTGAGCTTCGATCGCACCGCGACGTCTCCGAGGCCAAACGACGAGCCGTTGACGTCGCGCGTGGCTGACAGCACGGGATTCGTTGGCGTGCCGGCGAAGAAGTGCGTCGCCGTCGTCCCGCCGAACGGGATGACCTGCGCGAAGCTGTCGCCGTGCAGGTGCGACGAGACGAGCGGCACGACCACGCCGACGTCGAGGCGATCGGTCAGGCCGTAGGTGGCATAGAGATTCGTGACCGTGATGTCGAGATCGAGATTGAGGCGGAACTGCATGATGTCGTTCTCGAGATTCGGAATGCCCATCTTCGAGCAGTCGCCGCCGACGATCGAATCGCAGTTCGCGAACGTTGCATTCGTCACGTTCTCGTGGGTGAAGATCAACTCGATGTCGTTGAGCGGCACGCCGCGCAGCGACGTGAAGTGGAAGCTGTTCCGCCCCACGCCGACGATCGTTCGCCCTTTGCCCAGCGTCTGTGCGCGCTCGGCGAAGATCGGCCCGGCGGACGTCGAGGTCCTCACGGGGACGCCGCCCTCGAAACGGAACGTGGTGCCGCCCGACGTCGCGCCGATTGGCAGATTGCCGACGCTCGTCGCGATGGCGTCGGTGATGAAGCCGATCAGGCTCCCGTTCGCCGACACGGCCGAGGGGATGAAGTGTGCGCCGTGCGCACGCAGCGATGCTGGATTGCTCGGGTCGGCCGTTCCGGTGAGGAAGAGCGGATCCTCGCCCGAGCCGAAGATGAAGAGCTGCGAGATCTTGCCGCGCAGCGACTGATCGGACTGTGCACGGGCAACCGCGGGGAGGAGTACCATCGTGGCGACGATCAACGAAGAGCGCAGGTGAGCGACACGACGTCTCATGGATCACCGGGGTCGAGGAGTGCGAAGAAGCTACGCCGCCACGGTCCGCTCTGCCATGCACGTGTGCTTGACACCGCCGCGCGAGCCCGTATCGTGGGCGGCAGCGGCAGCCTTATCGTTCCCTTCTTCGGCTCGGGGGTTCCAATGCCCACCATGCGTCACGTCTCGCTCGTCTGCTGCGCCGCCCTACTCATCGTCGCATGCACCAAGAACAACCAGGCCGCGAAGGACAGTTCCGCCGCGGCCGCCGCGGCCGCCGCTGCGCCACCGCCCCCTGCCCCGACCCCAGCGGTCTCGCTCGCCGACTTCGCCGGCAAGTGGCAGACGAGTGCCACGCCAATGGCGGGCAAGGACACGACACCCACCAAGTACGTACTCACCGCCACGGCCGACACGACCGGCTGGGTGATCACCTACCCGTCGGGCCTCAAGGTGCCGCTCCAGATCACCCTGTCGGGTGACAGCGTGTTATCCAAGACCGGCATGTTCGCGAGCCAGCGACGCAAGAATGTGAAGGTGATGACGGAAGCGTCGTTCCGGCTGCAGGGCGGCAAGCTCACGGGAATCTCGACCGCGCACTATCAAAAAGCCGGCGCGGATTCGGTTCTCCAGTTCCGCCTCGAAGGTACGAAGATGCCGTAGCGCGACTCCGCGCGCCGGGCAATCCATCGAAGCGGGGGCTTCCGCGCGAAAGCGGAAGCCCCCGCTTCTTTCTCGCCGCCCAGCGGCCGCTCGGACTGCGTGCAGCGGGAGCTTCGTCACGACAACGTCAATCCTCGACTCTTCGAACCGCCTTGACCGGTTCGAACCCTGCTTTGCGTTCGCTGGTATGGGTTCATGCCCTCGACGCGTCATCATGGCGATGACGCCGCGAACGATTAGGAGCTACTGATGAACGATTATCGAAGGGCCGTTGCCGCCCTCCTCGTGGCAGCATTCGCCGTCGTCGCCATCGCGGCGTCGCCGCCGCACACGACATCATCCCGCAAGCTCACGGCAACCGGAGCGCACGCTGCCACAACGCACGGCGTTGCACTCTCCGGCCAGCGCTTGATCAACTACGGCAGCGGGCTGTGCCTTCAACCGGAGCCAGAATCCGGCGCGTACTTTCTCAACGGGCTGTCCATCATTCAATATTTTTGCCTGGACGCCGATAGCGTCGTGGCCACGCAGCAACACTGGTCATTGCTCTTCGTCAAGACCGGCTCGGTCGCCGGCCGCTCTGGATCGTTTAATTTGTATCATCTGGTGAACGATCTGACCGGACAATGCCTCGACGATCGCGACGGGAGCACCGCGGATGGGGCGCCTGTCCAACAATGGACCTGCAACAGCTCGAGCACCACGATGTTGTGGACGATCGGTCGGACCGTGGGCCAGTACGCGGAGTTCATCAACTCCCGCAGCGGGAAATGCCTGGACATTCGTGGAGGGTCGCTGCAACCGGGCGCCTACGTCCAGCAGTACCGCTGCACCACCACCACGTCGTCGATCAATCCCGCGCAACTCTTCGGCTTGTTCTTCTGACACTGGAGTCGTGGTCCACAGGTCCGCATGAACGCCATTGACCACATCGTGGTTCTCATGCTCGAGAACCGCTCATTCGACAACATGCTCGGCGCACTCTCGCTGCCTCCGGCCCAAGGCGGCCTCGGGCGCGGCGACGTGAATGGCCTGACCGGATCCGAATCGAATCAGTACAACGGCGCGAACTATCCGGTGTTCCCGCTCCCGTCCACACGCTTTCGCGACGGGCCCTGCCACGAGTCGGCGTGCGTGCAGCGACAGCTGCGCCATGAGAACGGCGGATTCGTGTTCGACTTCGAGGGCGTACGCCAGCGCGAGCCGCTCGGCGCCGTGATGGGCTACTATCCCACTGCGATGCTGCCGGTTTACGAATTCCTCAGCAGAGAATTCGTGGTGTGCGACCGCTGGCATTCGAGCGTCCCCGGGCCAACATGGCCGAATCGCCTGTATTCGATCGCCGGCCAGTCCGACGGCCAGCACGGCAACAGCATGCCGCACGTCGGCTACGGCTTGAAAACGATCTTCGAGCACTTGCACGACTCCGGAGTGTCGTGGGGCTACTACTCGCACGATCGAGTGTTCTCGTTTCTTCGCGTGTTCCGGCGATTCCTCGCATCGAGCGAGATTCGCCCGTTCGCGCAATTCTACCAGGAGGCCGCGGCGAACAGCCTGCCGAGCGTCGTGTGGCTCGAGCCGGAGTTCGGGACGCGGCCTGGTACGGTGTCGAACGACGACCATCCGCCCGGCGACCTGCTGCCGGGCCAGCAGTTGGTCGCCAAGGTCTACAATGCGCTACGCTCGAGCGCCGCGTGGCCGCGCACGCTGCTCATCCTGACGTACGATGAGCACGGCGGATTCTACGATCACGTCGTTCCGCCAGCCGCCCCGGATGACCGAACCGATTTTCAGCAGTACGGTCTGCGTGTCCCGGCGTTCCTCGTGTCGCCGCTCGTGCCGCAAGGTGCGGTCGACGATCGGCTGCTCGATCACACGTCGATCCTCAGGACGATCCTCGACCGCTTCTGCACGCGCAACGGACAGTCCCCCTCGATGGGCGCGCGCACCGATCACGCGGCGAACCTCATGGGCGCCCTGAGCCTGACGGCGCCTCGGGACACGCCGCGGTCGGCGCCCAACGTGTCACTCGCGCCTCCGGCGTCAGCCACGACCACGCCGGCGCCATCGACTGCCGAAGCGTCCGCGTTCAGCGACCATGTACTCATGCGCACCGTCGGCGGCCTGGCAGTCGCCGCTGGCATCGCCAATCAGGCGTGAGGACGTATGCGACGCATCTGGATTCTCGTCTCGGCGGTGTCGCTCTCGGGCTGTGCGACGATCTGGCGCCAGCCGACGACGCAAGCGGTGTTTTTCGACAGCACGCCACTCGAGGCGCGCGTCGAAGTCGATGGGGCGCAACGCTGCGTCACGATGTGCACGCTCAAGCTCGAGCGCCGTCGTCCGCATCGCGTCGTCCTCGCGCTCAACGGGTACGCGCCCGAAACGACCACCGTGCACCGCGAGTCGATTGCCAAATGGTTCGCCGCCGACCTGACCTTCGGGCTCGGATTCGGGTTGGTGGTCGACGCACTGTCGGGCCGACTGTACGAGCTCCGTCCCGGCGACGTCAACGCCCGCCTCAAGCGGCCCTGAACGGGACCGGCACCGTAGCCGTCGATCGACACCGAGAAGGTGTGAACGCGGAGGTTTGACATCGTTCTTTCGGTTGCGTAGGCGTGTGGCGGCAGCAACCTGCTTGCCGGCGAAAGCTCGACCCTCGTATCGTCACGCGATCATGGCTACTTCGCAACAGCCCGCGAGCGCCCGCATCGGTGTCGACCTCGGCGGCACCAAGATCGAAGCCGTCGCGCTCGACGAATCCGGCGCCATCCTCGCCCGGGAACGCGTCGCCACTCCACCGGGCTATCACGAAACCGTGCGAGCCATCGCGCAGCTCGTTCGCGGCATCGAATCGAAGTTGAACATCACCGCCACCGTCGGGATCGGAATCCCTGGAGTCGTCACGCCGCACACCGGTCTCGTGAAGAACGCCAACTCGACCTGGCTGATCGGAAAGCCGCTGCAGGCGGATCTCGAGAAGGAGCTCGCGCGGCCCATTCGCGTCATGAACGACGCGAACTGCTTCGCGCTGTCCGAAGCTGCCGACGGCGCCGCGGCGGGCGCGTCGAGCGTGTTCGGCGTGATCCTCGGCACTGGCGTGGGTGGCGGGATCGTCATCGACGGCAAGGTGCTCGACGGCGTCAACCTCATCGCCGGCGAGTGGGGCCACAATCCGCTGCCGTGGATGCGGGAGGACGAATTCCCCGGACCGGAGTGCTACTGCGGAAAGAAAGGCTGTATCGAGATGTTCCTGTCCGGCCCCGCGTTCGAGCGCGAATTCGCCGCACGTTCGGGCCGGCGGATGCCCGCGAGAGACATCGTGCACGCGGCCTTGAATGGCGATGCGACCGCGCGCGTCGAGTTGACGATGTACCACGACCGACTCGCGCGCGCCCTGTCGTCCGTCATCAACCTGCTCGATCCGGAAGTCATCGTGCTCGGCGGCGGAATGTCCAACACGCCCGGCCTCGCCGCCGCGGTTGTCGACCTCCTGCCCACGTACGTCTTCTCCGACGCCGTCGAGACGCGCCTCGTCGGCAACAAGCACGGCGACTCGAGCGGCGTGCGCGGTGCGGCGTGGCTTTGGCCTTTGAAGACCTGAGCCTTGCTTCTGGTTGACCGTCGCGTCGCGTGGTACCTTTGCGCGTCGATCTCCTCTCCCATCCCGTCCGAGTCGCATGGCGCTTCGCGAAGAGCTCCAGGAATCGCTCGGCACCGCGTACGCGATCGACCGCGAACTTGGCGGCGGCGGCATGTCGCGCGTCTTTCTCGCCGAAGAGACGCGCTTCGGTCGCAAGGTCGTCGTCAAAGTCCTCGCGCCGGAGTTGGCGGCCGGCATCAACGCCGAGCGGTTCGAGCGCGAGATCAAGACTGTCGCCACGCTCCAGCAGGCGAACATCGTTCCGCTCCTCACCGCAGGAGAAACCAGCGGGCTGCCGTACTTCACGATGCCGTACGTCGAGGGCCAATCCCTTCGCGCACGGCTCGCGTCCGGACCGAGGCTCGGCGTCGCCGAATGCGTGAGCATCCTTCGCGACGTGGCGCGCGCGCTCGGCTACGCACACGAGCGCGGCGTGGTGCACCGCGACATCAAGCCGGACAACGTGCTGCTCTCACGCGGCGCGGCGGAGGTCACCGATTTCGGCATCGCCAAGGCGCTCGTTGCGGCGCGCACGCGACCCGAGGCCGAAACGCTCACGCAGCTCGGCACGTCGATCGGGACACCTGCCTACATGTCGCCAGAGCAGGCCGCTGGCGATCCCAACGTCGACGGACGCGCCGATTTGTACGCGCTCGGCTGCATGGCTCACGAGATGCTCTCGGGCAAGCCGCCGTTCAGCGGGACGCCGGCGCAGGTCATGGCGGCGCACATCAACACCGCGCCGCCGCCAATCGCGCGCGACGACGTACCGCCGGAGCTCAAGCGCACGATCGCCAAGTGCCTCGCCAAGCTGCCGGAAGATCGATACCAGTCGGCAGACGAGTTGCTGGCCGATCTCGACGCGGCGGCGACGCCGAGCGGCGCGCATCCGTCGAGCGCGCGACCGTCGCCCGGGCGAGCCGTGGCCTGGATCGCCGGCGTCGCGGCGGTTGCGGCGCTGGCGTGGTTCGGCACGTCGAGCTTTCGCCGTCATCGCTGGGTGCGCAACGAGGCGATCCCGCGCATCAAGGACCAGGTCGAGCGTGGACAGACTGACAGCGCGTGGATGCTCGCCCGGCAGGCGCAGGCCATCGCGCCGGGCGATTCCGTCCTCCAGTCGCTCTGGCCGCGCTTCGCGAGGAAGGTCGTGCTCCACTCGACGCCGGAGGGCGCCCGGCTATACCGTGCGACGTTCGAGGACACATCGCATTGGGAGTACCTCGGCACGACGCCGACCGACACGCTACAAATACCCATCCGCGTGGGCCGTCTGCGCGTCGAGAAGCCAGGCTATCGCAGACTCGTTGGCCTTACCGGCGCAACACGGTACGTCCTGCAGCCCCTCAGCGCGCCCGATTCCGACATGGCGACGATTCCCGGCGGATCGTTCGGCGCGTTTCTCGTCGGATCGGAGGGCATCCCGGATCTCGCGCTCGGCGACTACCTCATGGATGTGCATGAGGTCAGCAATCGCCAGTACAAGGCATTCGTCGACGCAGGAGGATACTCTAAACCGGAGCTGTGGCCCGCGGGCGCGAACGTCGCGAGCTACAGGGACAAGACAGGACGCCCCGGACCTGCAACGTGGGAAGCAGGAAGTTTTCCGGCCGAGCAGGCCGATTTTCCCGTCGGAGGCGTGAGCTGGTACGAGGCACAAGCGTACGCAAAGTTCGTCCACAAGGCGCTGCCGACGATCTACCACTGGGCCCATGCCGCCAACGTCTTCCAGGCGCGCTTCGTCGTGCCTGGCAGCAACTTCGACAGCAATGGCCCCGTGCGCGGCGGAACGTCAGCGGGCATCTCGATGTTCGGCGTCTTCGACATGGCGGGCAACGTCCGTGAGTGGTGCGAGAACTCGGCCGGTGGCGACCAGCGATTCATCCTCGGCGGCGGCTGGAGCGATCCACCCTATCAGTTCACCGACGCGTACGCGCAGCCGGCAAACAACCGCGCGGCCATCAACGGGATCCGCCTCGTCAAATACCTGAAGGACGACGCAGTGCTCGCCAAGTCGAAGGAGCCCGCGCCGCGCGCGTTCCGCGACTACAAGAAGGAGAAGCCGGCGTCGGCCGCAGAGTACGAGGCGATGCGTCACGTGTTCGACTACGATCGCACCGCGCTCAACGCGAAGCTGGAGAGCCGTGACACGACCGACGACGATTACGTGATCGAGCGCGTGAGCTTCGACGCGGCATACGGTGGCGAGCGCGTCTTCGCGAACGTGTATCTCCCCAAGCGTGGCAAGCCGCCCTATCAGCCGACGGTGATGTTCCCCGGCTCCAACGTCATCTCCGTGGCGAGCAGCGTCGGCCGGCGCGATCCGACGACGGGATTCCTCCCGAAAGCCGGACGCGTACTCGTAATCCCCGTGCTCAAGAGCACCTTCGAGCGTCGCGACAGTCTGCACAGCGACGTGTCCGACAGCTCCATCTTCTGGCGCGATCACGTCGTGATGTGGGTGAAGGACATACGCCGCACGCTCGACTACCTGTCGACGCGCGCCGACATGGATACGACCAGGTTCGCGTACTTTGGCTACAGCTGGGGCTCGAACATGGCGCCGCCAGTGCTGGCGGTCGAATCGCGCTTCAAGGTTGCGGTGTTGTACGTCGCCGGTCTGACAATGGAAGGCAGCCGTGGAGAGGTGGATCCGTTCAACTACCTTCCACGCGTGAAGCAGCCGGTGCTGATGCTGAACGGCAGATACGATTTCTTCTTCCCCGTCGAGGTGGCACAGCGGCCTTTCTTCCAGGCGATCGGCACTCCAGCGACGGACAAAATGTGGAAGATTTACGAGGGCGGGCACGACGTGCCGCGGACCGAGCTGATCGCGGAAACACTGAAGTGGCTCGACAAGTACCTGGGGAGCGTGCAGTAACCCGCTCGCACTCAGTCTCCCAGACATCGGCTCGACATGACCAGCGACGCCCGCCTGCTCGTCCTCGCCGCCGTCGCCGTCGTCGCGCTGATTCTCCTCATCGCGCGATTCAAAGTCCATCCCTTCATCGCGCTGGTGAGCGTGTCGGTCGCCATGGGACTCGCCGCCGGGATGCCACCTGGCGCCGCAGTCAGAGCCTTTCAGGACGGCGTTGGCAGCGCGCTCGGCTTCATCGCCATCGTCGTGGGACTCGGCACGATGCTCGGCAAGATGATGGTCGAGACCGGCGCCGCAACACGCATTGCTACTACTCTAATAGAGTGGTTCGGCGAAGCGCGCGTCCACTGGGCGATCATGCTGGTGGCGTTCATCATCGGCATTCCTGTGTTCTTCCAGGTCGGCTTCGTCCTGTTGGTGCCGCTCGTGTTCACCGTCGCGCGCCGCACGGGGATGTCGCTGATCAAGATCGGAATCCCGTTGGTCGCCGGTTTGTCCGTCGTGCACGGCATGCTCCCGCCGCATCCGGCGGCGATGCTCGCCGTGGCCGCATACGGGGCGGACGTCGGACGCACGATACTATATGGCTTGCTCGTCGGCCTTCCGACCGCCGCGCTCGCCGGGCCGATCTTCGGAGCGTGGATCGCCCGGCGCGTCGCGCCGCCAGCCGAGAATCCGCTCGCCGAGCAGCTGCAGGGCGATTCGAACGTGACGGGGGCGCCAGGATTCGGCATCTCGCTGTTCACGGTGCTGATCCCCGTGATCCTGATGCTCGCCGCCAGCGCCGCCGATGTTGCGCTCGACCCGACATCGCGACTGCGCGCAACGCTCGATTTCATCGGCCAGCCGATGGTTGCGCTCCTGCTCGCGCTGCTGATGTCGTTCGCGACACTGCGCACTGGTCGCGCCGGCCGTTTCACCGCCGAACAGGTGCGTGCGTTCTGCAACGAGTGTCTCGCCCCGACGGCGACGATCATTCTCGTGATCGGCGCCGGCGGCGGCTTCAATCAGGTGCTCGTGCAGAGCGGCGTTGGCCACGCCGTGGCCAACGTGGCGCGCGGCTCGGCCGCGTCGCCGCTCGTGCTCGCGTGGATCGTCGCCGCGCTCATTCGTGTGGCGACGGGATCGGCGACCGTGGCGATGACCACGGCCGCGGGGATCGTCGCGCCCATCGCCGCGTCGACGCCAGGAATGAATCGCGAGCTGCTCGTGCTCGCGACGGGCGCCGGCTCACTCGTGTTGTCGCACGTGAACGACTCGGGTTTCTGGCTGATCAAGGAATTCTTCAACATGACCGTTACCGATACGCTCAAGACATGGACGGTGGCGGAGACGATCGTTGGGGTGGCGGGACTGGGGCTCACGATGCTGCTCAGTCTCCTGCTGTGAGCCGTGAACGATTTCGCCGGAGGGAAGATGAGAGAGCTTCGAACCACCTCGCGTTCCTGGATCATCGCGCTCGCGTTGGGACTGACCGCCGGAACGCAGTCGTGGGCCCAGCAACGATCGCCGCGTGCCGCGCCGATGCCGGCGTTGCCGTCAACCGGCTGGATCGACGCCACGGCGACGCTCGATCCGGCAAAGACGCCGGTCTACGAGGGCAACGCGCCACTCGAGTTCCGCTTCATGCAGGACATGCGAAAGGGTGACCCGGTGACCTTGTCGGCATACGCGCTCGGAGCTCACAGCGGCACGCACATCGACGCGCCGATGCACTTCATCCGGGACGGTGCGCCGATCGACAAGGTGCCGCTCGACGCGCTGATCGGCCCGGCGCGCGTGATCGAAATCCCCGACTCCGTGCAGGCGATCACGGCGGCGGAGCTCGATCGCCACAACTGGAAGGGTGCCGCGCGCGTGCTGTTCCGGACGCGGAGCGCGCGCCAGGGTTGGATGTCGTCGCCGACGTTTCATCACGACTTCGCCTACATCGCGCCCGACGCCGCTCAGCTCCTGGCCGACGCGGGCGTTCGACTGGTTGGCATCGACTACATCTCCGCCGAGCAGTACGGCGCGAGCGCGCCGCGCACCCATCAGATTTTGCTAAAGAAAGGCATCCCGATCGTCGAGGGATTGGCGCTCGACAGCGTGAGCCCTGGCGACTACGACCTGATCGTCCTGCCGACGAAAGTAGCCGGCCACGAGTCCGCGCCGGCCCGCGCGGTGCTCCGAAAACGGTAGCGCCAACGGGGTGGCGGCGGGGCCCGAATCAGCGCCCGAGACGTGACGAGCGCCACGCCGACCGCGCGCTGTAACTCGCTGTCTTACAAGGGTTTGGAGTTGCCAAAAAACAGTATAGCATTGTCAAAAAAGTACGTGCCGG
>DATJHY010000056.1:0-2196 GCA_035493635.1 Gemmatimonadaceae bacterium | reverse complement strand
CGGCGAGCCGCCGTTCACCGGCCCGACCGCGCAAGCGGTGCTCGCACGCAAGCTGCTCGAGCCGCTGCCGCGGCTGCGCGTGATCCGGCCCGATATACCGCAGTCGGTGGACGACGTCGTGACACGTGCACTGGCGCGCGTTCCCGCCGACCGGTACGCGACCGCTGCGGCGTTCGCGACGGCGCTCGAGCGCGCGGCGGACGCGCGTTCGACAGCGGGAGGGCCGCGGTCGGTCGGCCGCACGCGCCGCGGCGTGCCGCGGTGGATCGTCGGGGCAGGCGCCGCGGCGGTGCTCGTCGCGGCGACACTCGTCGCCGTTCGAAGCTATCAGCGCCGCACACGCGAAGCAGCCGCGCCCGCACGACTCGAGTACAGCCAGCTCACGTACTTCCCCGAGTCGGCCACGTCGCCGGCGCTGTCGTCCGACGGCCGGTTGCTCGCGTTCATCGTCGGCGAGAGCTCTTACTTCGGACCGGGACAGATCTGGGTCAAGCAACTCCCCAACGGCGAGTCGGTGCAGCTCACGCACGACAGCGTTCACAAAACGAGTCTCGCGTTCTCGCCGGACGGTACGCGCATCACGTACTCGACGTGGTCGGCGGCGGGCTACGACACATGGATGGTGCCGGTTCTCGGCGGACAGCCGCGTCTCTTCCTCACGAACGCGCAGGCACTCACGTGGACCAATGCCGCATCCGCGTCATCGCGTTTGCTGTTCTCCGAGCTGGGCAACGGCGCGCTGTCGCTCGTCGCCTCGACGGAGAGCGGTGCCCAACGCCGAGCCGTGTATCGTCCGGCTTCGCCGAGTATGGCCCATCGTTCCCGACTCTCTCCCGATGGCGCGTGGACCCTCGTCGTCGAAATGGGTTGGCAATCTTGGCTACCGTGCCGACTAATTCGATTCGACGGAGACGCATCGGGACGTCTCGTTGGACCGGCGCCAGCGCAGTGCACGGATGCCGCGTGGTCGCCCGACGGGCAATGGATGTACTTCTCCGCGAATGCCGGCAGCGGGTTCCATCTCTGGCGCCAGCGCTTTCCCGACGGCACGCCCGAGCAGATCACGTCTGGCGCCACCGAGGAGGAAGGACTGGCCGTCGCGCCTGACGGCAGATCGCTGGTCACCTCGGTCGGCACGCGTCAGAGCACGGTCTGGATTCACGAGGCAGGCGGCGAGCAACAGATCACGTCCGAAGGCTACGGCATGTTGCCGACGTTCTCGCCCGACGGCCGCAAGCTGTACTACCTGCTGCGCGAAGGCGGAGCGAGGAGCTATGTCAGTGGTGGCCTTTGGGTCGCCGATCTGTCCACCGGCGAACGTCGTCGGCTGCTGCCCGGCGTGTTGATGCAGACGTACAGCGTGTCGCGCGACGGCGCGCGCGTCGCCTTCGTTCCGGCCAACGACAGCGCACCCGCACCGCTCTCCATCGCGGCACTCGACGAGCGCTCCACGCCACACCGGATCCTTCCCGACGACGTCGTCTGGCACCGCGTGTTGTTCGCCGCGAACGGCGACTTGATCTTCGCACGACACGACACGAGCGGGGCCTACATCTTCGGCGCGCGTGGCGACGGCAGCGACGTGCGCAAGCTCGGCCCGGGCGTGCTCGTCGAAGGTGTGTCAGCGGACGGCGCCTGGGTCGCCGTCTGGGACCTCGGGCTCGTTGATCGAATCATCGCCTCTCCGGTCGGCGGCGGGGCGCCGATCGTGATCTGCACGGAGTGCGTGCCGCCGAGCCGTGAGCGCTTCCCGTGGCCCCCCGTCGTGACGTGGTCGCCGGACGGACGGTTCGTCTATCTGAGCCTGTACGACGCAACGTACGCCGTGCCGCTCCGTCCGGGGCAATCGCTCCCGCCGATTCCGCCGGGTGGATTGCGAAGCGATCAGGACGTAGCCGCATTGCCCGGCGCACGGCGCATTGCGCCACAGCACGTCTTTCCCGGTCCGGACCCGTCGCGCTGGGCGTTCACGAAGGTGAGCATCCAGCGCAACATCTACCGCGTGACGCTGCCGTGAGGCGATATGCCACCAAACGACGCTCGACTCTGAGGCACCTGGATCCGCCAGCTAACAACGCCGAACATGACAACGAACTTCACGATCGAACGAGTTGTCGCCTTGATGAATGGTTTTACCGCACCGTGGGGCATCGCTGGAGGCTGGGCGCTCGATCTCTTCATCGGACACGAGTCGCG
>DATJHY010000055.1:0-24083 GCA_035493635.1 Gemmatimonadaceae bacterium | reverse complement strand
TCACGCGCCCTCCAGCGGCGGCGGCTCCGGTCCCTCGCGCTCGGTGCTGATCGAAGTCTCGTTGGACTCGAGCGCGGCGTGCAGGGCGTGCCACGCCAGGCTCGCGCACTTCACGCGGAGCGGGAATCGCGACACGCCGCCGAGCGCGCGCAGTGATCCGAGGGCACTCTGCTCGGATTCGGGAAGCGTTCCGGTCACGAGATGATGAAACTTGTCGAACAAGGCCTCGGCCTCGGCGCGACTCTTTCCTTTCACCGCGGCGGTCATGAGCGAGGCCGATGCTTTCGAGATGGCGCACCCTTGCCCCTTGAAGCTGACGTCGGAGATCGTGTCGCCGTCGAGCTTCACCCACAGCGTAAGGGCATCCCCGCACAGCGGATTGTGCCCTTCGATCCGCCGGTCGGCGTCCTCCATCTCCCGGAAGTTCCGCGGCTTCCGGTTGTGCTCGAGAATGAGCTCCTGATAGAGGGCTTCGGAGGACATGGGCTGGAAGGTTGGAGGCTTGGAGGCTTGGAGGCTTGGAGGCTTGGAGGGTTAGACGGGTCGAGGGCTCGTCAATCGAACGCTTCGAGCCCTCCAACCCTCCAGCATTCCAACCCTCCAGCCCTCCAGCTCACACGAACCGCTCCAGCGTCATTCGCTCCAGTCCCTCGCGGACTTCCGCGAGCTCGATCGTCTCCAGCACGTCGGCGGCGAACGCGTACGTGAGCAACCGCCGCGCGAGGGCGTTTGGGATGCCGCGGCTCTTGAGGTAGAAGAGCGCAATCTGATCGATCTGGCCCACGGTCGCGCCGTGCGTGCACTTCACGTCGTCGGCGAAGATCTCGAGCTGCGGCTTGGTGTCGATCTGCGCCGTGTCGGAGAGCAGCAGCGTGTTGTTGGTCTGCTTGCCGTCGGTCTTTTGCGCGACCGGGTGCACGAACACCTTGCCGTTGAACACGCCGTGCGAGCGTCCGTCGAGCACGCCCTTGTACAGCTCACGGCTGAAGCAGTTCGGTTGGGCGTGAATGATCTGCGTCTGGTGGTCGCAGTGCTGCTCGCCGTCGAGCATGTACAACCCATTGAGCGTCGCACCGGCTCCCTCGCCATCGAGCGTCGTGTAGACGTTCGTGCGCGTCAGCTCGCCGCCGGTGGCGAGAGAGAACGACACGTAATGACTGTCGCGCGCCTGATTCACCTCGATTGTACCAACGTGAAAGGCGCGCGCGCCCTCGCGCTGCATCTTGTAGTGGCGGAGCGTCGCACCGTCGCCCACCGAGACTTCGGTCACCGCGTTGGTGAAGTACGTCGCATCGCTCGTCGAGACATAGCTCTCGATGATCGTCGCCTTGGAGTGCCGGCCGGCCACGATCAGGTTGCGCGGATGCATCATCGCCTTGGCGGCGGTCGCGTCGGTCACGAACAGCAGGTGAATCGGACGGTCGAGCTCCGTTTCGGGCGCGATCTGCACCACCGCGCCGTCGAACATGAACGCGGTGTTGAGCGCGGTGAAGGCCTGCGTGTCGTACGACGCCAGCTTGCCGACGCGATCCACGATCTCGGGCGCCTTGGTCCACGCGGTCGCCAGGTCCCATACGCGAAGCCCCGAGGGCAGCTTGGCGACGTCCGAGAGTTCCGCGGCGAAGCGGCCGTTCACGAACACGAGCGAGTACCAACCGCTCGCGCCCCCCCCGAACGTGAATGGCGTCAGATCGTCGCGCGACACGTCGCCGCTCGCCGCCACCAGCGGCGTGAACTCCCGCTCGGCGATGGGCGAGACGCTCGTGAAATGCCAGTCTTCGTTCTTGGTCGTGGGGAAGCCGAGCGAAGCAAAGCGGTCGAATGCGGCCCGGCGGATCGACTGGATCGCCGGCGGCACGCTCGTGCCGTCGGTCACGTCCTCGAACGCCGCGACGTACGCTTCCGCCGCCGAGCCCATGCCAGTCACGACCGGCGTCGTCACGCGGCGGCTCCTGCCGGGCTGGCCACCCAATCGTAGCCCCGTTCCTCGAGCTCGAGCGCGAGTTCCTTGCCGCCCGACTTCGCGATGCGGCCGGCCACCAGCACGTGCACGAAATCGGGCACGATGTAGTTGAGCAAACGCTGATAGTGCGTCACGACGATCGTCGCGTTGTCGGGGCGCCTGAGCTTGTTCACGCCGTCGGCCACCACGCGCAGCGCGTCGATGTCGAGTCCGGAGTCGGTCTCGTCGAGGATGCCGAGCCGCGGCTGCAGCACGGCCATCTGCAGAATCTCGTTGCGCTTCTTCTCGCCGCCGGAAAAGCCCGTGTTCACCGATCGGTTGAGCATCGACCCGTCCATGTCGACCAGCGCGAGCTTCTCCTCCATGATGTCGGCGAACTCGAGCGGATCCACCTCGTCCTCGCCGCGCGCCTTGCGAATCTCGTTGTACGCCGCGCGCAGGAAGTAGGCGTTCGACACGCCGGGGATCTCGACCGGATACTGGAACGCCAGGAAGATGCCCGCCTGGGCGCGCGCCTCCGGCGCCATGGCGAGGAGGTCCTGGCCGTCGTAGGTCACCGAGCCGCGCGTCACCTCGTAGGCCGGATTCCCGGCCAGCACCTGGGCCAGCGTGCTCTTGCCCGAGCCGTTCGGGCCCATGACGGCGTGGATCTCGCCCGCGTTCACCGCGAGATCGAGACCCTTGAGAATTTCCTTATCGCCAACGTTGGCGTGAAGATCGGAGATCTGAAGTAGGGGCATTGGTGGAGAATGTCGAATGCTCAGCCGACGGACCCTTCGAGCGTGATACCGAGGAGCGCCTGTGCCTCGAGGGCGAACTCCATCGGCAGCTCCTTGAAGACTTCCTTGCAGAACCCGGACACGATCATCGACACCGCCTGCTCGGCGGACAGTCCGCGCGCCTTCAGGTAGAAAATCTGGTCTTCGCCGATCTTCGACGTCGACGCCTCGTGCTCGACGATCGCGCTGTTGTTGCCGACCTCGATGTAGGGAAAGGTGTGCGCGCCGCACTGATTGCCGACGAGCATCGAGTCGCACTGCGTGTAGTTGCGGGCGCCGGTCGCGCGGGGCAGCACCTGCACCCGCCCGCGATACGAGTTGTTCCCCTGGCCCGCCGAAATGCCCTTGGAGACGATCGTCGACTTCGTGTTGCGGCCGATGTGGATCATCTTCGTGCCGGTATCAGCTTGCTGATGGTTGTTCACGACGGCAACGCTGTAGAACTCGCCCACCGCGTTGTCGCCCTGCAGGATCACGCTCGGGTACTTCCACGTGATCGCCGATCCGGTCTCGACCTGCGTCCACGAGATCTTGGCGTTCGTCATCGCCTTGCCGCGCTTGGTGACGAAGTTGTAGATGCCGCCCCGCCCTTCCTTGTCGCCGGCGTACCAGTTCTGAACGGTCGAGTACTTCACCGTCGCATTCGGCAGCGCCACGATCTCGACGACGGCGGCGTGCAGCTGATGCGTGCTGCGCTTCGGCGCCGTACAGCCCTCGAGGTAGCTGACATACGCGCCCTCATCGGCGACGATGAGCGTCCGCTCGAACTGGCCGGTGTCGGCCGAGTTGATCCGGAAGTAGGTCGACAGCTCGATCGGGCAGCGCACTCCCTTGGGCACGTAGACGAACGAGCCGTCGGAGAACACGGCGCTGTTGAGCGCGGCGAAGAAGTTGTCGCTGTACGGCACCACCGAGCCCAGGTACTTCTCGACCAGATCGGGGTGCTCGCGGATCGCCTCGCCGAGCGAGCAGAAGATGATGCCGTGCTTGGCCAGCTCCGTGCGCATCGTCGTGCCAACCGACACCGAGTCGAAGATCGCATCCACCGCCACTCCGGCCAGCATCTTCTGCTCGTGAAGTGGAATGCCGAGCTTCTCATAGGTGGCGAGAAGTTCCGGGTCCACTTCGTCCAGGCTTCCGAGCGGCTTCTTGGTTCTGGGCGCGGAGTAGTAGCTCGCGGCCTGATAGTCGATCGGACCGTACGTCACGTTCGGCCAGTGCGGCTCCTTCATCGTGAGCCAGCGGCGGTACGCCTTGAGCCGCCACTCGAGCAGGAACGGCGGCTCGTTCTTCTTCGCCGAGATGGCGCGCACGACGTCTTCGTTGAGCCCGGGCGGCAGCGTGTCCGCCTCGATCTCTGTCACGAACCCGTGCGGGTACTCTCGGCCGATGAGTGATTCGATCGAACTGCTCATGAATGCTCCACGTTTCGCTGCGCTTGGGCCCGTTGGTCGCGGTGCAATCGAGAGAGCGAACGTCGTTCCCGATTCGGTAGCGCAACTCTTTCCCGGCGAACCAGTTGCGGACCACGCCGCGTCTCCAGACCGCGGCCGCTTCCGCCGGCGCTTCAGGCGGGTTCAGCTAACCGATAAAATTAGTCGGGTTTAACCGCGCTGGGTAGGCGGCCAGGAAACTCGGGCACGACTCACGGCAGGCGCTCTTTCGTCGTCGTCTTGCCGCAGCCTTCAATCGTGGGCCAGCAGCCCGATCATGTCCCGCAGCAGCGACGCGGCCAGCGCGACCTTGTACCCGTTCTTCGAGAGCGGCTTCGCGTCGTAGAGCGCGCGCTCCGCCAGGATCGCGATCGTGTCCTCGTCGAGCCCGCCGGACCCCACGTCCTCCTCGACAGACGAATTCACGCGCCACGGCCTTGGGGCAACGCCGCCCAATACCAGGCGCACCTCGCCGTCCGGTCGCTTTGTGCCAGCGATGCTCACGAGCGCGAAATCCCAGGCGTCGCGCTGCATCAGCTTCGTGTAGCGTTGCGTACCACCTGCGGACGCGGCCGGTAGTTCGACGGCGCTCACGAACTCGCCGGGGCGAAGCACTGTCTCCTGGTCCAGCCGCTCGCTCGGCAGTGTGTAGAACTCGGCAATCGGCAGGCGGCGCACTCCATCGACCGACGTGAGCTCGAGAGTCGCATCGAGTGCGGTCAGCGCGACGGCAGGATCGGATGGATGCACGATGTGACACGGTCCGCCGTCCAGAATCGCGAGATATTGATTCTCGCCGTCCACCGCCGGGCATGGCGCGCCGCCACTCTTGTAGCAGGAAATCCCGCGGCGAAAGTACCAGCATCGCGGGCGCTGGCAGAGGTTTCCGCCGATGGTACCCATGTGGCGTAGTGCCGGGGTCGCAACGACGTCGCAGGCCTGCGCCAATGATGCATAACGCTGCAGGACGAGTGGATGCCTTGCGATGTCGGCGATGCGCGCGGTCGCGCCGATTCGAATCGCGCCACCGTCTGTGATGCTTATCTCGTCGCTGGCGGCGATTCCGCGCAGGTCGACGAGCCTTTCCGGGCTCGCGATGCGCTCGGCGATCGAGACGAGTAGATCGGTGCCGCCGCCGAGCGACATCGAGCCTGGCTTCGCGAGCTCGTGCGCGGCATCGTCCAGCGACGTGGCGCGCCGATACGTAAATGGGTGTGTCACGAGCAATAAAAAAGGCGGGACCACTCGGTCCCGCCATGGGTATTCAGGCAATCAGTGGCCGAGCGTTCCAGCGCCTTCCGGCTTGTCGCCCGACCCGATGCCGTGCCAGGTCACATCCGTGGGATGCTTGTATGTCTCCTTGTGCACCCATGTGGCGATGACGATGCAGAGCACGGCGAGACCGATGACGAAGGTGGCAAAACCCCAGCCGCCGTTAGTGTCGGCGGGAACGTGACGATCGATGAACGTAGCCATGGGCGTGAATGTAACAATCCTTGCCGGAGCGGGGAACCGGCGCGATCTGCGACCGTCAGGTTCGCGTTCCGTAAGATCTCTGTCACAGCGCAACCTTTCCCGCGATCTTTGGTGTCTCAAGGAGTGCGCGGGAAGTAAGTTGCTTCATCCCGCCGCATCATCGAGTTCGACGTGACCGTACTTCGAGACGAGCTCCAGCGCACCTTAGGTTCGGCATACACCCTCGAGCGGGAGCTTGGCGGCGGTGGTATGTCGAGCGTGTTCGTGGCGCAGGACAATGCGCTCGGACGTCGCGTCGTGGTGAAAGTGCTCCCTTACGAGCTCGCGGCGACGGTCTCGGTCGACCGATTCAAGCGCGAGATCATGCTCGCCGCGGCGCTGCAGCACCCGCACATCGTGCCCGTGCTGAGTGCCGGCGAGACCGCGCCCGACGATCACGAGATCGGCATTCGGCTGCCGTACTTCATCATGCCGTTCGTCGAAGGCGAATCGCTTCGCACGCGTCTGGCGCGTGGGCCGCTCTCGGTTCGCGAGGCGGTCAGCATCATGAAGGACGTCGCGCGTGCGTTGGTGTACGCACACGGCCGCGGCATCATCCACCGCGACATCAAGCCGGACAACATCCTGCTCGCCTCGGGATCGGCGACGGTCACCGATTTCGGCGTGGCCAAGGCCCTCTCCGCATCGCGCGAGCGAACCGGCACGAGCGGCGATCCGAACGGCATCACGATTGTCGGCACGTCGATCGGCACGCCAGCCTACATGGCGCCGGAACAGGCGGCGGGCGATCCGGCCACCGATCACCGCGCTGACCTGTACGCGCTTGGCATCGTCGGCTACGAGATGCTGGTCGGCACGCCGCCGTTCCATGGCCGTGCGCCGCAGCAGCTCCTCGCGGCGCAGCTCACGGAGCTTCCGCCGCCGATCAACACGCGCCGGTACGACGTGCCCGAGGCGCTGGCGTCGCTCATCATGCGGCTGCTCGAGAAGGAGCCGGCCAACCGGCCGCGCAGTGCCGCTGACGTCGCGCGCGCGCTCGAGGATCCGTCGGTCGTGAGCGGCACGTTCCTGTCGCCGCCGCCGCGCAAGAACAAGGGCGTGAGGCCGCGTCGCGTACTGTGGGCGCTCGCCGGCGCCGGGATTCTCGCCTCGATCGCGGCAGGGAGCGCGTGGTTCTCGAATCACCACTCGAGCAGCTCTCCGGCGACCACGACGCAAGCTGGGGCAGCCGCGCCCGTCGTGGCGGGAACCAAGTCCATCGCCGTGATGCCGCTCGTCAATATCAGCCGCGACACGAGCGACGCGTATTTTGCCGCCGGCATGACAGCCGAGCTCACGAACGCGCTCAGCCGGATTCCAGGGCTCCGTGTCGCGTCGGCGACCGAGAGCGCCGCACGCGACCGCGCGGCGAGCCCCACCGATCTCGCCAAATCACTCGGCGCCGGCATGGTGCTGGTGGGGACGGTGCAGCGCGAAGGCGGCAAGCTCCGCGTCACGGCGCGGCTGGTCAACACGGCGGACGGCTTCACGGTGTGGTCGGACATGTTCGAGCGCGAGCTCAAGGACGTGTTCGCGGTGCAGGACGAGATCTCGAGCGCGATCGTCGCCGCGATCTCGCCCGGCCTGGCGCTCGGCCCGGCGCCCGTTGCGGATACCGCGGGCAACGCGCCGACGCGATCTGCCTCGGCCGGAGCGAAGGGAAGCGCCTCGACGCCTGGACAAGCGCCCGCCACGCCGGCCCCGGCGGCGCCAGCGCAGGTGACGGTCGCTCGCCCGCTTCCGCCCGTTTTGCCAGGTGCGCCAACGACGATCTCCGCCACGACGGCACGCGACTCGGCCGGCGGCGGCCGCGGCTTTTCGACGATCGTGATGCGCCGCCCGTCCGACGTCGCCGCGTACGATTTGTTCCTGCGTGGGCAGTATTACCAGAAAGGGAAGCGCAGCGAGGCCAGCCTCCGGCGCGCGCTCGACAGCTACGAGCAGGCGATCCACAAGGACTCGAACTTCGCCCGCGCCTTCGCCGGCATCGGCGACGTCTACGCACTGCTGCCGCAGTACAGCAGGGTACGCGTCGATACGTTGCTGCCGCACGCGCTGGCAGCGGCGAACCGCGCCGTCGCCCTCGACGGAAGTCTGCCGCAGGGCTGGATGTCGCGCGCGAGGCTGCTGCAAACGAGTTGGCGCTGGGCCGACGCCGAGGGCGATTACCGACGCGTGCTGTCGCTCGATCCGAACAATGCGTCGGTACATCAGGCGTACGGTGAGCTGCTCCTGTTGAACCGCCGAACGAACGAAGCGCTGGCCCAGCTCAAGCGCGCGACCGAGCTCGACGCGCTGTCGTCGAGCGCGTTCGGTTCGTACGCGATGGCGCTCGCCGTCGCGCGTGAACCCGACGCGGCGGTCGTCGCCGCCCGCCGTGCGATGGAACTGGACTCATCGCTCGTCGCCACGCGCATCATGCTTGGGACCGTGTATCTGCAGGCGGGGCGCTATGGCGATGGCGTTCGGGAGCTGGAGGTCGCCGCGGCGCTCGACACCTCGTCGGCACGCACGACCGGCCTGTTGGCGTACGCTTATGCGAGAAGTGGCATGCCCGACAGGGCACGGGTGCTGGCTGGTCGGCTCGAGGCCGACGCCGGGCGTAGGATCGGCGCCGCGTCCGCCGCTGCCCGCGCGTATCTCGGACTCGGCGACGGACAGCGCGCGGTAGTGCTGCTCGAGCGGGCCGTTGCCGACCACGATGCCTTCTTCTCGACGGAGTCGCTTGCCGAGACGTTCTTCGACCCGCTGCGGGGCGATCGCCGATTCGCCACGATCGTGTCGAATCTGGGACTCGACCGGCGCCTCCTCACGATGACGCGGTGACGACCGGTCGTTCCGCCGCCGTCCTCATCCGCCGGCGCAACCTTCCCAAAGTTCGAGTCGTCAACACGGTGATGCGATCCATCACCCGCCCGATCGGTCTCTTACCCGTCTGCGCATCGCTCGCGCTGGCGGCCTGCTCGCGGCCGGTGCTGTACTACCCGGAGCCGCTCGGCGCCGGGTCATCGTCGCCACGCCGGCCGGCGACCGCGAGTGCGCCGGTTCTCGCCACGGCGGCTGAGACGGCGGGCGAGACAGTGAGCGCTTCGACACGCGCCGATATCGACTATCTCCGGACGCGACTGCTGCTGGTCCCGGTTGCCGGCGCCGACATGTCGAAGGTCTACGACACTTTCGACGACCCGCGCGACGGTGGCGAACGAGTACACCGCGCGATCGACATCCTCGCGCCGCGCGGTACGCCCATCCTGTCCGCCGACGACGGCCGCATCCTCCGAATGAGCACGAACGCGCTCGGCGGAATCTCGATGTACACCGTCGATCCCCAGAACCGGATCGTGTACTACTACGCCCACATGGATCACTACAACCAGGCGATGTCCCCGGGGCGCGAGATCGTGAAGGGCGATACGCTGGGCTACGTCGGCACGACTGGAAACGCGCCGAAGAACCTACCGCACCTCCACTTTCAAGTGATGCGCTGGCCGGCCGACGGCAAGTACTGGAACGGCGAGCCGATCGATCCATACGAGCTGCTGGGCGGGCGGCAGCGCGAGTAGTCAGGACGGCTCTCGGGCCGGCTTCGGTCGCGTGGCTGCTGTCGGGCCGCCACCCGACGACAGACGGCCGACATCCGACTTCCGACATCAGGCGACTGCGTTGCGCGTTGCGGGGGACAAAACGGTTAAAAAGGGTCAGAGTCGAATTAGCGCGGCGCTAATTCGACTCTGACCCTTTTTACAACGCCAAACGCCGTTGTCTGGCGTCACAGTCTGCCGTCTGATGTCGGAAGTCGGCCGTCAGTCGTCGGGCCCGTCTTGACCTCTCCGCGCCACACAGACGCCCCCCGTGAGTCGTCCGCCGTCTGTAAATTCCCCCCATGCCTCTCTCCGCCAAGGAGCGCGCCGCCCTCCGCGGTGAAGCCCACCACCTCACCGCCATGGTCCACGTCGGCCAGCACGGTGTCACCGACGCCGTGCGCCGCACGATCGACGAGGATCTCCGCACCCACGAGCTGGTGAAGATCCAGTTCACGAAGAATGCGGACGTCGGTATCAAGGAGGCGGCGAATCAACTCGCGGCGGCGCTCGGCGCGGACGTCGTTCAGGTCATCGGCAAGACGGCGACGTTGTACCGCGAGAATCCGGAGCTCGAGCGAAAGGGCGACGTACCGCCCTGGCGGCGCTGAGGGCTACTTCCCGCAGCCTCGCACGATCGCCAGCGCGTCACCCACAGGTCGCTCGCCTTCCTTGTCCGACGGCCGATTGGCGATTCGCAGCTTGCCGCCGGATTCGGGATCCGCGTAGACCATCGTCGTCGAGCCGCCGCCGTCGAGGTTGAGTGCGTCGCGCGCGCCCAGCGCGAGCATCAGAGTGGCGAGCTCGCGGAGCGTCATGCCATCGCTGTATGGCTTCTGGCGTCCGTCGACGACCACGAGGATGAGCCGTTTGCCGCTTCGTGCGATGCCGGCGGCGGTGCGCGGATGGCGTCCGGTCGCGAATCCAGGCTGACCGGTCGTGTCCACGTCGGCGACGATCACGCTGTCGCGCACGAGCAGCGGCCGTCCGCCGACGGCTTCGCGCGGGTAAAATGGGTCGAGCCTGATCGCCGTGCTCACGCTATCCAACACGTGCGGCGTGCGACGCTCGCCCGTCGCGCGAAAACGAGCGATGCTCATCGTGCCGGCCGAGTCCAGCGCGAGTGCCGGCTGCGGACCGGGCGCGGTCACGAGTCGGCCGCGCGTCACCAGGATTCCCACCGGCACGCCGGCCGGCGAAGCGAGCGAAAAGAAATCACCGTTGACGCCGCCCACCACACGCTCGGTGTCCGCGAGTTGGGCGAGCAGCACCGATGTCTTCTCGCGGCCAACGGCGCCGGCCACGCCCTTCACCGCGCGCGGTGTGTAGCAGCGGTCGAGATCGATCTGGAGCTCGTGAATCGCCCACGGGCCGCTGGGCGCGTAGACGTATCGGTGCACGACACCCGGCGCGAGGTACTGAGTATGAAGAGAATCCGTGGCGAACGGGAAAACGGGCGACGGCTCGTTCGGTCGCGCGCGGACACACGCCGCGCAGGCGACCAAGCCGATCAGCCGTGCGCCGATCGAGCGACGTCTCACCGCGCGCGCTCGATGCTCGCCTGGACGCGCCAGGGCGTCAGCGGAATCTCGGTGACGTCGGTGGCCCCTCCCAGCGCGTCGGCGACGGCGTTCGCAATCGCCGGCGCCACGCCGATGATCGGCGGCTCGGCGAGGCCTTTGGCGCCGGTGTGGTTCGCCACCACGTCCGCCGTGCCGACGAAGAACGCGTCGATCTGTGGAACGTCGGCGACAGTCGGCACCTTGTAGTCGTGCATCGTGGGATTGAGCGGCAGGCCGGACCGGCCATCGAGCATACGCTCTTCATACAAGGCATATCCAAGTCCTTGAATGATCCCGCCTTCGAGCTGCGACTCGGCGAGCGTCGGGTTGACGATCCGCCCGGAGTCGTGGGCGGCGACGATCCGCAGCACGCGGACGTTGCCCGTCTCCACGTTCACCTCAACCTCGGCGAACTGCGCGCCGAACGCCGACAGCGCGGTCTTGTCGGGATTCGGTCCGCGGCTTCCCTGACCGATGATCATCACGTCGCCGAGCTTCTCGCACACCTCCGAGAACCGGAGACAGCGATCGCTGTGCTTGACGTGAATCTCGCTGTCGCGCGACTCGAGGTCGTCGGGATCGGCGTCGAGCATTCCGGCGGCGGCCTCGAACAGCGAGTCTCGCGCCTCTTCGGCTGCAACGCGCACCGCCGGCCCGACCGACGCCGTCGTGATCGACCCCCACGAGTTCGGCGTGAACGGCAGACGGTCGGTGTCGCCGAGAACCGTCCGCACATCGTCGACGTTCGCGCCCAAGGTCTCGGCCGCGATCTGGGCCATCACGGTTCGGGCACCGGTCCCGAGGTCCTGTGTGCCGGTGAGCACGTCGATCGTACCGTCCTGATTGATGCGCACTGTGGCGTACGCGGGTGGCCCGCCGCCGGCACCCCACGTCAGCGACGCCATCCCGACGCCGCGCCGCACTGGGGAAGTGTCGTCGCGCTTTCGCCGGCGCCCCGTGTCCCAGCCGAAGCGCTCGGCGCCCAGCCGGTAGCACTCGTCGAGATGCTTGCCCGAGTACGGCCGCCGCTTGTCCTGATCGTGAGTGGCGTAGTTGCGGCGGCGGAGCTCGAGCGGGTCCATGCCAAGCTCGCGCGCCAGCGCGTCCATCGCGCACTCGAGGCCGAACGCACCCTCGACGCTTCCCGGCGCGCGGAACGACGACATCGGCGCGGTGTTGGTGAAGACGAACGTCTCGGCGCTGCGAACGTTGGGGCAGCGGTACAGCTCGTGGTAGATGCGCGCCGGCCCGGCGAGCCAGCCACCGATGCCGAGCGCGATGGTCGCGTCGAGCGAGATCGCGGTGAGCGTCCCGTCGCGCCGCGCGCCGATGCGGACGCGTTGGATCGTCGCCGATCGATTGCCGGCATCGGTCTGCTCGCCTTCGCGATCGAAGAGGCAGCGCACCCGGCGGCCGAGCCTTTTGCTGAGCGCCACCGCCGTGTACGCGGCGAACGACGCGCCGTTCTTGGCGCCAAAGCCGCCGCCCATGTAGTGGCTGATCACCCGCACCGCGGTGAGCGGCAGTCCGAACGCCTCGGCGAGATCGGCGCGCGTGTTGAACACGCCTTGCGTCGATTCCCAGACCGTGACGCTCCCCGCCGACCAATCGGCAACGGCGCCGTGCGGTTCGAGAGCGGTGTGCAGCGCCACCGGCGTGCGGTACTCGCGCTCGATCGTGACCTCGGCCTCGCGAAATCCCTCGTCCACGTCGCCGCGCGAAAGAATGCGAGGGGATGAGCGATGCGTGTTGCCGTGAGGCCGCACGCGCGCGGCGTCAGGCGCGAGCGCGCTCTCCGCGCTTACGACGGGCGGTTCCGGTTCGATCGTGCAGACGATCGCCCGCACGGCGCGCTCGGCAATCTCGAGCGAATCGGCGCACACGGCGGCGACCGGCTGGTTCGCGTAGTGGATCGTGCGGTCGAACAAGCGGACGCCGTCGAGCTTGACGTCGGGCACATCGTCGAACGCGATGGCGCCGCGCACGCCGGGAATGGCCAACGCCGGCGAAAGGTCGAGCGCGGTGACTCTTCCCCGGGCGGCGGGAGCGCGAAGCAGGGCAGCGTGCAGCATGCCGGCGAGCTGCACGTCGGCGGTGTAGCGAGCGGCGCCGGTGACTTTCTCGAGCGCGTCCATGCGCTGCACACGCTGGCCGACTACGTGGAGCTCGGCGTCATCCTGCCACGGCGACGGATTTCGCGACGGCAGCTCGACGGTCTTGGTCTCCTCGCGTCCTTCGACCTCGACCTTCGTCGTCACAAAGCGCTTAGCCATTGGCGGACTTTCCATTCGCCGACAGCGCCGCCGCCTGCACGGCGCGCACGATCTTGGGGTAGGCCCCGCATCGGCAGAGATTGCCGCTCATGCCACGCACGACTTCGCTCTCGGTTGGCGCGGGATTCTCGTGCAGCAGCGACGCCGCTGCCATGATCTGTCCCGGCGTGCAGAATCCGCACTGCAAGGCGTCGTGCTCCACGAATGCGGCCTGGATGGGGTCCAGGTCGCTGTCGCGGCCAAGTCCCTCGATCGTCGTGACGGCGCGCGAGTCGCAAGCGGCGGTGAGCGTGAGACAGGCGTACGCTGAAATGCCATCGAGAAGCACGGTGCACGCGCCGCACTCGCCCCGCGCGCACACGAGCTTCGTACCCGTGAGCGAGAGCCGGTCGCGAAGCGTCGTGAGGAGCGTCTCGTGGTCCGGCGCCGCGACGTCGTGCTCGGCTCCGTTGACGATCAGGCGCATGCAACTAAGTTAGGCTCTACCGTCACGAATCGCAGGATCAAGAGAGGCACGCATGCCCTACGTCATCACAGAAGCTTGCATTGGCGTGAAGGATCGCGCTTGTGTCGACGTATGTCCCGTCGACTGCATCTATGAAGGTGCGGATCAGCTGTTCATCCATCCGGACGAGTGCATCGATTGCGGTGCCTGCGAGCCGGAATGTCCGGTCACGGCGATCTTTCCCGAAGAGGACGTGCCGCAGACTCAGCGGCAGTACATCCAGATTAATCGGGACGTGTTCAAGAGCGACAATCCGCCGGGTCGGCCGCAAAAGTAGAGTTGGCGCCAACGACACGAGCCGAGGCCCGCGCGATTGCGCGGGCCTCGTTGTGTTTGTTCTGGAGTACTTCGCGCAGTCCGGGAGGCAACGGCGCTTCCGGTCACCAACGGGCTCGTAGGACAAAGTGATGGGACTGCGATTAAGCGGATTCCGATCGGCCCTCATGCCCACCAGATGCGCTGCTTGATGCCGAACGCCACGACGAGAGCCGCGTACTGCAGGAACGTGCTCGTCTCGCTGCGCCAGGCTTCGCGCCAATCGTGCGGACCCGACTCACGCTGCCGCGGCGGGCGCGGAATCCAGCGAGGCGTCGTCGCCTTGTAGTCGAGGTACTCGTGGCCAAAGATCGTCTCGAGCACACCCTCCTCGTACGATACGATCAGCGAATACTCGACGGCGAACAGCACGATGGCGACGGGCAGGAACCACAACACGCCCGAGATCACCACGAATCCCATCCAGATGAGAAAATTTCCGACGTAGAGCGGGTTGCGCACCCACCCGAAGATGCCGTAGCTGACGAGTCGTTGAACGTCGCGCGAGCGGCGGCGCGTGACGGTGCCCGCCGCGGCGACGCCGGCAAGGCGGATCCATTCACCGATCACGATCGGCACGAAGCCGATCACCCAGTTCCATCCGTTGGCATGCGCCGGCGCGAGCAGGGCCACCAGCACGAACGGCACCGGCAGCCAGCTCCGATTGCGGAACAGCACAGCGCCGACGCGGGCGCCGGTGCTCCGTTCGGCGGCGGACGGGGCGGATGGCGGAGAGGCCGAGGACATGGCGAGCGAAACCTAATGGTAGAGCAGACTCGCCAGAAACTCGCTCACGACGGTGTTGAACGCCGCCGGCCGCTCTACGTTCGACAGATGGCCGGCCTGCGTCAGAATCTCGAGCCGGCTGCCGGGAATCAGTGCCGCCAGCGCTCGCGCTTCCGTCACCGGTGTCAGCATGTCTTCGTCGCCCACGATCACGAGCGTCGGCACGTCGATCGTCGCGCAGGTCGCGCTCGAGTCAGGGCGCGCGATCATCGCCTCGAGCGCGCCGGTGATTCCTTCCACTGACGCTTCAGCGATCGTGCGATGGACGGCGTCGTAGATGTCGGGCCGCTTGTCGCGCGTCGTCTTGCCCACGAGCGCGGCGATCTGGCGATTCGCCACCGCCGTGCTGCCTTCCGTTTCGGCAACCTCGATCAGCTCACGGCGGCGACCGACGGCCTCGATCGTGTCGGCGCCGGTGCGCGTGTCGGCGAGTACGAGGCCGCGAATGCGCTCGCGGTGGCGGCGCCATAGCGCGAATGCGACGTAGCCGCCCATCGACTGTCCAACGACGACCGCGCGCTCGATCTGCAGCGCATCGAGCACGGCGGCAGCGTCGTCGGCGTAGCGATCGATCGTGTATGGCGGCACGGCCGCGGAGTCGCCGAAGCCGCGCGCGTCGACCGCGATGCACCGCGATTCGGCGACGAGCGCGCCGATTTGCGGCTCCCACATCGTTCGGTTCAGCGGAAAGGCATGCAGGAACACGACCGGCAGCCCCGTGCCGACGTCGTCGTAACCGATCTCGGCGTCGCCGACGAGCGTGATCACTCGGACTCCGGCCATTGCGGGATCATCTCCCGCCAATCCTCCGGAACGAGGACCGGCTCGCCGCGCTGGTTGATCGCGACGAACACGATCGACGCCTCGGCGACCAACACGCCCGATCCGACCTTTCGTGCCTCCTGCTTGATGATGTAGCTCGTGCGACGAACGGCGAGCAGCCCCGATCGAATCACGATGTCTTCACCCGGCAGCGACTGCGCCATGTACCCGATGTCCACGTGGCGCACCACGGAGTAGACGGGCTGGCGCGCCCACTCGCGCACGTTCACCTGCGACTCGAGCAGCGCCCAGCGCGCGCGCTCGAGGAAATTGAGCATCGTCGCGTGGTTGAGATGCCCGAGCATGTCGCAGTCGGTCGGGTAGATGTGGAACGTGACTTCGGGAAGCACAGTCATGGCACCTGCAGAGTGCGGGGATCGAACGTTAACCAAAACAGGGTCGGTGCGTCCTCCACCAGATCGAGCGCCACCTGAAACCCCTTGGCGCTGTAGCTCGCGTCGAGTTGAACGCCGGATGCGTCGTCGAGGCGCATAGCGGCGGCGCGGGACTCGCCGGTCTCGGTGCCGTACGAGCCGCCGTACGCCTCGTGAACGACACGCAGCGCGTCCTTACGAACTGGCGGCAGCTGCTCGCCCGAGCGCTCCTCGATCAGTCGCGCCGTGGCGCGGACGAGTCGCATCACGCGCCCGCGCCGCCCGACGATGCGCGGCACCACGCGCGCTCCAACGACGACGATCTCGCGCCTCGCGATCGCGAACGCCAGGGCGAGACCTGCCGCGGTACCGCCCGTGCCCAGCGGCACCGCGACGTACCGCGGGCTCGGCATTTGGCCGGCATCGATCTGCTCGACGAGCTCGAGACCGGCATTCACGTGACCGAGCACGCCGAGTGGCGTGCTGCCCCCAGCCGCGATCCAGTGCGCGCCTCGAAGCCTCTCGCGCCACGCCCACACATAGGCCCCGGCGGGGGAACGGAAGATCGGAGCGCTTTCGGCCGTCGCGGCCACCCGTTCGGCGACCAGGCCGGCGGTCGGGTTCATCGTCTGCCGCCATCGGCCAACACGCACGCGTGCGCCGAGCTGCCGGCCATACAGCGCGACCGCCAGCGCATGCGTGGATCCCGCCGACCCGACGGTAACCACGCGGTCGCCGGCTGTGACGGACGCGAGCAGGTACTCGAGCGCGCGGACCTTGTTGCCGCCAAGCGGGTCCGCGCTGAGGTCGTCTCGCTTGATCCAGAGTGAAGGGGATATGGACGCCAACGGCGCGACCGGCGTTGGCGCCTTGATCAGCCCCACGCGTGGAACGTCTGCCAGGGCGGGGAATCGCCGAACAAGCGCGCTCGAAAGCGTCGTGGCGCCTGTACTCAAGCCTCCACGCCTTGGGCTGGATTCTCCCCTGGACCGATCTGCCGGTCGCCCACCACGTCTTCGACGTAGAGCATCTTCACCGCGACCGTGGACGCGGCGAGCAACGGCACCGCGCACATGAGGCCCAGGAACCCGAACAGGAGCGCCATCAAGGCCTGCGAGAGGATCGTGAGAGCCGGCGGGAGCTGGATGCCGCCTTTCATGAGCAACGGAATCAGCAGATGGCTCTCGAGAAAATGCACGACGAGATACGCCACGGCGACGTATACCGCCTTCTCCGGCGAGTCGAGAAAGCCCATCGCGATGGCGGGCAGCGAGCTGAGGATCGGGCCAACGGTTGGGATGAACTCGAGCAAGCCGCACAGAATGCCCAGGAGCAGCGCCGCTTTCACGCGCAGAGCGAGCAGCACGAAGGTGGTGACGAGGCCCATGATGACCATCGCGATGAGCTGCGTCACGAACCACTTGCGGAGCACGGCGGCGATGGCCGTCAGCACCTCGCCGGCGCGGTCCCGCCTGCCGTGCGGAAAGAGATGGATGATGCCCCGCCGGTACATGGCGGGATCCGCGGCGAGGTAAATCGACAGGAAGATGATGATCACGATCCCTGTCACGACCTCGACCGTCGACGTAAGAAACGGGAACAGAAAGCGCGTGAGCCCGCTGAACTGCGCGCCGAGCCGGTGCCGGAGCGTCGCGGCCACGGTCACCGAGTCCGCTGGGGCAACAGTGGGTACCGGCGCGATGCGCGGCTGTGCTCCCGGCGCGCCACCCGGCGGACGGTTCGCGGCCGGCGAGGCGGCGGTGTCGGGCATCAAGCCGTCGAACACGAGACCGACGAAGCCTTGACGCCGCGCGTTCACCCACTCGTCGAAGCGGTCGATCGCGTCGGGCAAGCGCCTGCGGAGCTCGAGACCTTGGGCGTGGATCGTGGGGGCCAGCCAGGCGCCGAAGCCCACCAGCAATCCCAAGAACGCCACGACGATGGCCGCCGCCCCCACCCCGCGCCGCACGCCCCACCGTGTGAGTCGGTCGGCGCCCGACGACACGGCGAGGCCGAACAGAATGCCGATGAACGCGGTGAGGAAGAGCGGGTTGGCGAACCAGAGGAGCCGCGCGACGATGTACATCGCGATCACGAGCGTGGCGGTGCGAAGCACGTCGGCGCTCCCCCACCCGATTTGCCGGCCGCGAACGCGGTCCTGTCGTTCGACGTGCGACGGGGGTGGGGTCTGAGGCTGGGGTGGGCTCGGCGCGCCCTCGTGTGGTTCGCTCATGCACTCTCGATCCGGGCCCGGCCAGCGCCCGTTAAATTGCCTTCGTGCACACCCCCATCTACCTCGACCGCTCGAGCGACGTCGACACCTTTCTCGCGTCGATCGGCACTGTGAGCCGCATCGCGCTCGACACCGAGGGGGCCAGCTTTCATCGCTTCGTCGATCGAATCTATCTGCTCCAGCTCTCGACGCGCGAGCAGACGGCGATCATCGATCCCGTGCCGATCGGTCGCCCCGCATCGCTCGGGCAGCTGCTCGAGGATGCAGCGGTCGAAGTCGTGTTCCACGACGCCGATTACGATCTGCGGCTCCTGTGGCAGGATTACGGCTGGCACGTCCGCAACATCTTCGACACGCGCGTCGCGGCGCAGCTGCTCGGCATTCGCGCATTCGGCCTCGCCGCGCTGCTCGAGCGGTACTTCGGCGTCAAGCTCGACAAGAAGTTTCAGCGCGCCGACTGGTCGATGCGGCCGTTGTCGCAGGGAATGCTCGACTACGCGGCGCAGGACACCATCCATCTGCTCGAGCTTCGCGATCGGATGGAGGATGATCTCGAGCGGGCTGGCCGCCTCGAGTGGGCGCGCGAAGAATTCTCGCTGCTCGAGGGCACGCGCTGGCCGGAGGAGGACCCGGCGAACGCATTCATGCGCATCAAGGGCGCGCGCGACCTCACGCGTCGCGAGCTGGCTGTGTTCCGCGAGCTGATCCCATGGCGCGACGAGATCGCGCGCCACCTCGATCGCGCTACGTTCCGCGTGATCGGCAACGAGCAACTGCTCGAGATCGCGAGACGGCAGCCCAAGTCGCGCGACGAGCTCGCCGCCATCAAGGGAGTTCCGCGCGGCCTCCTGGACTCGCGCGCCGCCGAGCTGCTCGACGCCATCGCGCGCGGAGTGGCCGTCCCTGAATCGGCGCTCCCTCGTTTTCCCAAAGCTCCGCGCTGGGACCGCGACCCCGAGTTCGACGCTCGCGTCAGCGCGCTCAAGACGGTGCGCGACGCCACGGGGACGCGGCTCGATCTCGATCCCGGCGTTCTCTGTTCGCGGGACCGGCTCGAGGCAGTGGCGCGCACGAACCCCGCGACGCACGAGGCGCTGGAAACGGTGCAAGAGCTTCGCGGCTGGCAGCGCGCGTTGCTCGGCGAGGATTTTCTAAAGGCGCTTCGAGGCATGCGCCGGAGCGCGAAAAGCGAACCGGCGGCGAAACCCGAATCGGCGGAAAGCGCCGAGTCGGACGAGTCGCCCTACAGACCCATGTAGGCGCGCACGCGCGGCTCGATCCGGTCCGGAGTCCAGAACGGGGTCCAGATCAGATTGATCCCAACGTCGTCGACGCCCGGCATCGCGCGCAGCGCGCGCTCCACGTCGGTCATGATCTGTGGTCCGGCTGGACAGCCGGGCGACGTCAGCGTCATGTCGACCTGTACGTCCGCTCCGTCCACTCGAATGTCATACACGAGCCCGAGATCGACGATGTTCAGGTTGAGCTCAGGATCTTTCACCTTGCGCAGCGCGAGCTTCACCTGCTCGGCGGTCGGCGGTGTTTCGGCATCAGCCGCGGGCGGGGCGGACGAAGGTGGATCGTCGTGACGGGTCGGATCGCTCATAGGTCGTAACTTCAGGACGGCCGTCGACGGCATCAAGGGCTGGCTGGCTACGTCATACGCGCTTCCGCACTACGTAGCTCGCATCATGTTCGGGCGCGAGCCGCGACCGGATCTTTCCGGGGTCAGTCCTCCGAGAGGTTCCGATGCGCTGCCCGCTGATTACTTCCCGCGCATTTCGCGCCGCCGCGATGCTGCTGGGCACGCTCACCGCGGCGGTCGAAGGGCAGTCGCGGCGGGTTGAGATATCCGGTGTTCCGGCCGTCAACTTCGACGCCGACGAGGGCTATGGCTATGGAGCCATCCTTCAACTCTATAGCTACGATGCGGGCGCGGCTTCCTACCGCTGGACGATCCAGCCGACGGTGTTTCTCACCACCGAAGGACGTCGCGACTACACGCTGTTCTTCGGTGCGCCCGCCGGGCCGAATCGTCCCTGGCGATACACGGTGTACGCGGGACGAGAGCAGCAGCTTGCGACACCGTACTACGGCATCGGCAACGCAACCGCGTACGATGCGTCGCTCGAGAGCGGGAGTACGCGCTACTTCTACCGGTACGGTCGCGATCGCTTGCGCGCGACGGCCGACGTGCAGCACGCAATCTGGCATCCCGCGCTACGCGCGCTCGTCGGCGCCGGCGCGTCGAACGACAAGATCGACCTCACGCCATTCGACAGCGGACGGACTCTGATCGAACGTGACCTGAGCGGCGTGACGCCCAAGACGGGCCACACCAACTACCTTCGCACCGGCCTCACCTGGGATACGCGCGATCGGGAGATCGGGCCACGACGAGGGACATGGGCTGACGTCATCGTTCAGCGCGTCGACACTCGGCTGGGTGCATCGGCGAGTTACACGCGATGGACCGCGACGGCACGACACTATCAACCGATCGGCTCACGCGTCACGCTCGCCAATCGCGTGCTCGCACAGAACGTCCACGGCAGCGCGCCATTCTACGTGTTGAGCGAGCTGCAGACGACGCAGCGGCTACAGGATGGGTTGGGTGGCGCGAGCAGCGTCCGCGGTCTGCCCAAGGACCGCTACGTCGGGAAGGGCACCGTGCTGACCAACAACGAGCTGCGCTGGCGCGCTGCGGACTTCAACCTGCACGGACGTCCATCGTCGCTGGTGCTGAGCGGATTCGTCGACGCCGGACGCGTCTGGGCAGACGGGATCGAGCTGTCCGGTCTGACGCGCGATTTGCGCGCGGGCTATGGAGCAGGCGCCCGTCTGGCGTTTGGACCGAGCTTCGTGGTGGCAATCGACGTGGGCCATTCGGCGCAATCCACCGCGCCGGTCTACATCGGACTGGGCTACCTGTTCTAGCGGCGCTGCCGCGACGCGCCGGCCTTCGTCGATTTGGTCGACTTTGCCGCTGACGCCTTGCCCGAGCTCTTGGATTTGCTCGAGGATGCGTGGGTCGTCGTGTGCTTCTTTTTGGACGACACGTGCTTTCGCGCGTGGCGGGCCGGAGGATTCCATCCCACCGCCTTGTCGGCGCGGAACTTGGCCGGCATGGCCATTGGGCCGTCGGCGTAGTCGGTGACCGACAGCGCGGCTGCGTCGGCGAGGTCGGCGCGAACGTCGGAGATCACTTTTGCCGGACGCTTGGCGCGCGCCTCATGGACCCGATTAGTGAGCAGGACGACGAACATGTCGCGCTCGGGATCGATCCACAGCGACGTTCCCGTGAAACCCGTGTGCCCGTATGCGTTCTCGTCGAGGTACTGGCCACAGCTTCCCGACCCGCCACAGGTATCCCAGCCAAGGGCTCGGGTCCCCGCGGCGCGCTTGGCGAACAGGGCTACGGTCGAATCGGCTACGATGCGGGTGCCATCGTACTCGCCGCCGTTGAGCATCATCTGCGCGAAGACGGACAGATCCGCGGCGGTGCTGAAGAGGCCAGCGTGGCCGGCGACACCGCCAAGCGCGAACGCGTTCTCGTCGTGCACTTCACCCTGGAGCGGATAGCCGCGCGGTGGCGCGACTTCGGTAGGGGCGATGCGCGCGCGGAGCGAGTCGGCCGGCCGGAAGAAGGTGTCGGTCATGCCGAGCGGCCCGAAAACGTGCTCTTGGAGGAATTTGTCGAGCGACTCGCCTGACGCCGCCTCGACGACGAAGCCGAGCATGTCGGCTCCGAGATCGGAGTACTCGTAGCACGCGTTGGGCTGGCAGACGAGCGGCGTCTGGATGACGGCTTCGCGGGCTTCGGCCGGCGTGGCGGCGATGCGCCACAGGTCGCGGCCGGCGGGGAGACCGGATCGATGCTCGAGCAGCATCCTGATCGTGACAAGATCCTTGGGACCGCCCGAGAATTCCGGGATGTACGTCGAGACCGGATCGTCGAGATGGATCCTGCCTTCGTCGAAGAGCACCATGATCGCCGTCGTCGTGCCGACCACCTTGGTCAGGGACGCGAGGTCGTAGATCGTGCGGTCGGCGGCAACGGGGGTGCTGCTCTTTTCCCAGCTCAGCCGGCCGTACCCGCGCTGAAAGACTGCGGCCCCGCGGCGGCCCACCACGACGGCGGCACCCGGGTAACCGCCAGCCGAGATTCCGCGCGCGATCACGTGATCGATCCTGGCGAGCCGATCGGCCGACATGCCGACGGCTCTGGGGGTCTTCGTGGGAAGACCTCCACCGTCACTCGTCGCGATGTTCAACGCGGAGATGAGGAGAAGCAGCACCAATGCACCTGCGCGGCGTAAAGGCCAGCAAGAAACGGCGACGACACCCATGGACATGGGTGCCACTAGCGAAGCCGGGGCGAGCTTTTAGAGTTTCGGCCGGCTGGCGAGAACTTCCCTCCGGCCGTCCTGCGTGCGATACGTCACAATTGCGCCAAAGTTCCTAACGCGCAAGAGCTAAAATGTGACATATTGTCCCCAAGTGGTGACGAGCCACGCGACGGGGATGTAACGATACGACAAGAAGTTGACTCCTGTCATCGGAAATCCGCGGCCGAGCCCGCCGCTGCGGGACGCAGGAGCAAGAAACCTTTCCTCGGCAGGTCGTAAACCCTTCGTTTACGCCCGGTGACCTACTGAACGGACCATGGATCAAGAGCTCCTCATCATCCGGCGAGCGGTCGACGGCGATGAGGGGGCGATCCGAGCCCTCTGGACTCGGCACGCCCCCCATGTCGACATGGTCGTCCGCCGGTTGGTGGGCAGCGATCCTGATCTCGCGGCCGACATCGCCCAGGAGGTCTGGATTCAGATCTTCCGCGCGCTGCCGAGCTACCGGGGAGAGTCGCAATTCAGCACGTGGGCTCATCGCATCGCCGTGAACCGCACTCTGAACGCGCTGCGCAAGACCAGACGCCTGGCAACGATCGAGACGGACGTCCAGGAGGACACGGCCTCGTTCGAGCCCGACACCGACCGCTCGTTCCTCGCGGAGTCGATCGAAGAAGCGGCGGCCAAGCTCTCCCCCGGGGCGCGGACCGTGTTCATGCTGCACGACGTGGAAGGGTATACGCACGAAGAGATCGCCGCGGAGTTGGGGATCACGACCGGCGGCTCCAAATCACAACTCTTTAAAGCCCGCGCGAAGCTGCGAAAGCTGCTCGCGCATCTTCTAGATGTCAGAGATGTCGAATTACCACGCAAGGAAGCCGAACATGTCGCACCTGCCTACTGAACGCCTCGCCGCGCTGGCGGACGAGCCGCCGACGGCGGCCGAGCTGGCGCACCTGACGAGCTGCGCCGAGTGCGCGCGCGAGCGCGCCGCGTATCAGAGCCTGGTCGAACTGGCGGCCGGTTCGGGCGCGAGCATTGGCGCGCCGCTCACCACCTGGGAGGCGCTCCGCCCCAAGCTGCTCGACGATCGTATCATCGGACCGGGCGCCGTCACTCTGCGACCGCGCCGCCACGCCGGCCGTGTTTGGCTCCAGGCGGCGGCTGCCGTGCTGTTGGTGTCCGGTGGAATGGTGGCCGGACGGGTCACGGCCGGCGCGAGTCCGCTGCCGCTGACCGAACAGTCGCCACTGACGGCGGCCGCCCCGTCGACTGATTCGACGCCACGCTTCCGTTCGATCGACGAGGCGCGCGCGGCACAGACGCAGTCGCAGCTCATGTACCAGACGGCGACCGCATTCCTGGCGCAGCGTGACACCGCGAACCACGCTCCGGAGAGTCCGGCCGCCATTCGCACGCGGCTCGCCGCGCTCGACCGCACGCGGCAGGTGCTGGACCAGGCACTCGACGAGGCGCCGTACGACCCGGTCATCAACGGGTACTATCTCACGACGCTCGGCCAGCGCGAGGCCACGCTGCGACAGCTCAACACTGTCGCTCCCGCGAGCATGAGAATCACGAGCTACTGATGGA
>DATJHY010000054.1:0-10782 GCA_035493635.1 Gemmatimonadaceae bacterium | reverse complement strand
CATGCGCTTCCACGACGTCCTCACCACCGCGATCACCCAGATCCGGGCGAACAAACTGCGCTCGTTCTTCACGCTACTGGGCATCATCGTCAGCGTGGCGTTTCTCGTCGCCGTCGTCGCCGTGATTCAGGGGATGAACGCGTACGTCAAGGAGAACGTCGCCGACGCGCTCATCGGATCGAACACGTTCCAGATTCGTCGTCTTCCGCTCAACCTCGGCCTGATCGAAGACGACGATTGGCTCCGCATGCAGCGTCGCCCCAAGATCACGGCCAGCGACGCCGAGTTCGTGCGCGCGGCATTGGCCGACGCCGTCGCGATCTCCGTGCAGTCCGGCTTTCCCACGCCGCGCAGTGACGTCGTCTTCGGTGATCGCACCCTCGGCTCGGTACAAGTTTATGGCGTAACCCCGGAGTACCAGGCGATTCAGGACTACAAGTTCGCGTTCGGCGAACCGCTCACCGAGGTCGACGTTCGGGAACGAAGGCTGGTCGCGGTCGTGGGCGCCGACATTACCGACAAGCTGTTCGACGGCCGCAATCCGGTGGGCCAATCGATTCACGTGCACGGGATCCCGGTGACGATCGTCGGCACGATCGCCGCCAAGGGCCGCGTGCTCGGGCAGTCGTTCGATGGCTTCGTGATGCTGCCGATCACGACCTTCGAGTCGATGTACGGCCGGCGGCAGACGACGACGATCTCCGTGAAGTTGGCCGAAGCCGCCGACGTCGCGCCGGCCATGTCGCGCGCCGAGGAAGCGATGCGCGTCGCACACCACCTGCGCCCGGGCGAGGCGAACAACTTCTCCGTAGAGACGGCCGACGCACTCGTCAACTTCTGGAAGCAGCTCACGCAGGTCCTGTTCACGGTCGTTCCGGCGATGGTGGCGATCGGCATCGTCGTTGGCGGCATCGTGATCATGAACATCATGCTGATGTCGGTGCGCGAACGCACGCACGAGATCGGGTTGCGCAAGTCGGTCGGCGCGCGGCGCGCCGACATTCTCCGACAATTTCTCGCCGAGTCCGTGATGCTGGCCGTGATCGGCGGCGCACTCGGTGCGGCGGCAGGATGGGGGTTCGCGGCGCTGATCGCCGTGGCCTCGCCGCTTCCCGCGCGCGTGACCAGCTGGTCGATCGCTGTGGCGCTCACGCTGGGAGCGGGCGTCGGCGTGTTGTTCGGCGTCTATCCCGCGTCGCGCGCCGCGCGGCTCGACCCGGTAGCGGCGATGAGGGCCGAGTGAGGCGCGGCATCTCAGTCCCGCGAGTCGGCGCGCAGTTTCGCGAGAACCTCTCCTCGGCTGTCGCGTCGCTCGCGTCGGCCAAAGGACGATCCGGTCTCACCGTGCTCGGCGTCGTCATTGGCGTGTCGACGGTGATGGCGATGGCGACGATCGTGTCCGGCATTCGCGATCAGATCGTGGACACGATCGAGATCGCGGGACCAACGACCTTTTACGTGATGAAGGTCTGGTCGCAAACACCGGTCAACCCGCAGGATCTGCCGGCGTGGGTGCGCATCCGTCCTGATCTCACGCCGGATGATGCAGAGCGCATCGCCAAGCTGCCCGAGATCAAATACGCGGCGATCTGGGGTCAAATCCAGAATCGCACCGAGTACGCCGGGACGCGGACGAATCTTGGCGTCGTGATCGGCGCCGACAACGGCTACCCCGACATCTACGGCGGCGAGCTCACGCAGGGCCGATGGTTCACCCACGCCGAGTTGCAGAGCGGTGCCTCCGTGGTCGTGATCTCGGTGGATGTGGCGGACAAGCTGTTCGGCAACATCCAGCCGATCGACAAGCTGGTCCGCATCGGCGGTCGGCCGTTTCGCGTCGTCGGCATCTATCAGGCGGCGGCGAACATCTTTCAACCGCCCGGCCAGGCGACGCACGACATCATCCCGTACCGCGCGATGGACCGTCAGTTCTTCATCGACAAGACGAACGCGCTGTTCATCCCGGTGAAGCCGCGCTCCGGCGTGACCGTGTCCGCCGCGCAAGAGGCGGTGACGATCTCGATGCGCGAAGCGCGGCGGCTGCGCCCCGCGGACCATAACAACTTCGACATGATCACGCAGGACCAGATCCTCGACACGTTCAACAAGATCACCGGCGTCTTCTTTCTGGTGATGATCACGCTGTCCTCGGTGGCGCTGCTCGTGGGCGGCATCGGCGTGATGGCCGTGATGATGATCAGCGTCACGGACCGCACGCGCGAGATCGGCATCCGAAAAGCCGTCGGCGCCACGCGGCGCGACATCCTTCAGCAATTTCTGATCGAGGCGGCGGCGCTCACCGGAACCGGCGGGGCGCTCGGGATCCTGATTGGCCTCGTGCTTGGGCGCGTTGCGAGCTCGCTCATGAACGTGCACGGCGCTACGCCGATCGACCTCACGCTCATCGCGCTGGCGGTGTCGGTCGCGATCGGGTTGGTGTTCGGCGTACTGCCGGCCCGGCGCGCGGCGCGGCTCGACCCGATCGAGTCGCTTCGGTACGAGTGAGGCGGATACGCGGCGCTCTTGCCGGCAGCCGTACCGCCGACGTCACGGCATGGCGATCCGATACCCGCTCTTGCGGACCGTGAGGATGTGCCGGGGCTCGGCCGCGTTCTCCTCGAGCTTGCGCCGCAGCTCGGCGACGTGCGTGTCGACGGTGCGGCTGTACACTTCGCCCGAGTAGCCCCACACCTCTTCCAGCAGCTCCGTGCGCGACGCGACCTGACCTTTGCGCTGAAGGAGCGCGATGAGCAGGTCGTACTCCTTGGGCCTGAGCGTCACCGGCTCCCCCGCCCGGCGGACGATGTGCGTGCCTGGATCCACGTGGACGTCGCCGAAGGCGACGGGGACGGCCATTTTGGTGCGCGACTGCGTGGTCGCCGCGCGACGCAGCAGCGCGTCCACGCGCGCGAGCAGCTCGAGCAAGCCGAACGGCTTGGCGACGTAGTCGTCGGCGCCGAGGTGGAAGCCGAGCACTTTGTCGGTCTCCTCACCGCGCGCGCTGAGAATGAGTACCGGCGTGTCGATCCCCTCTTCACGCAGCGTCTTCAACACCCTGTATCCGTCCATACCGGGCAGCATGAGATCGAGCACGATCAGATCGGGCGCCGTCGACCGCGCCAGCGCCAGTCCGCTCGGTCCGTCGGCCGCGACGTCGACCTGGTAGCCCTCGATCTCCAGGTTGTTGCGCAAGCCGGTGGCGAGATTGCGATTGTCCTCGACGACCAGAATGCGCGTCATGGCTCGGCTTCCACCGTCGCGCCGGTCGCGGCGAGATGCTCGTCGGTGAATCCGCTCGCTCGCGCCGCCACGTGCAGCTCGATCACGACACGCGCGCCGCCTCCGGGCGCATCCTCGATCCACGCGTCGCCGCCGTGCAGGCGCGCCAGCTCGCGCACGACGTACAACCCGATCCCGCTGCCGGCCACGGCCGAGTTGGCATGCTCGGCGAGGCGATAGAACGAGCTCCACACGCGCTCCCGCTCGGACGCCGGGATTCCGGCGCCCTGATCGTCGATCCACACGCGCACGCGATCGCCGCGCTGCTGCGTTCCCACGGTCACGGTTTGCGTCAGTGCGCCGTACTTCACCGCGTTGTCGAGCAGATTGAGCAGCATCTGTCGCAACGCACTGCGATCGGCCAGCGCGTGAACCTCCGGCGCGAACTCGGTGCGAATGCGCACCTCAGCCGCGCTGGCGAGGGGCAGCCAGTCGTCGACGATCTCCTGCACCGCGCGATTGAGATCGAGCGGCTCCGGGCCAAGTCGGGTCATCCGCCGCTCGGCACGGGAAAAGTGCAGGATGTTCTCGACCAGGTGCATGAGTCGCCGTCCTTCCTGCACGATCACGCCGGTCGCCGCATCACGCTCCTCCGGTGTACGGACCCGGCCGAGGTTGAGCGTTTCTGCAAAAAGCAGGATTTGCGACAGTGGCGTTCGCAACTCGTGCGACACACTCGAGATGAAATCCGACCGCAGCCGCGACAGCTCGTGCTCGCGCCGGAGCTGCAGCACCGTGAGCACGACCATGGCCGCCGTGAGCACGAGCAAGCCGACAAGAACCGGCACGCGCGATTGCGGAATCGCGCCCAGCGCCAACAGCTCGATGGCGTGCGGCCGAATGGCGGCGTGAACCGAGAGCGAACCGACCTGGTCGAGCGGAACGTCCGCCGCGTACGGCGACGGCTGAGCGTGTTCCGATTGATAGATCACGCGGCCACGCGCATCGCGCACCGTAAGGCTCACGATGGAGTCGTTCGGCACGCCGCCGGTCACGGTCGCCGGCAGCAGCGCACGTCGCGCCACCACCGAATCGAGCATCGGCGTGCCGATGACGTCAGCGCACGTCCGGATTCCATAGGCGGCGATCGGCGCGCGGTGCTCGGCGTACTTCACCGCATACGCGATCGTGCTCGGCGGATCGGTCGATGGTCCACCCAGCACGACGGCATAATTCCAGTCCGGCTGGTAGACGCTTCGCGCCTGGTTCGAGATGGTGTCGACGAGCCACTGCCGCATCGCGGCGGACGGCGTCGCGCCGGACGTCGCCAGCGACCCGTCGCGAAAGTCGATGCGGAAGTAGAAGCGGGCCGAGTCGCTTGCGCCGTCCACACACCGAAGCGCCGCGTCGGCGCCCGCGGCGAGGACGGCGGGCGCGGGAAGCAGCTCGTAGGGCGTCGTCGCTCTGGCGCGCGTGACCGGCGCGAAGGCGCCCCCGAGCGCCGACTGCAGATGCTCGTTCACACCCGCCACGAGCTCCCACCCCGCCACGGTCGCGTAGTCGTGCAGCGCGCGCTCCGCGGTCGCACGGTGCGACCGCGCCGCGTCGTGCGCCTCGTAGGCGAGCATCGTCGCCAATGCCAGCGTGCACACGAGCAGAAGCGCGAGCAGCATGGCGCGCGATCGCGGCGCGCGCGCGGCCGGTGAACCCCAGGAGCCGAACGGCATGAGGAAATGTGTGAGCGCGCGCTCGAATCCGGCAACGGCGGGCCACACGTTCCCGGCGGATTTCTGACAAGGCTCTGACAGGGCGTCCACGGCCGTCGGACCCGGGATTCCGGGCTGGCGCGCATTCTGTTCGCATGACACTCCTCACGCGCAAGTCCATCGACGAGCTCACCGCCGAAGCGAACACCGGAACGCTGCGACGAACACTCGGACCGTTCAGCCTGACGACGCTCGGCATCGGCGCGATCATCGGCGCCGGGATCTTCGTCATCACGGGGACGGCGGCCGCGCAGTTCGCCGGCCCGGCGCTCGTCATCTCGATGCTCATCGCTGCCGTCGGCTGTGCATTCGCCGGACTGTGTTACGCCGAGTTCGCGAGCATGATTCCCGTGGCGGGGAGCGCGTACACGTACGCCTACGCCACGCTCGGCGAGTTGTTCGCCTGGATCATCGGATGGGACCTGGTGCTGGAGTACGCGCTTGGCGCGTCGACGATCGCGGTGGGGTGGGCCGGAAACTTCATCAGCATCCTGCAGGACGTGGGCGTGCAGATTCCGGCGCGGCTCACCGGTCCGCCCGGGTCGCTCGTCGCACTCCCCGACGGAAGCACGGTCAATGGCGCGTTCAACCTGCCGGCGGCGCTCGTGGTTCTCGCGGTCTCGGCGATTCTCATCGTCGGCATCCGCGAGTCGGCCGGATTCAACACGGTCATCGTGGTGGTCAAGGTGCTCGTGCTGCTGCTCTTCGTCGGGTTCGGTGCTGCGTACATCCGCGTCGCCAATTGGCATCCGTTCATTCCGCCGAACACCGGCCGGTTCGGCGAATTCGGGTGGAGCGGCGTGTTGCGCGGCGCCGGCGTGATCTTCTTTGCGTTCATCGGATTCGACGCCGTATCCACCGCGGCGCAGGAGGCGAAGAATCCGCAACGCGACATGCCGCGCGGGATTCTGGTATCGCTGGTCGTCTGCACGATCCTCTACATCGCGGTGGCGCTGGTGCTCACCGGCATCGTGCACTACGACAAGCTCAACGTCCCAGCGCCGATCGCGCTCGGCGTGGATGCGACGGGACTGGGATGGCTCAAGCCGATCATCAAGCTCGGGGCGATCGCCGGCCTCTCGAGTACGATGCTGGTGATGCTGCTCGGACAGCCGCGCATCTTCTACTCGATGAGCCGCGACGGCCTGCTGCCGCCGATCTTCAGCAAGGTTCATCCGCGATTCAAGACGCCATACGTGACCACGGCGATCACGGGAGTCGTCGTGGCGCTCGTGGCCGGACTGTTCCCCATCGCCACGCTGACGCAGTTGACGTCGATGGGCACGCTCCTCGCCTTCGTGATGGTATCGATCGGCGTGTGGGTGCTGCGCCGCACCGATCCGCAGGTTCATCGGCCGTTCCGAACGCCGTGGATGCCGTGGGTGCCGATCCTCGGCGCGGTGATCTGTCTCGCGCAAATGGCGGGTCTGCCGCTCACGACATGGATTCGCCTCGTCGTATGGCTCGCCGTCGGCCTGGCGATCTACTTCTTCTACGGGCGCCGCTCGGCGGCGCGCCAACGTCGGACGCGCGCCAAGGTCAAGGCGCGCGCGGCGTAGCACCGAGCGAAAACGAGAAGGGCGCCCGATGAGGCGCCCCGTCGTTCAGTGCTTTGATGTCGAGCTCACTGCGGGATCGTGTCCTTCTTCACGGTCGTGTCTTTCTTGATGGTCGTGTCCTTCTTCAGGAGCGTGTCGGTCTTCATCATGTTGCGCATGGTGGAGTCGTTCATCATCATGCTCGTGTCCTTCGGGGCTTTGTTCTGCTTGTGCTCCATGCTCTCCCTGACCCAGCCGGTCAAGCCGCGCAGGCCGCCGAACTGCTTGGATGAGAGCACCGCACCCGATTGCGCATCCACGATCACTTTCGTGTGAGTCTTCTTGCCGTTCGGAATGATGTCGATCGCGTACTCCGTACGGCCGTTCGCCACGTTCATTTCACCCGATCCGATCTGTCCCGGCACAGCGCAGAGCGCTACGATCTTGGCCGAGTCTGGTGAGATCATCGTTCCCGTCTGGTAGAGATCGCTCTTGATGGAGACCGCGCGGGCGGCGTTCACGTCGACCGAACTGCAGGTCGTGCCGGTCGGGACGTACCACACCCAATTCAGAGTGTCCATCGCCGGGGTCGCTACGACGCCCGAGGCCACGCCACTCTTCACGTCTTTTCTGATTGGAATGCGTGCCTGAGCGGTGTCCTGCGCCTGTGCAGCCATCGCGCCGACGACAACGAGCGCGGCGGTTGCAAGTGTCAATCTGAGATTCATCGGCTCACCTCGTTGCTGCGGTTACGTCCGAGCCCGCCAACAGAGGAAGGCTCCAACCAGCCGACGCTCGCAAAGGGCGTGCTTGCGGAAAGAGCGGAAGGCAAAGAGCGAGCGCAAAGACCGGAAATGCCGAAGGGCGGAAATGCCAAACAGCGAAAGTTCCGAACGGCGAAGGTGCCAAACTGCGTGAACGGCGAAAGTGCCAAACGGCGTGAACGGCGCCGGACAAAGGGCGAGGAGCGTAGCAAGCGAACGGCGGGTGACGGCATTGCCTGCCGTTCACCCGCCGTCGCCGCTCTTTGGCACCTTCGCTCTTTGCGCCGTTTGGCATTCACGCACTTCACGCCGTTTGGCACCTTCGCACTTTGGCACCTCCGTAGTTCGGCACCTCCGCCCTTCGGCATTCCCGCCGTTAGCGCCCGCCCTCTGCCGTCCGCCCTTTCAAGCTCGCGCTACTCTCAGGACTTCCTCGAGCGTCGTCACTCCGGCTTTCGCCGCCCGTATCCCATCGTCGAGCAGCGTCCGCATTCCCTTGGCGATCGCCATCGTTCGGAGCTCTTCCGAACCGCGTCGTCGCTGTACCTCGAGTCGCAGCTCGTTGTCCATCACGAGCAGCTCGTAAACGCCGGTGCGCCCACGATAGCCGGTGCCTCGACATTCGTCGCAGCCGGCGCCGCGCCAGACACGCGTGAGGCCGAGCGCCTCGACGTCGATGCGCCGTGACGCAGCCTTGTCCGGCTTCGTTTCGAATTTGCAGTGGGGACAGATCACGCGTACGAGTCGCTGCGCGAGCACGGCGTCGACCGTGCTCGCCACGAGATACGCCGCCACCTCGAGATCGAGCAGGCGAGTGAGCGCCGTGGGAGCGTCGTTGGTGTGCAGCGTCGAGAGAACGAGGTGGCCGGTGAGTGCCGCCTGCGTCGCGATCTGCGCCGTCTCGGCATCGCGGATCTCGCCGACGAGGATGATGTCGGGGTCCTGACGCAGCAGCGAGCGCAGCGCGGCCGCGAAGGTCACGCCGACCTTTTCGTTCACCGGCACCTGCGGCACACCCGGGAGCTCGTACTCGACCGGGTCTTCCACCGTGAGAATCTTCTCACGACCCGTCCGGATCATCTCCACGGCGGCGTACAACGTCGTCGTCTTGCCCGAGCCGGTCGGACCGGTGACGAGCACGATGCCGTGCGGCCGCGACACGACTTCCGAGAATAGCTCCAGCGTGTCCGGCGCCATCCCGAGCTCGGGGAGCGAGATGCGCCCGCGCTCCTTGTCGAGCAAACGGAGCACTACGCTCTCGCCGCGCAGCGTCGGTACGGTCGACACGCGCACGTCGACTTGCCTGTTCTGCAGCCGGAGCCGGATACGTCCATCCTGCGGCAGTCGCCGCTCGGCGATGTCCAGCTCGGCCATGATCTTGAGCCGGCTGATGATCGCCGCCGTGAGGTGTGGCGGCGGTGAGGGCGCGTTCTGCAGCACGCCGTCGACCCGATACCGAACCCGCAATCCATCCTGGTACGCCTCGAGGTGCACGTCCGACGCGCGCGCGTCGAGCGCCTCGATGAGCAGAAGATTCACCAGTCGAACGACCGGCGCCTCGTTCGCGAGGTGGAGCAGATCGTCGAGCGGAATCTCTTCGGCGTCGATCGAGTGCGACTCGCCGCTGAGCCCCGCGATCACGCCCTCGGCGGTCGCTGCCTCCGGCGCATAGACGCGCCGGATCGCCGTCCGCAGATCGTGCTCGCCGAACCGCTCGAGCGTGACATCGGCGCCGAACAGCAGCCGCAAGTCATCCAGAGCGAGTGCGTCGACGCGATCCAGCCATGTCCCCACGGCCAGCACGTCGCCGTTCAGCCGGAGCGGCAGCACGCCTTGCTGCTCCAGCCACTCCGCGGACAGCGCCGGCGTGAGCCGCTCGACCTCGAGCAGCTCGGTCGCCGAGTGAATCGCGTCGGGACGGTCGGCTATCGCCATGGCTGGAAGCGGAGCGTGTCGGGCGCCGGTGGGCGGCGGCGAAGAGTCGTGAGCGTGTCCTTCTTCGCGGAGTCCGGCTTGATGCTGAGCGTGTCCGTTTTCGGCACGATGTGCGGCCCCACGTTCACATGCTTGAGCAGATCGCTGCCGTCCTTCACGGCGTCGCGCAGCTTGTCGACGTCCTCGTCGTTCGAGATGACGTGCGGCGTGAGGAACAGGAACAGCTCGTTGGTATCCTGGTTGCGCGTCACTCGGCCGAACAGCAGCGGCCCGATGATCGGAATCCGGCTGAGGAATGGAATTCCTGACACGTTGCTGCTGTGCGTGTTCCCGGCCAGGCCGCCGATCACGGTCGTTTGCCCGTCGCGTATGAAGATCTGAGTCGTCGCCTCACGCTTGTTGATCACCGGCGCGTCGAACTGGACTTCGTTCGTCGCGCTGTTGTCGGTTTGCGTCACCTGCAGGTTGACGTAGCCGTCGGGATTGATCGTGGGCGTGATCGTCAGGATCGTGCCGACGTCGATGTACTGCACGGTCTGCACGCGACCAGTGGGATCGTTGGGAACCGTCTGCGACACCTGCACGAATGGACGCGACGATCCAACGTTGAGCGACGCCTGCCGGTTGTTTTGCGCGATGATCACGGGGAGGGAGAGCACGCGCACGTCGCCTCGCTCCTGCAATGCGGCGATGGCGACGTCGTAGTTCACCGTGCCGTGTCCGCCCGTCAGTTCGGCGATGAACGCGCGCGCGTTGCCCGTTGGCGGCGCGGAGATCGACACGTTGGTGGGGTTCTTTCCCGTGTCCGTGCGCTTGGCCGTGCCCGAGACGCCCACGTCGAGCGCGTGCGTGCGCTGCACCTCGGCGATCGTCACCTCGATCAGCACCTGGAGCGGCCGCAGGTCGACACCCTGAATGATCTGCTGCACGAGTGCCCAATCGCCCTCGGTGGCGCGCACGAGGAGCGAGTTGCTCGACTCCTCGGCGATGATGCGGATGTCGCCCGCCTGGCTCGAGAGCGCGCCCGTGATCTGCTGGAACGCGTTCGTGATCGCGTTCGCGATGATCGGGTTCCCGCCGACGGCCGCGACCTCGCCGGTGCGCGCCGCTTCCGCGGCCGCCGCCGCGGCGCGCGCCGCGCCAGCCCGTCCAGCGCCGCCTCCCCCGCCCCCGCCCCCCCCGGCCGCGCCGCCGAACGGCGTGGGAATGGTCGTGATGTTGCCCGGCGGTCCCGACACGGTAGGGGGCGTGATTGTCGTGAATCCGCCACGCCCGTTCGGGATCACCGTCGTCGTGGATCGGCCGCTCAGACCACCCGTGAAACCGCTGAACAGGTTCGTGAGCACCGGTGCGAGCTGTACAGCGCTCGCGTGCTTCAGCCGATACGTGTAGAGCCGCATCTGCTGCGCTTGCTGCGCCTGCGCGAGCTGCTGCGCGAGCGTTTGCTGTGGCGTTTCCCGCGTTCGCTCCGGGGCAGGACCGGAGATCTGAATCAGCGTTGGGCTTTCCGTGACCTTGAGTCCGTTCGATTCGGCGAGGCCCTTGAGCAGCTCGATCATC
>DATJHY010000053.1:0-5258 GCA_035493635.1 Gemmatimonadaceae bacterium | reverse complement strand
CGGCATCTGGATCGCGGACGTGTCGGCGCTCGAGCAGATCGACGACAAAGTCATCGCCGAGGACACGCACCTGTTCTCGTCACCGACCGCGTATCAGTTCGGGGACCGGCCCGTCGAGGGTCAGTCGCAGGGGCATCAGGTTTTCGAGGCGATGAGCCCGCCGTACGGCGCGGTGATCACGTATCGACTCGCGGCGCGGCAGCAGGGAGTGAAGGTCGCGATCGTGGACGCGAGCGGCGACACGATTCAGACGCTGAACGGTCCCGGCGCGGCCGGGATCAATCGCGTCGCGTGGAACTTCAACGGCAAGCCTGCCGCACGTCCGCCGCTGGGGGCGGTGCAGAAGCGCGACTCGGCGCTGCAGATGAGTCGGATCATCTTCGTGCTCGATTCGATGGACAAGGCCGGTGCCAATCCGATGATGACGGGGATGATGCGGCGCCTTGCGCAGACCGGCGACTTCACCCCGTTCGCGGCGATGTTCTCGGGGCGGACGGCGCAGCCCGGATTCGGCGCGCCGCCGGCGTGGAATCCGCGGCCCGGTGAGCAGCGGACGGGCGGCGGGCGTGGTGCGGGTGGCGCCGTGGCGCAGGCGGGCGCGGCGGGTGGTGCGGCGCCGGGAGCAGCCGCACCGGCAGCCGCGGCGGGAGCAGCCGCGGCGTCTCTCGACCCGAGCATGTTCCAGCAGATCATTCCGCTGTTCGATCTACCGGGCAAGCCATCGAGCGGCGGCGGCTTCGGGATGGAATTCCTGCAGCGGCTCGGGTTCGGGAACTCGATGGCGGCGCTGTTCGGCGGCGGCGGCGGTTCTGGCGTCGCGTCGGGCGACTACGTGGTGGTGCTGAGCGTCGGCGGCAAGACGTACCGGCAAAAGCTCCGCGTCGAGAAATCGATGTGAGAACTCTAATCAGGGTCAGACTCGATTTAGCGTACGCTAAATCGAGTCTGACCCTGATTAGGACGAGAACTCGGATTCCCGTCGGCTAGGGTTTCGGGCGGCCGATTGGCCACTTGAATCGCGGGGCGCAGGCCTTGGCGCCAATCCGGCGCATGAGGGCATCGAACCTCGGATTGGACTTGAGCGGATCGAACATCGGATCGCAGGGGAGACTGTTGAGCCACAGTAGCGGCTCCCGTGCGTCAACCGACCGCTCGAGATCGGTCATCGCCTTTTCGTAGTCGCCGAACGCGAGATCGCTCGTGGCCAGCTCGTAGTTGGCGGATGACCCCTGCCGGCTTCGTTCGAGAATCGCGCGCGCGCGCTCGGCGTCGCGCCAACGGCCCGCGAGGGCGTAGCCGAAGATCAAGTTGCTGCGACCCCCGAAGTTCGTCGAGTCGATCTCGTAGGCCTTCTGCAAATGCGCGAGCGCGCTGTCGGGTTGTCCGGCAAAGCCGAGGAGGAAGCCCATCTCTCGGTTGAGAATGATCTCGTTGGGATCGAGCGACAAGGCAGCTCGCACTTGGGCGATGCCGTCGTCGACGCGGCCGGAGAGCACCAGGGCATACCCATAAACCCCCATCCCGCTCACGGCGAGCGGGTCTCGTTCATGAGCGCGCCGGAGGGCGGTAACCGCCTCGGTCATGCGGCCGACCGCGGCGAGCGCCAATCCGTAATTGGTGAGCAGCTCCACCTGATTCGAATCGATCCTGAGCGCGCGCTCGAGCGGCGCGATCGATTCGGCGAAGTGGAGATCGTTGCCAATCGCGTTCGACTCGGCGACGTACGCTTCGATGATCGTGGAGTCGACCGCCAGCGCGGCCGCGGCATTTCTGCGAACCTCGGCGTCGATCGAGTCGAGCGGCCCCACGCCGATAAGTGGCAGCGCCGCTTGCGCCATCGCGAGAAAGCCGCGGGCCCGCGCAAAATGCGGATCGCGAGCAAGCGCCTGACGAAAGAGTAGTTCGGCTCGGCGAAAATCGGTGCGGTCGAACGCGTAGCGGCCACGCAGCAGCAGATCGTAGGCCTGGGGGTCGGTGGTCCCTCGCGCGCCACCGGATGCCGACCCGCCCGCGGCGATGTTCACCGATGTCGCGCGCAGCCGGCCCGTCACAGCGCGCGTGATCGTGTCCTGCATGCCCGCGAGCTCGTTCGCTTGTCCATCGAACGTGCCGCTCCAGAGCCCGGCATCGTCCGCGGTGCGCACCAGCTCCGCGGTGACGTGCAGGTGGGCGCTCGACCCGTTCACGGTGCCCTGCACGACCGCCCCGACGCCGAGCTTCGCTCCGATCTCGCGCGCATCGCGTCCCTTCATCTGCTGCGACGAGCTTCGGGCCTTGACGGTGAGCTCAGGGATCGCGTTCAGCGCATCGCGTACGTGATCCGTGATTCCATCCTGCAGGTAGTCGAAGGCCGTGTCGCCACTCTTGTTCTCGAATGGCAGCACGGCGATGGAGCGGATCGCGGTGTCGTTGCCGGCGCCAGCCCGCACCCGCCAGTACACGACCGCACCGATTGCGCCGGCGGTTACGATGCCGACCACCGCGAGCATCCACCGACGTGAGCGGCGCGGCGGCGCGATCGCTCCCGCATGCAGGCGTCCCGATACGGTAGCCTCGAGCGGCGTCGCCACCGCGTCGAGCTCCTCCGCAATCTGCGACGCGCTCTGTGGTCGGTCTCCCGGTCGTTTGGCGATGCTGCGCATCACGAGCTCGGCCAGTCGCGGCGGGGTCGCCGGCCGAAGCGATGCAATGCTCGGTGGCGTCTCCACGGCATGCGCGGCCAAAATGGCCTGCGTGCTTCGCCCGGCGAATGGTGCATGGCCGGCGAGCATCTCGTACGCCATGATCCCGAAGGCGTAGATGTCGGCGCGATGATCCGTCGATGGATCGCCCGCCGCCTGCTCCGGCGCCATGTACGCCGGCGTCCCGAGCGCAACACCGGCGGACGTCATCGCGCCGCTGGTCGCGCCCGCGTCGCTGATCGCCTTGGCGACGCCGAAGTCGGTCACGACGGCCGAGCGTCCCGCGAGGAGGACGTTGTCCGGCTTGATGTCGCGATGGGTAACGCCCTTGCCGTGCGCGTACTCGAGCGCGCGCGCCACGTCTCGCAGAATGGAGATCACTTCCGGGACCGGCAGCTCGCCGTGTGCCAGGCGCGCACGCAGCGACTCACCCTCGACGAACGGCATCGTGTAGTACGGCTGTCCGTCCATTTCGCCGGCGGCAAGCAGCGGCACGAGGTGCGGATGCTGCAGCCGCGCGGCGAGCGAGATCTCGCGGCGGAAGCGCGCGATCGACACTCCGCCCATGAGCTCCGCCGGCAAGACCTTGACGACCACACGCCTGCCGAGCGCGGACTCGTCGGCGAGGAACACGCGGCTCATGCCTCCGCCGCCGAGCTCGCGCTCGAGGGTGTAGGCGTCGCCCAAGGAATGCTGAAGTTGTTCGCGGAGGTCGGTCACAATTTGGCGGGCGCGTCATGCCGGGGATGAAGAACGTAGTACGCGGAAACCCGGGCGAACAGACGTCGAGCCGTGCTATCGCCCCCGTCGGCATCGGCGTGTACTTTGATCGCTCCCCGAAGTCGCCCCGCGGCCCGTGGTCGCATTCGAACCATTGAGGCCGAGAGACTCCTCACATGCATCGACGACTGATCCTCTCGCTCGCTGCCGCGCTTGCAGCCGCTTCGTGTGCCCGGCCTCACGCTTCGATCGTCGCGCCTTCCGCCGCGACGAGTCCCGACATCACCGAGGCCGACCTTCATCGTCGACTGTTCCTGATCGCCGACGATTCGATGATGGGCCGTGAGTCGGGGAGCGAAGGCGACTTCAAAGCTGCGGCGTACGTCGCGTCCGAGTTCAAGCGACTCGGACTCGAACCGGCGGGTGAGAGCGGTACGTATTTCCAGACGGTTCCGTTCTGGCGCGCCGCGGTGGACCCGAGCTCGCGACTCGCGGCGGGCGCGACGAGTCTGGTCGTCGGACGCGATTTCCTGCCGTCGAGTCCCGCCGCGCCGCCGCGCACGCTAGACGGAGTCACGGCGGTGTACGGTGGTCCGGCGACCGACACCACACGCTGGATCTCTGCCGAGCAGGCGGCGGGGAAGTTCGTGGTGCTCGACGTTCCGCGCGGCGTCCCGCTGCGCGGAATCGTCGTGTCGCCGCGCTTCCGGACGGCGACGGTGATCGCGCTCGACATCCTCGACGAGCTCGGGCCCGAAGCCACGGCGCGGATCATCGAAGGCCGGCCGATCGCCGACACGACGCGCAATCCGCGCGCGGTGCCGGTCCTGTGGATCAGCCGGCGCGCTGCATCAGAGTTCGTTGGCGGCGATCCGTCGACTCTTGCGCCCGGAACGGCCGGGGCGCGGGTGAGTGGGCATTTCGATGTGCCGCGTGCTCCCGTGCCATTTCCCGCGCGCAACGTCGTCGCGATCCTCCGGGGCAGCGATCCCAAATTGCGCCACGAGTACGTGTCGCTCACCGCGCACAACGATCACGTCGGGTTCGACCACTCACCAGTCGATCACGACTCGCTGCGTGCGTTCAACCGCGTAGTGCGGCCGATGGGCGCCGACTCGCCCAACCGCGAACCGACGGCCAACGAGTGGACGCGGATCCGCTCGATTCTCGACAGCCTGCGCCGCGCGCATCCGCCGCGCAAGGACTCGATCCGCAATGGCGCGGATGACGACGGCTCCGGGACGGTGTCGATCCTCGAGATCGCCGAACGAATGGCGAGCGGACCACGCCCACGGCGTTCGATCCTGTTCGTGAGTCACACCGGCGAAGAGGCGGGTCTGCTCGGCTCACGGTGGTACACCGATCATGCGACCGTGCCGGTCGACTCGATCGTTGGCGAGATCGACGAGGACATGATCGGGCGCGGGCTGCCCACCGATTTTCCGCGAGGAGGTACCGGCGCCGCCAGTCCGACCTATCTCGAGGTCGTCGGTGCCAAGCGATTGTCGAAGCAGTTCGGCGATACGTTGGAAGCAGCGAACTCACGCCAGCCGCTGCCGTTCGTCTTCGACTACACGTACGACGCACCGGGGCACCCGCTGCAGTACTACTGCCGTGCGGATCACTACAGCTACGCGCGTTACGGTATACCATCGGTGGCGTTCTCGCGCGGCGAGCACCTCGACTATCACCAGATCACGGACGAGCCACAGTACGTCGACTACCCCGACCTCGCGCGCGTATCGCGCATGGTGTACACGGCGGCGCTGGCGATCGCCAACATGAGCGAGCGGCCCAAGCTGAGCTCCCCCAAGCCGGCGGACCCGCATGGTCCCTGTCGGCAGTAAACTCGTTCTA
>DATJHY010000052.1:0-2221 GCA_035493635.1 Gemmatimonadaceae bacterium | reverse complement strand
TCCACGGCCCGCGAGGCCCCTTCGTACGCGACGTCCAGGTCGATGTCCGAGGAGCCGGCGTTCACGCGCGCGGCCGCGACGACACGCGCCTGCGATCTGAGATTGTCGAAGATCACGAGCACGTCGGTGAACACGAACAGTGCGTCGGGCACGTCGACGCCACGCGCGGGCGGCGCCGGAAGCCGCTCGATCAGCCGCGCTACGTCGTAGCCAAAGTACCCGACCGCGCCGCTCCAAAACTCTCCGATCTCCGGCGTCGGCAGCGGCTGGCAGTCGCGGAGCAGGGCCTCGAGATCGCTCAGAGGATCATCGGGGCGACGGTCGTTGTGCCATCCGCGATCGGACGTCCAATCCTGCACGAGCCCGTCCTCGAGCTTCCACGCCGCTCGCGGTGCCGTGCCCATGAACGTATACCGCGCCCAGGTCTCGCCGCCTGCCGGGGCTGATTCGAGCAGAAAGGCGAATGGACCATTCCGCAGCTTGGCGAACGCCGCGACGGGCGTGTCCGCGTCCATCAGCACGTCGCGCCAGACCGGAACGAGGCACGCGCTGCCGCGCAGCGCGCCACGCACCCGATCGCGGAACTCCTCGCGACTCGTCACGCGGGTTGCTCCAGTTGGGACACCCCGCGATATTCGCCAATCATGCGTCTATTCCTCGCGGCGCGCGGTGTTTACGGCGCCGCGTGCTGGTTGTTGATCGTGGCGAGCATCGCCGGTGCCGGTTCGACCGCCGGTGCGCAGGCGTGGAACGATCCGCGAAGCCTGGACCTCGCCCGGGGCGCCACGCAGCGGCGCGCCGAACAGCTCGCAGACACCGGTCTCACGGACTACCGAGCCAACGCGCACGGCTACGTCACCTTTCTGGCGCAGCTCGGCGAAGGGTTCCGGACACCGCCCAAGGTCATCAAGGCCGACGAGCTCGAGCTCGAAGTCTACTGGCGCACGCCCAATCTGAGCAAGCAGCGAATCGTCGGCCGGCGCGATACGCTACTGCTGCCAACGGACATCGCGTATCACCGCGACCATCTGGGCATCGTTCAGAACAATTTTCCCGACATCATCCGGCTCGGCGAAGGCGACGAAGTCCGAGACGTCCCGCATCCGCTCTCAGCGCGCGGGCTCGCCGACTACGACTTCGCGCTCACAGACAGCTTCTCGATCGGCGCCGCGAGCCAGCGCATTCGCGTGTACGAGCTCAAAGTGCGGCCAAAGGATGACCACCAGCCGCGCGTCGTTGGCGCTGTCTACGTCGACGCCTCCGGCGGGCAGGTCGTGCGCATGAACTTCGGCTTCACGCGGGCGGCCTTTCTCGACCAGGCGCTCGAACAGCTCACGGTGGTGCTCGAGAATCGCCTGGTCAGCGGCAGGTTCTGGCTGCCTAGCGAGCAGCGCATCGAGATCGAGCGGACCGGATCGTGGATGAACTACCCGGTGCGTGGGATCATCCGGGGGCGCTGGGAGATCGGCGACTATCGCATCAACACGTCGGTCACGCCCGCGATCTTCACGGGTCCCGAGATCGTCCAGGCTTCGCCGGCCGAGCTCAAAGCGCACAAATGGAGCGGCCAGGTGCTCGATTCGCTTCCGCCAGACGTGAGGGCGGTCACGGAGCCGGACATCCAGCGTGTGCAGACGGAGGTCCGTGCGCTGGTCAGAAGCCAGGCGTTGGCTCGCGCGCAAAAGGCCACCCTCGCGGCGCGTAACGTGTCCGACATCGTTCGCGTGAACCGCGTCGAAGGACTCGCCGTGGGCAGCGGCCTGTCCAAGGCGCTCGGCGGCGGATTGTCAGCGGACGTTCGGGCACGGTATGGCGTGGACGATCGAGCCGTGAAGGGCGCCGTCGGCGTGGGTGTGACGCGAGGCAACGGCGCTGCCCTTCGCGTCTTCGCATCGCGCGACCTGCGCGACGTCGGCGACGTCGCCGAGCGATCGACCGCGGTGAACAGTCTCGCATCACAGGAATTCGGCAGCGACGACACCGACCCGTATCTCGCGCGTGCCGTCGGGGTCAGAGTCGACTTGGCGACGGTGGCGGGATTCTCCCCGCGCTTCACGGGGACATACGAGTGGCAGTCGCCCGTCGGCGTGCGCGCGCGTCCAGTGACCGGCTCGTACGAGCCGACGATCGCGATCAACGACCGCCACGCCAGCCGCTGGGCGGTGGAGGCGACTCGTCCGCCGCAGCTTTGGCTGGCCGGCACCGAGCTGGCCGTTCGGGC
>DATJHY010000051.1:0-2361 GCA_035493635.1 Gemmatimonadaceae bacterium | reverse complement strand
ACGATGAGCTCGCGGCCCTCGTCGGATTTGCCGATCGTCTCGATTTTCACGCGCGGCGTCGCCTTCGCGAGCGCGCGGTAGTACTTCAGGATGTCGGCGTAATACGTGAGCTTCGCCGGAGCGCCGATGTAGTACCCGAGCACGTCCTTCGGCGTCGGAATCCCCTTCACGAGCGGCAAATGGTCCACGAGCGGACTGCCGTAGCGCGGCTCGCTCGTCCACTGCGTGTACAGTTTGGCGAACTCCTCGTCCTGTTTCTGGTGCGGGTCGCGCGTTTCGGTGACGCTCTGCTGTGCGCCCAGAGCGAGACTGGCGCCAACGACGAGGACGGCGGCACGGCGTGCCGCCGGCAAAAGCCGCGAGATCATGCGTGTGGGGATGCTCAAGGTGACTCCATCCGGGGACGGTGCGCCCGGAGGGAAGGAAGGCATTACCTAGTCACCCAAGGATATGGCTGGCTCCGCAGCACCAACAGGGGGCGTGTCATCCCGAGCAGCCTGCCCTGATGCGAGCACAGCGAGCGGAGGGAGGGATCTACACTGCCCGCCGTTACTCCGCGTGCGTCCACCCCGGCTGGAATTGCTCCTCTGGCGCGGGCGGCGCCGGCTCGGTCTCCGCCGGCTCGGGCGACTGCATTGTCTGCACGAACGCCAACAACCCGGCCGATTGCGTCGAGCTCTCTTGAGAGGCCGACGCCTGCGCTTGCGGCTGCGACGGCGATTCGGCGTCGCTCTTGTGCTCGTAGTCGCCGAGCTTGATGACTTCGTCCAGCATCGACACCGACGCGTTCGCCGCCGCGAGGGCCGCTTGCGTCGCGAGCTTGGCCGTGTCCATGCCGACGAGTCCGTCCGGCACCCGCACGGGACCAGGCTGATTCGGGCCGCCGTTCGGATCCGCCACCGCGGTCACGGTGGACAGGATGGCGCGGTCGAACTGCTCGAGCGCGGTATTGACCGCGCCCATCGCAGCTGAGATTCCGCTGATTGCCGTCATGGCCGAACGGCCCCGCGCCGGAGTTCCATATGTTCTATCGTCGGCTGCCCCCATGGAGAGTTGATGTTCTTGCGAAGTCTCGTTCCAGAGCACGAAGCAGAACGTCCGTTCCGTTCATCCAACCAGTGATCCCAATCACGACTGGAAAAATTTCTTCACCGGGGGCGTTCAATGTCTGTACGCGCGACACATCTGTTCGGCCTCATCGCCGCGGCCGGTATTGGTACGGGAACGATCGTTTCGGCTCCACACGAATCCTCATCGCCACGCGAGCTCATCGCGCACGAGTGGGGAACGTTCACCACCGTCGCCGGCGAGAATGGCGCGGCGATCGATTGGCTCCCACTCGGCGGGCCGTCCGACCTGCCCTGCTTCGTTGAGCATTTTCAAAACAAGCAAACCATCAAGATCGCGCCCGAGTATGCGGGCGGTCCCGTCATCGACTACGACAAAGCGCGCTCGTCGCTCCTGGGCAGAGTCCGCATGGAGACGCCGGTGCTGTATTTCTACGGCGGCCAGGACACGACGCTGAACATCAAGGTGCGTTTTCCGCACGGGCTCATGACCGAGTGGTATCCACACGCGAACGTCGTGGAGATGATCATTGGCCCGAACACGCTCAAGCAGAACAATCCGCCGGCGACGATCGAGTGGAGCAACGTGCGCCTCACTCCGCGCGCGACGCCCAATTTCCCGGGCGGCGATGGCGCAAGCCACTACTACGCCGCGCGCGCGACCGAGGCGTCGCCGCTCGCGGTCGCCGATCAGCGCGAGCGCTTCCTCTTCTATAGAGGTGTCGCTGACTTCGACGCCTCGATCAACGCCACCGCGCTGCCGAACGGCCGAGTTCGCATTGGCAGGACTGGTGATGATGTGTCCGGCGTCATCCTGTTCGAGCGCCGCGGCAACACACTCGGCTTCCGCGTCCTCGGCACGGTGCGCGGCGACACGACGGTCGACGCGCCGTCGCTCGACGGCTCACTCACCGCGTTGCACGATCAGCTCGCGAGCTCGTTGACCGCCGCGGGACTCTTTCCGAAAGAAGCCTCGGCGATGCTCGAGACGTGGCGCGACTCGTGGTTTGAGGCAGGCACGCGAGTGTTCTACATCGTACCGTCGCGCCGAGTCGATGCTATCCTGCCGCTCGAGGTTCGTCCCGCGCCGCATCAAGTGACGCGCGTGTTCGTCGGGCGGATGGAAGTGATTACCCCGACGACGGAGTCGGCCGTGCAGCGCGCATTGACGACGAACGATGCGGCCACGCTGGCGCGCTATGCGAGATTCCTCGGCCCGATCACCGATCGCCTGTTGGCGAAGATGCCGAGCGTGAGCGAGCGAGACCGCGTGCGTTCAGCGACGAACGCGGCG
>DATJHY010000050.1:0-2559 GCA_035493635.1 Gemmatimonadaceae bacterium | reverse complement strand
GCCTGCGGCGACGGGCCGACGAGCGCCGCAATCCCGACAAGGTGGCGGCGCACGCGCTGCAGTGGGGCATGCCGGTGCTCGAGTCGTCGATCACCCTGATCGGCGGCGACACGCTGTTCTACCGCGGGCACGACGCGATCGCGCTCGCTCGAAGCGCGTCGGTGGAAGAAGTGGCCTCCCTTGTCTGGACCGGGCGGCTCGACGCTACGCGGGCACCGACAACACGCCAGGCCACGCGGCGCGAGCAGACCTCAGCCAGGCGCGGCCCGTTCATCGTTCATGCGCAATCGGTGCTTGCACTCGCCTCGGCGGACGACGCTCAGGCGTTCGACCTGCGTCCGGAGGGCGTGGTACGAACCGGGTGGAAGATTCTCGACCTGCTGGTCAATTGCGCCGCGCCGCGGGCGCGTGGAGGTGGGATCGCCGCGGCGCTCGCTGGCGGCTGGCGCGTGCGCTTGGGCGGCGAGGACCTGATTCGCGCGGCGCTGATCCTGTGCGCCGATCACGAGCTCAACGTGTCGGCGTTCACGGCGCGATGCGTCGCGTCCGCCGGCTCGAACCCGTATGCCGTCGCGATCGCCGGCCTCTCCGCTCTCGAGGGAGCGAAGCACGGCGGCAGCACGGCGCGGGTCGAAGCCTTGCTGGCGTCGATGCGTCGGACGCGGTCATTGCGCACGTCGCTGGCCGAGCGACTGCGCCATGGGAGTCGGATCGACGGCTTCGGCCATCCGCTGTACAAGCACGGCGATCCGCGCGCCGCGGCGCTGCTCGAGATGCTCGGCGAGCGGTTCCCTCGGTCGCCCGAACTGCGCTACGTCCGGGAGTTCGCACGCGTGACGACATCACTGACGGGCGAGCTGCCCAACCTCGACTTCGGGCTGGGCGCAGTGTCACGTGTGCTGGGCCTTCCGCCGGCGTCCGGCCTGACGTTGTTCGCGATCGGCCGAACGATCGGGTGGATCGGCCACGCGATCGAGCAGTACGCCCTCGATCAGATCATCCGGCCGCGGGCGCGCTACGTGGGCGCCGTCCCCGGCGGCTGACGGTGGTATGGCGGTCGCTGTGTTCGGTAACAGGACGTGGTGACACACGCGTCTTCCTTCGACCGTAGTGTCACGGTATCCTAGTCGCGCCAGTTCATCCGCCCGCCGCCGCGCGGCCCCCACCCGCCGGCCGCCGCCACCACATCGGAGCTGCTCATGTCACTCGGAAGCTTCTTCAAGAAACAGTTCATCGACGTCATCGGATGGACCGAGGACGCGCCCGGGGTGCTGCAGTATCGCTATCCGATGCAGGACATGGAGATCCAGAACGGTGCGCAGCTCACCGTGCGCGAGTCGCAGATGGCTGTCTTCGTGAACGAGGGCGTCTTTGCCGACATCTTCTCGCCCGGCCTCTACACGCTCAACACCAAGACGCTTCCGCTGCTCACCAATCTCCGGCACTGGGACAAGCTCTTTCAGTCGCCGTTCAAGTCCGACGTCTACTTCTACTCCACACGACAACAGACCAATCAGCGGTGGGGCACGCCCACGCCGGTAACGATCCGCGACAAGGATTTTGGCGCGGTTCGGCTGCGTGCCTACGGCGTGTACTCGTACCACCTGACCGATCCCGCCGTTTTCCAGCAGAAGGCAGCGGCCACGCAGGACCTGTACACCGTCGCCGAGCTCGAGCCGCACCTCCGCAACACGATCGTCGGCAAGGTGTCCGACGCGTTCGCTCAGAGCGCCGTGCCGTTCCTCGACATGGCCGCGAACATCGAGGAGTTCTCGGCCGCGATGCGGGCGCAAGTCACGCCCCTCTTCGCCGACTTCGGGCTCACGCTGGACAGCTTCCAGGTCGAGAGCCTCTCGCTGCCCGAGGAGCTTCAAAAGCGTCTCGATGAGCGAATCGGGATGAACATGGTCGGCGACATGCGGCAGTACACGCAGTTCCAGGCGGCCCAGTCGATGCCGATCGCCGCCGCCAACGAGGGCGGGGGCGCGGGGCTGGGCGCCGGCCTTGGTGCCGGAATGGCCATGGGCCAGGCGATGGCCGACGCGATCTCCGGCGCCGCCGCACCGGCGGGCGCCGCGCCAGCGCCAGCGAAATCCGCCGAGACGAAGTTCTGTCCCGAGTGCGGTAGCTCCATTGCGCGAAGCGCGAAGTTCTGCCCCGAGTGCGGCGCGAAACAGGGATGACCGGCGTCGAGTGGGTCATAGACGCGCGCGGCTGTGACCCGGCCAAGCTCGCCGATCGCTCCACGCTCGCCGAGCTCCTCGACGGCATCGTCGCCGATCTGTCGCTCAACATCGTGGGCGCACCGGTGTGGCACGTGTTCCCCGGAAGCGGGGGCGTTACCGCGCTTTTCCTCTTGTCAGAGTCGCACCTGGCGGTTCACACATTTCCGGAGCACGGTTCGCTCTGTCTCAACGTGTTCTGCTGTCGTCCTCGCGGTGAGTGGAACATCGATGAGCGGCTCCGGCGTCACGTCGACGCCGCGGATGTCGACGTGACGCGTGTGCAGCGAAACTACGCCGCACTCGGCGCGCCGCTTCCGTGACCGAACGCACCGCG
>DATJHY010000049.1:0-24985 GCA_035493635.1 Gemmatimonadaceae bacterium | reverse complement strand
GTGGTGATCGAGGACGGCTGCAACGTGCAGGAGAACTGCGTCATCCACATGTTCCCCGGAACGACCGTGGTGCTCGAGGCGAGCGCGCACGTCGGACATGGTGCGATCGTGCACGGCGGCCGCATCGGGCGGAACGCGCTGATCGGCATGAACGCGGTGATCATGGACAACGCGCAAATCGGCGCCGAGTGCATCGTGGGCGCGCTGACGTTCGTACCGGCCGAGATGCGGATCCCGGCGCGAAAGGTCGTCGTCGGGAATCCGGCCAGGATCGTGAAAGACGTGAGCGACGAGATGCTCGCCTGGAAGGCCGACGGCACGCGAGTGTATCAAGGACTGCCGGCGCGGTTGCGTGCGACGCTGCGGCCGTGCGAACCACTGCGCGAGGTGCCAGCGGATCGCGGCATACAGGACGCGGGCTATCGCACGTGGCACGAGACGAGGACAACATGACGACGATTGCACCGAACGCGCGCCTGATTGGCATCGCCGGCGCCGAGCCCCGGCGGCTGGAGAGCTATGCATGCGGCGAGTGGGTCGCGGGTACGGGTGCCGCGACCGACCTTTTCCACGCCGTCACGGGCGACAAGATCGCCGAAGCCACCACGAACGGCGTCGACTTTGGCGCGATGGTCGACTACGCGAAACGCGTCGGCGGGACGGCGCTCAGACGCATGACCTTCCACGAGCGCGCGCTCAAGCTCAAGGCGATGGCGCAGTATCTGATGGCGCGCAAGGACGAGTTCTATCTCGTGTCGGCGGCAACGGGCGCAACGAAGTCCGACTCGTGGGTGGATATCGAGGGCGGGATCGGCACGCTGTTCGCGTACGCGTCGCGCGGCCGGCGCGAGCTCCCCAATGAGCGCTTCTATATAGACGGGCCCACCGAGATGCTATCCAAGGGCGGCAGCTTCGTGGGGCGGCACATCTGCGTGCCGCTCGAGGGCGTGGCCGTACACATCAACGCCTTCAACTTCCCCGTGTGGGGAATGCTGGAAAAGCTCTCGCCCACGCTGCTCGCTGGGATGCCGGCCATCGTCAAGCCGGCGACGGTGACATCCTATCTCACCGAAGTGGTTTTCCGCGCGATGATCGAGTCGGGAATCTTCCCCGATGGCGCGATCCAATTGCTGTGCGGCAGCGCCGGCGATCTGCTCGATCATCTCGACTGCCAGTCGGCGGTGGCGTTCACCGGCTCGGCGTCCACCGGCAAGATGCTCAAGACGTCGAAGGCGATCGTCGACAACAATGTCCGCTTCAACATGGAGGCGGACTCGCTCAACTATAGTATGCTCGGCCCGGACGCCGTACCGGGGACGCCCGAGTTCGACCTCTTCATCAAAGAAGTCGTACGGGAGATGACGACGAAGGCCGGTCAGAAGTGTACGGCGATCCGCCGGACGCTCGTGCCGGAGTCGGCGCTGCAGGATGTGATGACGGCGCTCAAGAAGCGCCTCGAGACGACCACGATCGGCGATCCGGCGGTGGACGGCGTTCGCATGGGCCCGCTCGCTGCACGCGCGCAGGTCAACGAGGTGCGACGGAGCGTCGATGCGATCGCACGGTCGGCCGAGCTGGTCTACGGCAACCTCGACGATTATCCGGTCGTGGGCGCGGACCGACAGCGCGGCGCGTTCTTCCCGGCGCTGCTGTTCTACGCCAGGGATCCGTTCGGCGCGAGCGAGCCACACGACATCGAGGCGTTCGGGCCGGTGAACACCGTGATGCCGTATCGCACGGTGGACGACGCGATCGAGCTGGCAAAGAAAGGGAAGGGCAGTCTCGTTGGCTCCCTGTTCACGGCTGACGATCGCGTCGCACGGGACGTCGTCTTTGGCACCGCGGCGTACCATGGCCGATTGATGCTGATCAATCGACACAGCGCCAAGGAATCGACCGGCCACGGCTCACCGCTGCCACACCTCGTGCACGGCGGGCCGGGGCGCGCCGGTGGCGGCGAGGAGATGGGCGGCGTGCGCGGTGTGTTGCACTACATGCAGCGCACGGCGCTGCAGGGCTCGCCGACGACGCTGATGCACGTGACGAACGAGTACACGCCGGGCGCCGAGCGCACGTTCGATCGCGTGCATCCCTTCCGCAAGACGTTCGACGAGCTCGAAGTCGGCAATGCGCTGGTGACGGCGCGGCGCACCGTGACGGAAGCGGACGTGGTGAACTTCGCAGGCATCAGCGGGGACTTCTTTTACGCGCACATGGACGACATCGCGGCGCGCGATTCGCTGTTCGAGCGTCGCGTGGCGCACGGGTACTTCGTGCTCTCGGCGGCGGCCGGCCTATTCGTGGATCCGGCGCCGGGTCCTGTGCTCGCCAACTACGGGCTCGAGAGTTTGCGGTTCGTGAAGCCCGTCTATCCGGGAGACACGATTCAGGCGACCCTCACGGTGAAGCAGAAGACGGCGAAGGAGAAGAAGGAAGGGCAGGTGGCGCAGGGCGTCGTCGCGTGGGACGTCGAGGTGAAGAATCAGAACGATGAGCTGGTGGCGGTTTACACGATTCTCACGCTCGTGCGGCGGGAGGAAAGCTCGAGCGGCGCCGCGGCGCCTGCCTGAGGCTGCGATGGCTCCAGCTCACAGCGGTGCGTCGTCCGCTACGGACGCGAAGAACGCCCGGAGGTCGAGCTCGAACGCGTTCGCGGCTCCCCGTGGCAGCCACACGATCGTTTCGTCCGCCAGCACGGCGCGGTCGTCATCAGGATGCCAGATTTCGAACGCCTCGGCGTCGCCGTCGACGACCCAGTATTCCGGCACGCCATTTCGCTGAAACGCACGCCGCTTCGTGACGCGATCGTGCCTGGACGATCCGGGCGACAGCGCCTCGACGATCAGTAGCGGCCGGATCGAGGCGTCAGCGGCCGGCGGCCGGCGTCCATCGATCGCGGGAAGAACGAACAGGTCCGGCTCGTAGCGTTCGCTGGCGACGAGATCGAGCTTGCCCGGCCCAAGGCGGACTTCGCCGAGTCGCTCGCGGATCACGTACTCGTGGAGCAGAACCGCGAGGTGAAAGATGATCCGTTGATGCCGGCCGCTTGGCGCCGGCGTCACGAGCAGCTCGCCGTCGACGAGCTCGTACCTCGGCGACTGACCCTCGCGTGCTTCGACGAGGCGCTCGACCTCTGCTGCGGTCCAACGACGCGGGCGCGACACGGCCATGGCCATAATGTGCTCGGCGACGGGAGAGACGTGCAACTCGGCATTGTCCACGATCGGACCAAGCGCAGGACGGGGCATCACCGAATCGATCCGGCCGGCAGCGTTCGCATCCCGTTCCCAGACCGGCCCGGTGGGGGCGCGGTGGGGGCGCGGTGGTCGGATATCATTGCCGTCGGGGGCAGTGCGCAGCGGCTGATTGCCCGCGTGCGTTCATCCCAGTAGGCTGGTATGTGTTCCAAACAATTCAGAGGTCGACTCGTGATCGCTCGAACGATGACACGTGGCGCGTTCGTCGCGCTTCTCCTTCCCTCGCTCCTACTCGCCCAACGCGGCGGCCGTGGCCGCGGCGCCGGCACTGACAGCGCCAACGCCGGCGACGTCTCCTGGCGAAACGTCGGCCCCAACTCCGCCGGCCGCATGGTCGCCGTCGCCGGCTCCGACGCCCGGCCCGATGAGTACTACTTCGGCGCCACGGGCGGCGGCGTGTGGAAGACCACCGATGGCGGGAAGACAGCGGTCCCCGTGAGCGACCGCTACTTCGGCGGCTCGATCGGCGCCATCGCTGTCGACGAGAAGAATCCCGACGTCGTATGGGTGGGCGGAGGCGAGTACGCGATCCGCGGCAACGTCTCGTACGGCGACGGAATGTGGAAGACGACCGACGGTGCAAAGACATGGGAATACGTCGGCCTCAAGGAAACGCAGCAGATCTCGCGCATCGTCGTCGATCCGCGCAACTCGGACGTCGTGTACGTCGCCGCACTCGGCCACGTCTGGGGCCCGAACCCCGAGCGCGGCGTGTTCAAGACGACCGACGGCGGCAAATCCTGGAAGAAGATTCTCTTCCGGAACGATTCCACGGGCGCGATCGAGCTCGTGATGGACCCGAGCAACCCCGACGTGCTCTACGCGGCGCTCTGGCAGGCCGGTCGTAAACCGTGGCTGTTGATCAGCGGCGGCGCCGGCGGCGGAATCTTCAAGACGACCGACGGCGGCGAGCACTGGAACGAGATCACGCACAACACCGGCCTCCCGACCGGGATCATCGGCAACATCGGTATGGCGATCTCGCCGGCCAACCCGAGCCGGGTGTGGGCGCTGATCGAGAACGAGCCGAATGGCGGCGTGTACCGCTCCGACGATGCCGGCGCGACGTGGACGCTTCTCAACCAGGATCGCGATCTCCGGCAGCGCGCGTGGTATTTCTCGCGCCTGTTCGCCGATCCCAAGGACACGAACATCGTGTACGCGCCGAACGTCGGACCGCTCTGGTCCAAGGACGGCGGCAAGACGTTCACGCGCGCGTTCGGTGGCGGCGACAACCACGTCATGTGGATCGCGTCGAACGATCCCAAGCGCATCGTGGTCGGGCACGACAATGGCGCGATCATCACCACGGATGGCGGCACGACCTCCACGCGGCTCGCCATTCCGACGGGGCAGTTCTATCACGTGCACCTCACGAACAAGGTGCCGTACGACGTTTGCGGCGCGAAGCAGGATGCGGGCTCGGTGTGCGGGCCGGTGCGACAGGCGGGTGGATTCGGCGGCCGCGGCGGTGGTGGCGGTGGTGGCGGTGGTGGACGCGGCGGCCCGGCTGCACCAACCTCGTCGTATTCGGAGTTCTACGGCGCGGCGGGTGGCGAATCGGGTTACATGGCGTCGGATCCCAGCGATCCGAACGTCACGTACGGCGGCAACTACAGCGGCGTGCTCGACATGCAGGATCGCGCGACGGGCCAGCGCGCGCGGCTCGATCCCTGGCCGCTCAACCCGATGGGCCATGATGCCAGGGACTCGAAGTACCGATTCCAGTGGACGTACCCGATCATGAATTCGCCGCACGATCCGAACGTGCTCTACGTCGGATCGAACGTCGTGTTCAAGTCGAACGACAAAGGCAAGACCTGGACGATCATCTCGCCCGATCTCACGCGCCACGATCCGCGCACGCTCGGCGCGTCGGGCGGTCCGATCACCAAGGACCAGACGTCAATCGAGTACTACGGCACCGTGTTCGCGCTGCAGGAGTCGCCGATCACGCCGGGGCTGATCTGGGCCGGCTCGGATGACGGGCTCATTCACGTGACGCGCGACGGCGGCAAGACGTGGAAGAACGTCACGCCGAAGGGGCTGCCCGAGTGGACGCGAATCTCGATCATCGATCCGTCGCCGCACCGCGCGGGCACGGCGTACGTGGCGGCCAACCGGTACCAGATGGACGACTACGCGCCGTATCTGTACAAGACCACCGACTATGGCGCGACGTGGACTCGCATCAACGAAGGCATTCCGGTGGGCGAGTACACACGCTCGATCCGCGAAGATCTCGTGACGCCGGGGCTGTTGTACGCGGCGACTGAGCGCAGCATGTGGGTGTCGCGCGACGCCGGCGCGCACTGGGAGAGCTTGAAGAAGAACCTGCCGCCGGTGCCGGTGCACGACATCGCGCTCCGCGACGACGACATGGCCATCTCGACTCACGGGCGCGCGTTCTGGGTGATGGAAAATCTCGCGCTGCTCCGAGAGCAACCGGAAGCCGAAACGGCGACTCGCGCTGGGAAGGATTTCCTGTACAAGCCCGGCCCAGCGTACCGATCGACAGGCGTCACGGTGCAGTACCGTGTCGCGCAGGACAACCAGCCGGTCGCGATCGAGTTCCTCGATCCCACGGGCAAGCTCATTCGAAAGTTCTCATCGACCGACACCGTTGCCGCGCAGGGCGGCCGTGGCGGGGGCGGGGGCGGGGGCGGTCGCGGCGGATTCGGTGGTGCCCAGCGCGTGGGCAACCGCGCCGGTTTCAACCGGTACACCTGGAATCTGCAGTATCCGGACGCGTCAACCTTCCAGGGGATGATCCTCTGGCAGGGCTCGACGGCGGGCCCGTTCGTCGCGCCGGGCACGTACAGTGTGCGGCTCACGGTCGGCAGTGCCACGCCGCTCACCGAAAAGTTCGTGGTGAAGAAAGACCCGCTCACGTCGGCAACCGTCGCCGATCTCGTCGAGCAGCAGCGCTTCGCACTGCAGCTCCGCGATCGCGTGTCGGCGGCGAACGACGCCGTGAAGACGATCCGTAACGTCCGGCGCCAACTCGACGATCGAGCGCCCAGGATGACGTCCAACGCGAGCTTCGGCACGATGGTCAAGACCTTCGAGGACCAGCTCGCGAACGTCGAGGATTCGCTCTACCAGACGAAGAACCGCAGCGGCGAGGACCCGCTCAACTTCCCCGTCCGGATCAACAACCAGATGGCCGCGCTACTCGGCTTCGTCGCCAGCGGCGAACGCCGTCCGCCCAAGCAGTCGTATGATGTTTTCGCGGTGCTCGATCCCAAACTCCAGACCGAACTCGCGCGCTACAAGCGCGTGCTGGACACGAACCTGCCGAAGATCAACGCGGCGCTCAAGGCCGCTGGACAGCCGGAGATCATCCCGAGTACTGCGGAGGCGAAGGAAGCGGTGAGGGCCGACAATATCAGCTAGAGGATTGGAGGGCTGGAGGGCTGGAGGGCTGGAGGGTTGGAGGGTTGGAGGTTTGGAAGAGAAGACCCGGTCCGGCCGATCTCTCTCTGGCGCTCTTCGTCGTTCCGCCCTCCGGCGTGGCTCCCCCACGTCTGATGCCTCGATGCTTTATGCTCGATGCTGGTCTCACCGTCGCGGGTGAGATGCCAGTCATCAGGTGCGAGCGGCCAGATCGTCAATCTGGCTTCTCACCACTCATGACTGAGATCTCACCCCTGAAAGCGAGACCAGCATCGAGGGCTCAGCATCGAGTCGTCAGACGTGAGTAGAAAGCCCCGCCTCCATTCAGGCTGAATGGAGGCGGAGCCCTTTTTCAGGGTACCACCTTCGTCGTATCCCGCACCGTCGGGTACTTGATCCCGAGTTGGTCAAGGTAAGTCTTGTACTTGGAAGGATCGTAATAGTACTTCCTCATCTCCGGCCGGTACTTCTCCATAATTGCCTTGTTGAGCCAGATCGCCGGCTTGTCGGTCGGCCGCATGAGCGGGAAGTACTTGATGTCCTTGGTCTGTACGTTCCGGAAATAGTCCCACGCCTGCGACACGACCGTCGGCTTCATCATCAGGTCGAGCGTCGTCATCGCCTGGACCTTGGCGCCTGCGGTCGCGCCCTTGTGCGCGATCGGCGTCGCCATCGCGATCGCGTTCGCCCAGTTATGGCCAGGCAACCCCGGAATGTTGCCCGGGAACCGCAGCGTCACCGTGGGCAGATTCCACGACACGTCGCCAATGTCGTCACTGCCGCCACCGCGCAGGTCCTGCTCACGCGGCGGTGGATTGAGGCTCGTCTGCACCTCGCTGGGCAAACCGCGCGGGTCCTTCTGGCCGAGCTCGCGCTGAATGCCGCGGGCGAGCGTCTGGTCCTTGTCGTCCCACTTGGGCATGCCGACCGCCTTGATGTTCTCGAGCATGTCGCTCGCGATCACCTTGTTGAAGTGGCCCGACCACCCGGAGCCCAGGATGTCGACCGAGGCGAGCCTGGTGCTCGTCATCATCGCCGCCGCACGGGCGATCGTGTCGCCGAGCGCGAACAGGCCCTGGACCTTGGGCGAGTCTGTCTCGCGGAAGAAGTACCAGACCGCGGCTGTGGGCGGCACGACGTTTGGCTGATCGCCGCCGTCGGTGATCACGTAGTGTGAGCGCTGCGTGAGCGACAAGTGTTCGCGGCGGAAGTTCCACGCCACGTCCATCAGCTCGACCGCGTCGAGCGCGCTGCGTCCGGCCCACGGTGCGCCGGCGGCGTGCGCGCTCGATCCCTGGAAGTTGAACCTGGCGCTGATCAGCGCGTTCTGTCCGGTCTGTCCGTACGAGACACCCATGTCGCTCGAGATGTGCGCGAACAGCACGGCGTCGACGTCCTTGAACATTCCCTCGCGCACGAAGTACGCCTTGGCTGCCATCTGCTCCTCGGCAATCCCCGGCCAGAGGTGAATCGTGCCGGGGATGTGTTCCTTCTCCATGATCTTCTTCACGGCGATGGCAGCCGTGATGTTCATCGGCACGCCCGCATTGTGGCCTTCGCCGTGGCCCGGCGCGCCGGTGATGAGAGGATCCTTATAGCCGACGCCGGGCTTCTGATTGGCCTGCGGGATGTCGTCGACGTCCGATCCGAGCGAGATCACGGGCTTGCCCGAGCCCCACGTGGCGACCCAGGCCGTGGGCACGCCGGCGAAGCCGTGCGTCACCTTGAAGCCGTTCTTCTCGAGAACGCCGGTGAGGAACTTCGTCGTCTCCTCTTCCTGCATCCCGAGCTCGCCAAAGCTGAAGACCTGATCGACCATTTGCTGCGTGAACGTTGCCATGCTGTCGACCAGGCGCGCGGCGTCTTTTTTGAGACCAGCCAGGCGCGCGTCGTCGGAGGGGATGTTGACGGGGAAGGTGACCTCGGGGCGATTGTCCGGACCGCCGCCTCTGCCGCCGCGCCCCTGCGCGATGAGTGTTGCCGGAGCGGCGCCGAGGATGAGAAACGAGATCGTGATGCGAACGGGTAGAAGTCGCATGGAGACGAGTATGAGTGGGGAAGGGTGGCTGGTCTGCGTCGCGCCTGACGCGACAGCCCAATTCTTCACGCGGCGCGCGCTCGGCGGAAGGGTGGAATAAATAGGGTCAGACCCTATTTAGACCTCAGCACCCGCTCAACCTCGGCCAGACGAGGCTCGATCTCGATCGGCCGGTTGGCGCGAGGTGGCCGCGGCTCTGTCTCCTGATGGTATGCGACGACCGCCCCAGGGTCCTTGAGCAGGTGTCCGGTCAACACCGCGACGACGCGATCGCTCGCGCCGATCACCCCTTCGCGGCGGAGCTTTGCCACGCCGGCGACACTCGCCGCGCTCGCGGGTTCGCAGCCGACACCCGCGGCGTCGATGACTGCTTTCGCCTCGAGAATCTCGGCGTCGCTCACGTCGGCGACGACGCCGTTGGTCTCGCCGATCGCGCGCACCGCGCGATTCCACGACGCCGGCGCGCCGATCCGAATCGCCGTGGCGATCGTATTCGGCTCGACGCGCACCTTCTCGAGAAATCCGCCCGCGAAGGCGCGCGCGAATGGCGCCGCGCCGCTCGCCTGGATCGCCGCCAGTCGGGGCACGCGCGTGATGAGCCCGATCGCCCTCGCCTCGCGCAACGCCTTTCCGAATGCCGACGTGTTGCCAAGGTTGCCGGCAGGGAGCGCGATCCAGTCCGGCGGGTCCCAGGCGAGTTGCTCGAGCAGTTCGAACACGATCGTCTTTTGCCCCTCGAGCCTGAACGGATTGACCGAGTTCAGTAGCTGAATGCCGAGCGAGGCGCTCGCCTCCCGTGCGAGCGCCAGGCAATCATCGAAGTTGCCGCGGACGATCAGCGTGCGTGCGCCGTACGCGATCGTCTGCGCGATCTTGCCGAGCGCCACGTTACCCGCCGGCACGAACACGAGCGCAGGCAACCCGGCGTGTGCGGCGTACGCGGCGAGCGAAGCCGAGGTGTTGCCGGTGGACGCGCAAGCGACGGCGGTCGCGCCGGTGCGACGCGCCTGTGTCACCGCCACCGTCATCCCGCGATCCTTGAACGATCCCGTCGGGTTGTGGCCTTCGTGCTTGATGTGCAGTCGCTCGACCCCGGCCCACTCGGAAATGGCGCGCCGCGCCAGCAGCGGCGTGTTGCCTTCCGGATGCGAGACGATCCCGCGGTCATCGACTGATGGCAGCACGAGCTCCCGGTAACGCCAGACGCCCGACGCGTCGACTCCGCCAACACTGCCACGTCGCGCGACAAACTGCGCGATCAGTTGCGAGGCGTCGGTTCGCGAAGGGTGCACGAGCTCGAGCAGTCCGCCACACTTGGGACAGGCGGACGTCGGGTCGAGCTCACCGAGCCTTGCTCCGCAGTCCTCACACTGTTGATAGCTCGCCGCGGTCATCATCGCGCAGCCTCGAGCCGTGCGCCGCGTTCGTCCACGCGCTCGACACGCCCGCTCGCCGTGATCCCGTGTCGCCCGTACGCGGCGAGCATCGCGTCGAGGATCGCGGCCGCCGTCTCGTCCGAATCGGTCAGCGCGAAGGTCGACGGGCCGCCGCCGCTGATCGAGCAGCCGAGCGCCCCCGCGTCGATGGCCGCCCGCTTGACCTCAGCGAATCCCGGAAGCAGAGACGCGCGCGCCGGCTCGGCGATTCGGTCGTCGACCGCGCCGCGAAGCCGGGTGAGATCACCAAGGCAGAACGCGGCAACCATCGCCGCGACGGCAGTGGCTTGGGCGAGCGCCGTGGCGCGATCGACGGTCGCCGGCAGTACGGCGCGTGCGTGAACGGTGCGCAGTCGCATAGCCGGGTGTACCAGCACGAGCCGCAATGCGGGCGGAGCCGGCAGCCGGTCGAAGTCGAGCGGCTCGATCGAGCGAATGAGAAGAATGCCGCCAAAGAGCGACGGCGCGAGATTATCGATGTGCCTGCCTGAGAGGCGCTCCTCGGACACGAGAGCCGCACGAAGCAGCTCCGGGCGATCGAGTGGATCCCCAAGCAATGCATTCGCCGCGACCGCGCCCGCGACTGCCGATGCGGCGCTGCCGCCCTGGCCACCCGCGAGCGGCAGACCCTTTTCGACTCGAAGCGCGATGCCGAACTTCGACACGCCGGCGCGCCGGAACACTTCGCCAGCAGCGATCGCCGCCGCGTTACGATCCGCCTCGGTCGGAAGCTCCGGATGACCCGAGTCGATCACTTGCACGCCGGGGCGCTCACTGCGAGTCGCTTGCACTGCGTCGCCCGGCCCCGTGATGGCGCAGCCGAGGATGTCGAGCCCCGGGCCGAGGTTGCCAATGCCGCCGGGTGCAAATGCGCGGACGGTGGTCACCGAAGAATCAAATGGCGCACGAGACGACACGCGGGAGTCCGGAACGTACGTCAAAAGTGGAGTGTCTGCGCCAAATCTCGACAGTCCGGCGCGTTTTTGCGACGGCCGATGTCGTGATCGGCTGCTCTGGATACTGTGTGCGTCCCGTTCGCACGCTCCCCGGTTCCCTTGACAAAGCCCCACGCGAAGTCGAAAATCGCGCGAGCATTTGTGACCAAAGGGCTGTCCGACGGGTTGAATCCGGTGCGCGCCACCACGTCTCGCGCGCACGTCATCTCCTCGATTGACGCCAGCGTTTCCCACCACCTCACTCTCTGGAGGCGTCTCAGTGCGTTGTCGAACACTCGCATCGGTCGTCGCCGCGATTGCGCTCGGACCAGTTGCACTTCTGGCTCAGGGACGCGAGATCAGCGGCAAGGTGACCCAAGTTGGAACCGGCACCCCCATTACAGAGGCGACCATCGGTATTCTCGGCGCGCAGCTCGGCGTTCGGACCAATGAGCGCGGAGAGTACCGGCTCAAGGTACCCGGTGGCGACATCCAGATCCTGGTACGGGCAATCGGCTTCAAGCGGCAGTCGCGCCTCGTCCCCGCCGCCCAGTCGACGGCCGACTTCCAACTCGAGAAGGACGTGCTGCAGTTGGAAGGCGTGACCGTCACCGGCCAGGCGACCACTGTCGACAAGCGCAATGCGTCGACGGCGATCGCGTCGGTCTCGGCTGAAGAGCTCGTGGTGGCGCCGGCCAAATCGCTCGAGGGAAATCTTTCGGGCAAGGTGGTGGGCGCGTCGATCTTCGAGAACAGCGGCGTGCCCGGCGGCGGCATGCAGATCCAGATCCGCGGCGCGACGTCGATCCTCGGCCAGGGTGACCCGCTGTACATCGTGGACGGCGTGATCGTCTCGAACCAGTCGATCGCCGGCGGCCTTGCGTCGATCTCGCGCTCGAGCGGAACGACGACGAGCAGCCAGGACCAGACGGTCAACCGTCTTGCCGACATCAATCCCAACGACATCGAGAACATCGAGGTCCTCAAGTCGGCGGCGGCGACGGCCATTTATGGATCGCGCGCCACGAACGGCGTCGTCGTGATCACGACCAAGCGCGGCAAGGCCGGACAGACTCGCTACAACATCACCCAGCGCGTGGGCTCGCAGCAGGCGACCCGGCTGCTTGGCTCACGCCACTTCACCAGCTACGCCGAGGGCTGTGGCCCGACGAGAAGCGCCCCCGACCTCGCGACGTGCAAGATCGGATCGGTCAAACCCTGGCTCGGCGGCTCGGCGCACGCCGACTCACTCGCCGCGGCCAACTGCACGCCGCAATGCGCGTGGTACGATTGGCAAGGTGATCTGTACAACAACCACAGTCCGTCGTTCGAGACGCTGCTCTCTTCGTCCGGCGGCTTCAACAACACCAAGTTCTACGCCTCGCTCAACGATCGGCAGTCGCCGGGCACGCAACAGAACACCGGCGCTCGCCTGACGTCCGGCCACCTGAACCTCGACCAGACCATCGGCGACAAGTTCACCGTGAGTGGCGGCGTCGACTTCTCGCACAACGTCGCGCAGGACGGCGTCGGTAACAACGACAACGCCGGCATCAGCCCCGAGTACACGTTCGGGTATACGCCCGCGATCTACGATCTCAGAAAGATCGATCCGGTCACGGGACGGCTCGTGTACATGTGGATGAACGGCGGCGGCGTGGGCACGGTGAATCCGTTCGACCTCGTGCACTCGATCATCAACAAGGAAGACACCTGGCGTCAGATTGGAAACGTGCGGCTGGGCTATTCGGCCCTCTCGACGGTGCACAATACCGTTCAGCTCACGTACATCGGCGGTGTCGACCGCTTCCAGTTCGAGGGCAATCAGTACTCGCCCAACTTCATGCAGTTCGAACCGGCCGACGGCTTTCTGGGTACCGCGCAAATCAACACGAACACGAGCCGCAACATCAACCAGAGCGTCAACGCGGTGTGGACGTACAGCCCGGGCTACAAGTGGTTCAACTCCGCGCAGACGTCGGTGGGCGGCACGTACGAGACGCAGCGCGTCCGAACGTACTTCATCCGGCAGCGCGGGCTCACCCCCACGCGGCAGATCGCCACGGCCGGCTCAGACATCTTGACTTCCGACGGCGTTACGGAGTTCCGCGACCAATCGCGATACGTCAACGAGCAGATCATCGCGTTCGACGAGAAGCTGGCGCTTTCCGCCGGACTTCGCGCCGACCGCGGCAGCGCGAACGGCGACCGAAAGAAGTTCTACTCGTTCCCCAAATACTCGGCGAGCTATCGCTTCACCGAGCCGCTCGGCCGAATCACCAACAAGGTCGACGAATTCAAGATTCGCGCGTCGTACGGCCAGTCGGGTAACCGGCCCAACTACGGCTTCCGTGATATCACGATCTCGAGCGGCGGTGTCATCGGCGGGGCGGGGTCGCTGGTCGCGTCGGGAACGGTAGGCAACCCCAAGCTCAAGCCCGAGGTCATGAACGAGCTCGAGTTCGGGTTCGACGGCGCGATGTTCCGCGGCCGCGTGGCATTCGAGGCGAGCCGATACGAGCGCATCATCAAGGATCTGTTGGTCAACTATCCGTTGGCGCCAAGCTCCGGCCTGACACAGCAACAGATCAACGGTGGCCAGATGTCGACGCGCGGCGTCGAGGCGGGAATCACCGTCGTACCGATCAGCACGCGCGACCTGGAGTACACGCTGCGGACGACGTACCAGCACAACGTCCAGGTCATGGACAAGTTGGACGTGCCGGCGTTCGCGGTCGGCGGATCGTTCGGCTCGAGCTACGGCCGCAACCGCATCCAGGTGGGCACGAGACCCACGTACATCTGGGGCAACCAGCGGTACAGCTGCATCAACACCAGGGACGCCAGCGGACATGTGGTCGTGGGAACCGGCTCGGACGGAAAGCCGTGCCGCCGGCTCGCGCCGGGAGAGACGGTTACGGGCGCCGTGACGCGCGACTCGATCATCGCCGACGCGAACCCGCTGTCGCAGACGTCGTTCCTGAACACGCTTCGCTACAAGGCGCTCACGCTCACCGCGTTGCTCGACTGGCGCGTGCGCGGCTACACCGCCGACATGACCAAGAACCTGTGGGACGAGGGTGGCAACTCCCGCGACTACGACAGTGCTTCGCCTGTCAGCGGCGTGGTGATGGGCCAGTATCGCTACGGCTCGTTCAGCGGTGGAAACATCACGCCGTACATCGAGTCCGGCACGTACCTCAAGCTCCGTGAAGTGAACGTGTCGTTCCAGGCACCCAAACGCTGGGCGAATCTGGCCAGGGCGAACGACATGCGGATCTCCGTGCAGGGCCGTAACCTGTTCGTGAACACCGACTATTGGAGCTTCGATCCCGAGTTCAACAACTTCGGCAACTCGAACTTCAACCGCTTCATCGATCTCGCACCGTATCCCAGCAACCGGCAGTTCTTCTTCAGCATCGACCTGGGGTACTGAGCCATGACACAGACTCATATTCTTCAGATGCGCAGACTCCTCGGTGCCGCCGCCGTCGCCGCCAGCGCGGTCGCAGCGGTGTCCTGCAAAGCGTCCGACATCGACATCACCAATCCGAACAGCGCGATCGCGAGCGCGGTGGCGTCCGATCCAACCGCGCTCCAATTGCTCGCCACCGGACTCGTCGTCGACCAGCGCACCACCAGGCAGGCGTTGATCACGAATACGGGAACGCTGGGCCGTGAGATGTACACGTTCACGCCCAACGAAGGCCGCAACACGACGCACTACCTGATCGGCATCACGGTCGGTGGCGTGCAAAAGCTCGATCCCACCGGCTTCGCGGTTGGAAGCTGGGGCGGTGAGTACGGCACGCTGCGGGACATCTTCAACTTCAAGAACACGATCGACGCGACGACGGCACTGTCGGCTGCCCAAAAATCGGCCGCGCTCGGCTTCGCCGAAACGCTGGAAGCACTGATGGTGTTCCAGGTGCTTCAGACTCGTGACACGCTCGGCGTGATCACCGAGGTGCAGGAGAACCCGTTCGACCTGTCGCCGTTCGTGTCGCGCGACTCGGGCTACAAGTTCGTGTTGAGCGTGCTCGACGACGCCGGGGCAAAGCTCGCGGCGGGCGGCTCGGCGTTCCCGTTCAAGCTGCCCCCGGGATTCACGGCCACCGTTGGCGGAGCCGACTTCAGCACACCGGCGGGATACCGCCAGTTCAACCGCGCTATCAAGGCCAAGGCAGCAGTCCACTACGCCAGCCTGGGCGGGGGCGCGGCGGCGTGGCAAGCAGCGCTGACGGCGCTTGGTGAATCGTTCCTGAATGCCACGGCGACCTCTCGCACCGCGCTCGACGTCGGTGTTTACGACACGTACGCGCCGTCGCCCGACTCGCCGAACGGATTGACGCAGGCGACGAACACCACCTTGTACGCGCACATGTCGATTCAGACAGATGCGCAGCTCAAGGCGAACGGCCAGCCAGACGACCGGTACACGAGCAAGATCCGGACGGGATTGGCGTCTCGTCAGGGACCTGTCACGGCGGATGGCCCAACGAGCGGGTCGTCGACGCTGGGCTTCAGCATCTGGCCCACACAGTCGTCGCCGATTCCAATCATTCGGAACGAAGAGTTGATTCTGCTCCGTGCCGAGGCCAGGCTCGGGACAGGCGACAAGGCGGGTGCAATCGCCGACCTCAACCAGGTTCGCATCAACTCAGGTGGTCTGCCCGCGTCCACGCTCACCACGGCGTCGTCGGTCGACGCGATCCTCGACGGAATTCTCTACGAGAAGCGCTATTCGCTTCTCATGGAAGGGGATAGGTGGGCCGATATGCGGCGATACAAGAGGCTCGATCAGATCCCGCTCGATGTGAAGACGGGCCCGAACAAGAACTTCGTGGCCAAGGTGATGCCGATCCCGCAGGGCGAGTGCCTCAACCGCGTCAAGCAGGGCGGGGCATTCATCGGTCCGAATGGCCAGGACAACTGCGCGCCGTAACTCCCGGCGCTGCGGTTCGCAGCCTATGTTGGAAACTGAAGCCGGAGGCTGGGTACTACCCGGCCTCCGGCTTCGACGTCGTATCCTGATTCAGTTGCAGGCACAGCCATCATGCTTCGAATGACGCGCTCGATCGTGGTCTCCGCGGCTCTCCTCGCGCTCGGCGTGTTGTTGCCGGCCGCCGCTCAGCCGCAGCTACGACCCGGAGGAACCGGCCCGGCGCCACTCACGCCCATCGTGCGCGGAACGATCGACGGTGTGGTGAGCGACACTGGACTCGTCCCGATCCAGGCCGCGTTCGTATCGGTCCTCGGCACGAAAGTCCGCGTCGGCACCGGTCCGAACGGTCGGTTTCGCATTACGAACATTCCCGCGGGCCAGTATCTCGTGATCGTCAAGCGTGTGGGCTATCACCCCACGTCTGGGGTGATCGACGTGCCCCCCTCGGACACCGTGCGCCTCGCGTACACGCTCGAAAAGCTCCGGCCCAACGAGTTGGAGACCGTCGTGGTGACGGCCAACTCGCCGTCGTCGCGCATGGTCGGGTTCGAAGCGCGACGAAAGGCCGCCGTCGGGGAGTTCATGACCGCCGATCAGATCAACGCACGCAACTCGGTGTTCACGACCGAGCTGATTCGGAACTTCAAGTCGGTGAACGTGTCGCCGAACCACGCCAACGCGATCACGACCTACTACGCGCTGAGCCACCGCGAGGGTGGCAATCCGGCGACCGGTGCCTGCCCCATGCAGGTGTACCTCGACCAGGTCCCGCTGCCGACTCCATTCAACCTGGACCTGCTGCCTCAGCCGCGCGACATAGCCGGAATCGAGGTGTACGCCGGCGCCGCGACCATCCCGCCGGAGTTCAACGGGTACAACCGCGGCTGCGGGGTGATCCTGGTGTGGACGAAGGAAGGCGGCACCTACTAGCGCCGTGCGCGCGCTCGGGCGAGGAACCGTCGGCGCGGCGCTTCTCGTCGCAACGGCAGGCGTAGCTCGCTCGGTGCACGCGCAGACGATCACCGGGAGTGTGGTTCTCCCGGACAGCGCGACGCCGGCGCGTGGGGTCATCGTGCTGGCGCTGGACGCAAGAGGAACCGAGGTCGCGCGAGGGCTCACGGGTTCGGCCGGCCGCTTTCAGCTCCGCGCGCCGGCCACGGGACGCTATCGCCTGCGCGTGCTGCGCATCGGCTATCGTCCCACCGAGGGCCCGACGGTCGACGCCGGAATCGGCACGACGGACGTGGCGAGGATCGTGTTATCCGCACGGCAGGTCGTGCTGTCCGCAATGAACGTTCGCGACCGGCAGACCTGTCGCGTGAGCGCCGACACGGGCTACGCCGTGGCCCAGGTCTGGGACGAGGCTCGCAAGGCGATGCTGAGCACCCAGCTCACATCCGATGACGCACCGCTCGTCGCGGAATGGATCGAGTATGACCGCGGGCTGGATTCTGCCGCGCGGCTTGTCAGGGAGCAGCACGTTCGAGTGGTCACGCACCCTACGACGCACGCCTTCAAGAGCCGGCCCGTCGACGAGCTGGCAAAGTCGGGTTACGTGGTGTCCGACGGCGGTGCGACGACCTACTTCGCGCCGGACGCCGAGGTGCTGCTCTCGGACCTGTTTGCGGCGAGCCACTGTTTTCGGCTGACGTCACCGCCCGCCGGCCAATCGCAGCTCATCGGCATCGCGTTCGAGCCGTCGCGCGACCGCAGCGATGCGCGCGACATTGGCGGCACGCTCTGGCTCGATCGATCCAGCGCCGAGCTGCGGACGCTCGAGTTTCATTACACGAACCTGCCCGACCTGGCGATGGCCACGAACGCCGGCGGGCACGTCGAGTTTCTGCGGCTGGACGACGGCAATTGGCTGGTGCGGCGCTGGAACGTGCGCATGCCCGTGGTGGCGCCCCGAGATCGCGCTGCGGACGCGATCACCCGCCGCGTCGTGATGGCGCCATCCAATCTCGCCCTGCGTGGCGTGCAGACGACCGGTGGCGAGGTGACGCGGGTGACTCGCCACGACACCGTGGTGTATCGCGCGGCGGGACCGCACGTCGCCGTGCAAGTCGTCGCTCGCGATACGCTCGTCGGCGCGTCCGGCGGGCGACTGACGCTCGAAGGCACGGACTACGCCGCGTCGGCGGACCCCGGCGGTCGCATCTTTGTCGACCCGGTGCTCGCAGGCCGATATCGCGCGCGCGTGTCGACGCCTCTCATGGACTCACTCGGCGTGCCGCCCGTTGTGCGCGAGGTCGAGGCTCGGGAGGATGCTCGCGTCGACACCGTGACGCTGCCTCCGTCGCGCGATCTGCTGCGCGCGGCCTGTCCGGCCGATTCGATCCGGCATGGCGAGGCACTGCTGCGGGGCCGAGTACGAGACGAGCGCGCCCGGCCGGCGGAAGGCGCCGCGGTGACTGCGACGTGGCAGGAGAATTTTGAGTTCATCGGCGCCAGGGAAGGCCAGCGACTTGGCCTCACGGAGCGGACGATCGGCGTGATCGCCGACAGCGCCGGGCAATGGCGCCTGTGCGGCGTGCCACGTGAGCGCGAGGTGATCGTCCGCGTGGCGACGGACTCCGGGTCGGACCGGCAGCGAGTGCGGCTCGAGGCGGACCAGGCTCTCACTTCACTCGACCTCGTGTTGCATCGCGAGGTTGCTGCGCTCAACCGCGAAGCAAAGACGGCGCTCGGTGAGAACGTGCCGCGCACGGCGCTGGTCGAGATTGCCGTGTCGGAACTCGGCGGCGGACCGATTGCAGATGCGACCGTGGAGGTCGTTTCGCGCGGGCGAACGCGCAGCGTCGTCACGGGCCCAACCGGACGCGCGCTCATTCCGGAAGTCTTGCCCGGGCAGTTGGTCGTGCGCGCGCGGCGCATCGGCTATGAACCCGGACAATTCGCGGTCACCGTCGAGGCCGGGCGGAACACAGTGCCGATCGTCCTCGGTCACAACATCCCGCCCACGTTGGACACGGTGCGCGTGATCGGGGATCAGCGACTCATCGGTCTGCGACGGAACGACGAGTTCGACACGCGCCGCATCAATCACCAGGCGACGGTCAGCATCACGCACGACGACATCGTCAAGCGCAATCCCGTCAGCTTGTGGCAGATGCTATTGAACATTCCGTCGGTCAAGGTGGTGGACAGTCTGAGCTCGGTCCTCGTCATGTCCACGCGCACGGTGGTGACCAGCATCCTCAATCAGGGTCCGTGCTGGATGTCGATCGCCGTGGACGGCGTCATCGTGAACAACGATCCACTGCATCAGGCGTACGACCTGCGACAGCTTCCCGCGCCGGACGAAGTCCACGGAATCGAAGTGTTCGCGGGCGCATCGAACATCCCGGTGCAGTACGGCGGCACCGGCAACGGGAAGTGGTGCGGCATGATCGCGATTTGGACTCGCTGAGCCGGGACGCGGCGCGCGCGCCTCAGGGCTGCCGGTAGACCGTTCCGTTCTTCATCACGAAGGCGACTTGGCTCAAGGCATTGATGTCCTTGGTGGGATCGCCTCTGACGGCAATGATGTCGGCGAGCAAGCCAGACTTCACCGCGCCAATGCGATCCTCCCAGTGCAGCATCCTGGCGTCGTTCACCGTCGCGGCGCGCAGCGCCTGTAGCGGCGTGAGGCCGTTTGCCACCAGTCCTTCCACCTCGTGCGCGTTGTCGCCGTGTGCGAGCGGGCCCGAGTCCGCACCATTGCAGATCGTCACCCCTGCGGCGAGCGCGTAACCGAGAACGGTCTTCTTGTTCCTGCCGCCTACCGACACGGTCGGCACGTAGCACACTTTCTTCTCGGCCATGAGCTTGAACACTTCGGGCGTCCCGCCGTCGCCGTGCTCGATCGTCGCCACTCCGGCAAGGACTGCGCGCCGCATGCCTTCGGCGGTGGTGGCGTGCGCGGCGACCGATCGGCCGGAGCTGCTGGCCACCGCGACGATGACGTTCATCTCTTCCTGCGTGAATCCCGGCATCGCCTCGCCGTTCGGGCCCCAGCGATAGTCCGCGTAAAACTTGATCCAGTCGGCGCCGTGCTTGATCTGCTCGCGCACGACACGCGACACATCATCGGGGCCGCTCGCCTCCTGTGCGCCCTGCGGAATGTCGTCGGCGTATTCGGCCGCGAAACCTTTCGGCGCATACTCTCCGATCCCCACGATGGCCTTCGTCACGACTTGCATGCGAGGGCCTGGTACGATTCCCTGATCGATCGCCTGCTTGAGCCCTACGTCCGCGTAGCCGGCGCCTTCGGTGCCAAGGTCGCGCACTGTGGTGAAACCCGCCATCAGCGTGGCGCGTGCATGATTCACCGCGCGCGCCACGCGCAGCGCTTCGGACTCGTGCAGCACCTGGTCGTTCCACGGGGTCTCGTTGTACGGATGCAGCAATAAATGCGAGTGGCCCTCGATGAGACCCGGCAGCAGCGTCGTGCCGGGCAACGATATGGTCGTCGCGTCAGCCGGAACGCTGACCTGCGCGCGAGGGCCCACCGCCTCGATCTTGTCGCCGCGCACGAGCACGACCCATCCATCGTGCGGCGCGTCGTCGACCGCGTTCCATACCCGGTCCGCCACGAGCAGTACTGGCGGGCCGGCGGGCGCGGTCGTGGCGCCACGGCCGCCACCACGCCCCTGGGCGAAAGCCGTGTTGGACGACAGTGCCGCGGCAACCAGGATGAGAGATGTCTTACGCATGCGGGTGGTCAGAGTGAAAATGTTCAGGAAGAGGCCTGCGAGTCTCGTTCGACGGGCAGCCCCGCCTCGGTCCACGCGCGATAGCCCCCGACGACGTTGGCGACATTTGTGAATCCTTCTTTCTGCAGAAGGCTCGCTGCGATCGACGCGCGCGTCGCGCCCTGACAGTGCAACGCGATCGGGAGGTTGCGCGGCAAGTCCCTCGTCTCCTCGACGAGATCGCCGAGGTAGATGTGGCGGGCGCCCGGAACGTGGCCCTCGTCCCACTCCGTCGCCCGGCGTACATCGATGACGGTCCGTTGCTGGCCGGCCACTCCTTGCGGCGCGACCTGCTGCACCCGCTCGAGAGGTCCGACCTCGACCTCCCACGTGTGACGAGCTGTCTCGCCGGACCAGCCAGCCACGCGATCGAGACCGATCAGCGCGAGCAGGCGCTGCGCCCCGCGAAGACGCCGGGCGTCGTCGGCCAGCAGAAGGATGTCGCGTTGATCATCGACCAGCGTGCCCGCCCACGTCGCGAACGAGTCGCCCATCGGGATGCTCAACGTGCCTGGAATGTGGCCGGCCGCAAACTCCACGCTCGGCCGCACGTCGATCACGGCGACGCCCGTGCTCAGCGCGCGTCGCACGCCGGGAACGTGAATCTCCGGAAGCGAGTCCATCTCGGGCCACGGCTCCGGTCCGGCGCGGTTCACGGTCTTCATGCGCGCGAAGTAGGTCGGCGGCTCCGGCTGGCCGGCCAGCACGCCGCGGACGAATTGGTCCTCATTATCGATCTGAAACGCCCAATTGGCGACGCGCTCGAACCCCAGTGTCGTCGACGGGAGCATGCCGAGTGCTTTGCCACACGCCGAGCCGGCGCCGTGTCCTGGCCAGATCTGGAGGTAGTCCGGAAGATCGCCGAGTCCGCGAAGGGATCGAAACAGGTCGCGCGCCATGGAGATCATCGTTCCCTCGACGTGCGCGGCGCGCTCGAGAAGATCCGGCCGGCCGACGTCGCCCACGAAGAGGAAGTCGCCGGTGAGCATCCCGACCGGTCGGTCGTTCATCGTCGTGTCGGTGACGAGGAAACACTGATGCTCGGGCGTGTGGCCCGGCGTATGGCGCACGTCGAATCGGAGCGTCCCGACATCGAACCGATCGCCGTGGTGCAGCAGCTTGGCGCCTTCCGCTGCAGCGAATCGATACTGCCACTCGGGACCGCCGTCGCCGGATAGCATCAGATGCGCACCGGTGCGACGCGCCAGCTCGCGAGCGCCTGAGACAAAGTCGGCGTGGATGTGCGTCTCGGTTACGTCGGTGATGTCCACGCCCTCTTCGTCGGCCGCATCGATGTAGCGGCCGACGTCGCGATTCGGATCGATCACGATGGCGCGCCCGGTCTGCTCGCAGGCCAGGAGATAGGACGCCTGCGCGAGGCCGTCTTCGTAGAGGCGTTTCAGCAGCATTGTTGAACAGTGTCTTGCCGGACGCGGCCGCGCAACGCGAGATTCAGCGATGCGTCTTCTCGTCGCCGCGAGCGCCATGCTCGCGCTGTCTGCCGTTGTCCCGCGCGCCGGCGCGCAAACGGTGGAGACGCCCATCGCATTCGACAGCGCGCAGCGAGTGACGGCCGTGACGCCGGCGCTCGCCGAGCGGCTGCGGCTCGCGCCGCCGGTCTGGCCCGTCGTGGGCGAATACCGCGAGGCGCGACTGTATCGGACTTCGCCCGACGGTGGATTTGTACTCGTTGCCGCGCGCGCGGGTGGCGCATTCGAACGATTCGGACTGCTGCCGGACCAGGTCTCGGCGCTTCGCGCGGCGATCGACGCCGCCGTCATCGCCACGGGCCATCCGGGCGGCGATCTCGTTGCGGACATCTCGGAGCCTGCGGGAAATGGTTTCGCGCGACATCTCACGGTGCTCTCGGCGCTCGCCTACGGTCCACTTGCGGCGTCGCTGGCAGACGACCCGAAAGCCGCCGGTGCGCTGTACCTCGTCACGACCGGCGGCACGTTCTTCATCGCATACGACGCCGCGCAGTCGGGTCACATCACGCGCGCCCAGAGCGATCTCGCCTCGAACCTCGGGCTCGCGGCGGGCCTCGGCGGCTGGGGCCTTGGCTTTGCCGCGGCGGGCAACTCCGACAAAGGTGTGCGTGGGGCAGCCCTTGGATCCGCTCTCGTTGGCACGATCGCCGGCGCGTCGCTCGGCCGAACGATGACTGATGCCGAAGCGCACGGCGCAACCGTCGGGATCGAGACGGCGGCCGCAGCGACGTGGGCCTTGGCGAGCGCGGCCGGTGCCAGCGATCGAACGACCGCGGGAATAGTCGCCGGGAGCGAGTTCGTTGGCTTTCCACTCGGCGTCGCGTATCCACGTCGTGCGTCGTATCGTGTGACCGCGGGCGACCTGAATGCCGTACAGACCGCGGGGTTGGTGGGCGTTCTCTATGGCGCGGCGATCGGCGGCCGCTCCGGCGCCGGCTCGCGTCAGCTCGGGATCGCGCTGGGGTCGAGCTACGTGGCCGGGGCACTCGTCGGCGATCTGGCGATCGCGCAACCGTTCGATCTCTCGACGTCCGAGGCGAACATCGGCACCGTGGGCGCGCTCGCGGGTTCGCTGATCGGGCTCGCCATTCCGGTTCTCGCCGAATCGGACGACAACGGTTTCATATTCGGCGCCGCGGCCGTCGGCGCGACTCTCGGGCTTTCCGCGGCATTGGCGATCGCCAATCCATCGCGCGGCAGATCATCGCGACTTGGACGCGCAGTCAACCTCGGGAGAGAGCGGGGCGTGCACGTCACCTTGGCGACGCCGGCGATTCTCGGAATGATGTGGCACCGGCCGGGCGCGTACTCGCTGGTCCGCCTGTCGTTTTAGACTCCGTTCATGGCCGATGTGCACCGTATCGCGCCGCGTCGCGCAACGGCCGGGCGTCGCGTTCCGTAACCTTACATCGGCCTACCGCATCCTCGGCTTTCGCCGATTCCCGCCCTCCCACAAACACGTCTCAATGCACACGAAACGGTTTGGCATCATGCTGGTCCTCGCGGCCGCGACGCCAGTCTTTGCCCAGAGCACGAAGAAGGTTCTCACACAGGCCGACTGGGACATCTGGAAATCCATCAACGCTCCCGCGCTCTCGAGCGACGGCAAATGGGCCGTCTACACGCTCGTTCCGCAGGTCGGCGATGGTGAAATGGTGATCCGGTCGACGAGCGGCTCGACCGAGTATCGGGTGCCGCGTGGGTACATTGGCCGGCCCAACAATACGCCCGGCGGTTTGCGCGGTCCCGCCGGCGGCACGGGTGAGGGCGATCCGGTGGGAACTGTGGTCGCGCCGGCGCAGATCACGGCCGACAGCAGATACGTGCTGGTATCTACACAGCCGCCGCGCGCGGAAGTCGAGCGGGCGGGGCGCGGACGCGGCGCGGCGGCGGCAAATCGTCAATCCCTTGCCATCGTCAGCCTTGCGGATGGCAAGGTGACCACGATCTCCGGTGTCCGGTCGTTCCGGCTTCCACGAGAGAACGGGAGCTGGGTCGCGTATGCGGCCGAGTCCGACAGCGCGAACGGAGACTCGACGTCTCGAGCGCCTGCTGCAGGGCGAGGGCGGGGCGGCCGAGGTGCGACGTCAGGTCCGAGGCGGCAATTCGGATCGACGCTCGTGCTGCGCAATCTGAGCACGGGGACCGAGGAGCGTCTGAATGACGTGTTGAGCTACGCTTTCGACGACAGTGCAAAAGCGTTCGCATACACCGTAGTCTCTCGCGACTCGACCAAGGACGGTGCGTTCGTTCGCAACTTGTCGTCGGGCGCGACCGCCACGCTGCTTGACGGACATGGCGACTACAAGGCCGTCGCGTTCGATCGGGCCGGCGCACAGATCGTCTTTTTGTCAAACCGCGACGAGTTCGGCCGTGGACCGACGGCGCGCTACGCGTTGTACGAAGCGTCGGTGAAGGGCGGCGCGGCGCAGGCCGTCGTCACGCCCGCGCAACTTTCATCGGGAATGCGCATCGCGGATGGCGCACAGATCGGCTTCACCAGGACCGGAACGGCTATCACGTTCAACGTCGCGCCGCCGCCGGTCGACTCGGTGCCCGCGGACTCGCTGGTTGGAAAGGCGGTCTACGACCTGTGGCACTACAAGGACCCCGTGCTCCAGCCGACGCAGCGCATCAACGCCGCGCGAGAGCGCAACAAGTCCTACGCTGCCGTCTATTTTCCCGCGACCAAGAAATTCGTTCAGCTCGCCGACGACTCGATTCCAACCGTCGCGCTGTCCGACGATGCGAA
>DATJHY010000048.1:0-2287 GCA_035493635.1 Gemmatimonadaceae bacterium | reverse complement strand
CACCGGTCGAAGCTCGAACTCGTCGGCCGGCCGTCGCCGGAGTACGAGTTTCCCCTCTTTCGCGGCCACGACGAGCTTCACGTCGAGCTCATCGCTCGCGTAGGTGCCTACGTAGTCGGCCGTCGAAATCGTCGACGGCGCGGCCGAGACCTCCTCGAATCTCGACGTGTCGCCGCTCGTGCGAGCGAGGAAGAATGTGCGGTGGCCCGGCGTTCCGCTGAACGTCGCGTCACCCGCCGGCGAATGGAACCGGCTGCCGCCTTGTGGGGCGAGCGTCACCGCGCCGCGGCCGCGACCCGTCGTCAATCCATTCGCGTCCACCGTCAGTGCGATCGCCTGATCGGTGTGCGGATCGCGGTATACGCCAGCCCAGCGCGCGAGCTCCTCCGCCGGAAGCGTGGCTTTCGCGGCGCCCGCCTGCGCCGCGGCGCGCTGCGGCTTGGCCAGGACGAGGTCGGCCACGCGACGCGCCAGTTGCTGGGCATTGGAGCCGGCATCGTTGCACCACACCGCCACCGAGATTCGTTGGTCGGGATAGCGCGCGAGATACGTGCGATAGCCCGCGGTCGATCCGCCGTGACCGACCTCTCGCAGGCCGTCGTAGTCGACCACCTCGAGCCCGAGCGCATAGGTGATCGTGCGGCCGCTGGTGAGACGCATCCGCGTCTGCATCGCGTCGACGTACGGTTGCCCGCCTACACTTGGATGATCGAGATTCTCGTTCCAGCGGAGCAGATCGCTCATCGTGCTGAGCAGTCCGCCGTTGCCGATCATGTTGGTGAACGGCATGTCCTGGCGGAATCCGCGGTCGGCCGAGCCCGAGTACGCCGTTGCGCGATTCGGAACCACCTTGGTGAAGTCGGCGCGCCACTCCGTGTGCCGCATGCCGAGGGGCTGGAACAAGCGCTCGCGCGTGAACTCGTCGAGCGACTTGCCGCTCACCCGCTGCACGATCAACCCGGCGAGCGCATAGCCGGTGTTGCTGTACAGGTACTCGCTGCCCGGCGGAAAGTTGAGCATTTTCTGATGCGCGACCAGGTCGAGCGTGGTCATCGGTGTGTGGACCTGCGTGCCCGGGCCGAGTCCTTCGATGCCGAGCAGGCCCCACTGATCGCGCAGCCCGCTCGTGTGCGTGAGCAGGTTGCGAATCGTGATGCGCTGTCCCCCGAAGTCGGGCACTTCGGGCAGATACTTATGGATGTCGTCGTCGAGAGAGAGCTTGCCGTCCTGCGCCAGAAGCACGAGGGCCGACGCCGTGAATTGCTTGGCGACGGACCCGCTTTCCAGCACGGTGGAATCAGTCAGCGGAACGCGGTACTCGAGGTTCGCCGAGCCGTATCCGTGGGCGTAGAGCGTCCGGCCGTCCTTGGCGAGGCCCACGGCGCAGCCCGGGGTGCTGTGCGTGTACTGGGCGAAGATCTGGTCGACGCGAGATCGAAGCGCGGGGTCTTGCGCGGAGAGGCTGGCGGGAATCGCCGCAACCAGCACGAATGAAGCGAGGTGAAGGCGCATGATCGGATAATCATGCCCGCCGTGCCAACGAGGCGCCAGCGCGTGCCGCTCGCAACCTGATGCTGATGGCGCTGCAACCTCCGTTGCTGTTGCTCCGTAGGGCCAACGTTCGCCCGTCCACCGGTGTCCAAAGGGATCATGCGAAACGTAAAACTCGCCTTCCGCACGCTGTTCAAGACGCCGTTCGTCACGGTCGTCGCCATTCTCTCGCTCGCGCTTGGCATTGGCGCCAACGCGGCGATCTACTCGGTGTTCAACGTCACATTGCGCCGCCCGGTGCCGGTGTCCCACCCGGAGCAGCTCGTGAATCTCGCCGCGCCGGGGCCGAACCCCGGTTCGAACTCGTGCAACCAGGCCGGCGACTGCGACGAAGTCTTCAGCTATCCCATGTTCCGGGACCTGGAAAAGGCCAAGACGGCGTTCAGCGGCGTCGCCGCGCACCGGCTCTTCTCGATCAACCTGGCAATGGCGGGCCAGAGCCCGATCAACGGCGAGGGCATGCTCGTTTCAGGTTCGTACTTCCCCACACTGGCGATCGCCCCCGCACTCGGACGGCTGCTCTCGCCAACGGATGATCAAACGATCGGGGCCCACTACGTGGCCGTGCTCGGTTACGGGTACTGGGAGACTCAGCTCGGCGCGAACCGCAACGTCGTCGGCCAAAAGATCACGGTGAACGGGCAGCAGATGACCATCGTCGGCGTTGCGCCGCAGGGCTTCGACGGCACGACGCTCGGCGCCAAGCCATACGTGTACGTGCCGATCTCGATGCGCG
>DATJHY010000047.1:0-12772 GCA_035493635.1 Gemmatimonadaceae bacterium | reverse complement strand
TCGAACTGCAGGAACACGAGCGCGATCGTGATCACCGGGAACGCCAGCACGAGCAGGAACTGCACCACGAACGCCATCCACGTGAACATCGGCATGCGCATCAGGTTCATGCCTGGCGCGCGCATGTTGATGATCGTGGTGATGAAGTTGAACGCCGCGGCGAGCGACGACACGCCGAGGATCTGCAGGCCGAGCATCCAGAAATCGATGTTGAGGCCCGGGTTGTACGGCATCGTCGTGAGTGGCGTGTAGCCGAACCAGCCGCCGTTGGGCGCCGCGCCGATCAGCCACGACGAGTTCATGAACAACGAGCCGAACAGGTACACCCAATAGCTGAACGCGTTGAGCCGGGGGAACGCGACGTCGCGCGCGCCAATCTGTAGCGGAATCAGGAAGTTGAAGAACGCCGCCGACAACGGCATGACGACGAGGAAGATCATCGTCGTGCCGTGCATCGTGAACAGCATGTTGAAGACTTCAGCCGAGACCACGTGCCCGTTTGGCCCCTGGAGCTGGATGCGCATGATCAGCGCTTCGATGCCGCCAATCGCGAACCAGGCCAGAGCCGTGTACATGTACAGCGCGCCGATCCGCTTGTGGTCGACCGTGGTAAGCCAGCTCCAGAGTCCTGTTTTCCCGTATGCCTGTTCGACGGTGTACGGGACTCGAACCGCAGCAGTTGCCATTCTCTCGGATCTCCGATTCGGCGTTCGTTATTTCAGCGTCTGCAGGTACGCCACGATGTCGGCGATCTGCTGGTCGGTGAGACCAGGCGACGGCTTCATCTTGCGCACCGGGTCGAACTCGCCGGCGCCAAGCGTCAGCATCGCGACGCCCGGCTTCATCACCGGCGCGTTCTTGATCCAGCGAGCGAGATGCCGCGGGTCATTGGGGAATAGGCCGGCGGCGATCGTCGTGCGCGTCGCGATGTGCGTGAGATTCGGGCCGATCTGCCCGACCATCATCGGATTGCCCTTGATGGCGTGGCAGCCAAGGCATGCACCGGCGCCGACGATGAGCTTGGCCCCGTTCGCCGGATCGCCCTTGCCCAACAGATTGTCGTCGTACGCGAGATTCGCCGGCAGAGGCGTCTTGGGTACGGCATAATCGGGGACCTGCTCGCGCGAGAACGCCACGAAGCCGGCTTGGGCCACTTCCGCTACTGGGGCGGCCTGCACCGGGGCGGCCGCGCCTGACGCAGGCGGCTGAGTCGGAGCCGCCGCCGCGGCGGTTGCTGCCGCTGGGGCCGCGCCAGGAGTCGTGCCTGGAGTAGCGCCTGGTGTCGCGCCCGGCGTCGTCGTCGGCGCTGGCGTGCCGGCCGCGGGCTCCTGTTGATGCTTCGTCCAACTCTCGAAGTCGGCGGCCGACACCGTGAAGGTCTTGAACCGCATGTTCGCGTGGCTCGTGCCGCAATACTCCACACAGGCGCCGTTCCACGCGTTGGCCGTCGTGGAATCGGGCGTGAACCACAGATAGTTGGTGTGGTTCGAGATGAGGTCGCGCTTACCCGCGAGCGCCGGCACCCAGAACGAATGGATCACGTCCTGAGTCTTGAGCGCGAAATTGACGGTTCGGCCGAGTGGCAGGTACAGCTCGTTTGCCGTGACGATCCCGTACTGCGGATACCGGAACTCCCACCACCATTGATGCCCGATCACCTCGACCTGCAGCGCATCGCCCCGTGCCTGAGCCTGCGTCTTGAAGATGGTTCGGACCGTCGGGATGGCGATGACGATCAGAATCAGGAACGGGATGACCGTCCAGGTGATTTCCAGGGTGGTGTTACCGTGGACATGCTCCGGCGCGGGCTGCCCCGGACGTCTGCGGTACCGGATCAGGGTCAGGACCAGGATGGCTTCGACGAAGATGAAGACCGCCGTCCCGGCGTAGATGAGTATTTTGAAGAGAAAATCGACATCCCGATTGAAATCCGTCCGTTGATGGAAGATCGAATCGGGGTGGTTCTGGCCGCACGCGGCGAGCAGCAGCGCGAAGCCGACCGTCAACGCGGCCGTACCCAATCGACGGGTACCCGGCCGGCGCAGGCGGGCAGGAAAAGGCATGAGCTGTCCTTGTACCGGCGTTCTGAACGCGGCGGTGGCACCGCGCTCGGTTCGAATTGTTCGGAGCAAGCGGAACCTACCGGCTCCGAAAGGTCAAATCAAGCGAGCCGCTCTCGACAGTAGTCGCTTTCCCGACAGCAGGTTACGACTCGGCGGATCCCGCCGCGGACTCCTCTGAATCTTCGGCGATTGTGTGCTTGTCCTTGGTCTGTGCGATCGCGATTTCGATCGACTGCCGGATCTGCGCGACTCCTTCCCGCAACGTGCGCACCTTGACATGCTCGCTCGAGCCGCGCGTCGAGGCCAGGTTCAACGCCATCACCTGATCCGCGATCATCCCGAAGTAGGACTTGAGATTCTCGGAGAGCGTGGGCAACTGGCGCCGCAAGTTCATCGAGAACGTGCTCGTCGGCTGTTCGCGCTTGAGCGCCATCGCATACTGCTCGACCAGCCCGTGGATGCGCTGGAGCTGCATCGCCGCGTCGTCCAGCACCTTCATCTTATTGAGACCGCTCGTATCCAGCCTCGTGCCCGCCATCATTTCACCCGTTCGAGCCGTGGGTTTTCCCGCAGCCTCCGGCCGGCCTTCGCCTCGGACTTGCCATTCACCTGCACGACGTCGGCTGTGAAGTCGAAGCGACCATCGTAGATCGCCGCGCCCACGCCGTACGCATCGACTGGAACGCCCTCCTCCTCGAAGGCGCGGATACGCTCCTCGTTGAATCCGCCCGACACCACGATCTTCACGTCGCCAAATCCTTCCGCGTCGAGCGCGTTACGAACGTTCCATACCAGGTTCGCGTTCACGCCTGTCGGGTCGAACGTGCCCATCTGCGGAATGATCGACTTGTCGACCAGGTTCTCGGCGGTATCCAACCGGACGCCCCACAACTGACCATCGAACGCGCGCGCCACGTCCAGACTCGCCTTGACGCAGTCGTTGTCGTAGTCGACGAGCGCGATTACGTCCACACCCTGGATCGCTTCCGCGAAGCGTTTGGTGGCTTTCACCGTATCGCCGCCGAACGCGGCGATGAGCGCATGCGGGATCGTACCCACCGCGTTCCCGCCGAACAGCGACGCCTGAGCCGGCGTGGAGACGAGCTTCACGCCGCCGACCATCGCGGCATATCCGTCGCCGGGTTGCGTCGCGTAGATGTCGTCTCGCGCGCCAAAGAACATCACCGGCTTCGATTGCGCCGCTTCGCACAACATCTTCGCGTTCGTGCAGATTCTGGTACGCCGGCCGAGGACGCCCAGGCACAGGGTTTCGAGAAACCCGAAATTGTCGTACGGCCCTTCGATCGTGAGCACGGTGTCCCAGCTCTCGTACGAGTCACCCTCGTACAGCGCCTGAACGGTGAGCGCGGTCCAATCGTCGGCGCACAGCTTGAGCATCGCGATCGCCTCGTCCACGCCGCTGACCCAACCCTCGTTTTTCCCGGTGAACTGCATCACCACCGTGGGAACGCGCTTTTCCTGTCGGAGCACCTCACGAGCCCGCGTGAAGTAGGCATCGGTGTAGATGCCGGACTTGATCTCGTCGACCGGCAGCCTGAAGGCGGCAGGGTCGATGCGCTTTCTCCGGCGAGGAGGCATGTCGAAGGTTGAGGGCTGGAGGGCTCGAAGGCTGGATGCTAGTTGCGCCCGACCATCCTTTCAGGATCCAGCACCTCGTCCAGCTGCTCGCGAGTCAGCAGTCCGCGCGACAACACGATCTCGTACACGCCTCTGCCGCTCTCGAGCGCTTCCTTCGCGACCGCGTTTGCGTGCTCGTACCCAATCACTGGTACGAGCGCCGTCACGACGCCGATCGAGTGCTCCACGAATTGGCGCATTCGCGACGGGTTGGCCGTGATGCCCTCGACACAGCGCTGTCGCAGGACGACGCAGCCATTCCTCAGCATCTCGATGCTGCGCAGCAGACGATAGGCGATCACGGGCTCGAACACGTTGAGCTGCAGCTGCCCAGCCTCCGCCGCGAGCGTCACCGTCACGTCTCCGCCGATTACGTCGAAGCAGACCTGGTTCACCACTTCGGGGATGACCGGATTCACCTTGCCCGGCATGATCGACGAGCCGGGCTGCGTGGCCGGGAGATTGATTTCGCCGAGGCCCGCTCGTGGACCGGAGCTCAGTAGCCGCAAGTCGTTGCAGATCTTGGACAGCTTGACGGCGCATCGCTTGAGCACGCCGGACAGTTGGACGAACGCCCCGGTGTCCGCGGTGGCTTCCACGAGATCGGGCGCGGTGATCAGCGAGAGCCCCGTGATCCGCGACAGCTCCCGGCACACGACCTCCGCGTAGCCCGGCGGGGTGTTGATGCGCGTGCCAATCGCAGTCGCACCCATGTTGATCTCGCGGATCAGGGCCTGCGCCTCACCGAGCCGCTCGACGTCCTCCGAGATCGTGTGACCGAACGCCGTGAATTCCTGGCCGAGCGTCATCGGAACGGCATCCTGCAGCTGGGTACGGCCCATCTTTATGAACGAGCTGAACTCTTCGCCCTTGGCGAGGTACGCGGCCACGAGCTCGCTCATGGCGCGGCGCAGATCCTCGATGGCCTCGTGCAACGCGAGCTTCACCGCCGTTGGGTAGACGTCGTTCGTCGACTGGCTCAGGTTCACATGGTTGTTCGGGTGAATCTCGGTGTAGTCGCCCCGTGATTTGCCGAGGAGCTCGAGGGCCCGGTTCGCGATCACCTCGTTCGCATTCATGTTCGTCGAGGTTCCGGCGCCGCCCTGGATCATGTCGACCACGAAGTGTTCGTGATGCCGGCCGGCCCGAATCTCCTGCGCCGCGCGTTTGATCGCGTCGGCGATCTTGGGGTCGAGCAGCCCGAGCTCGGCGTTCGCCAGCGCCGCGGCCTCTTTCACCGCTGCGAGCGCCTCGATGAGCACCGGGAATTCGCGCAGCGCGATGCCCGTGATCGGAAAGTTCTCGAGAGCTCTCAGCGTCTGCACGCCATACATCGCTTCCTCGGAGACGTCGCGATCGCCGAGCAGGTCGTGCTCGCGCCGCGTCGTGGCTCCGGTAAAGCCAACCGTGCGGCCATGCCCGACGAGTGTCGCGTCAGTGGCCGCAAGACGCTGGGCAATCGAGCGGGCTGCGCGACCAATGAGCGCCGCATAGAGCGTCGGATGCTCCTTCACCATCGAGCGCACCTGGTCCGCGGTAAGCAGGTAGGTCTCGGTGCGCTGCAGGGCGCGCGCGCTGGTGCCGTGCGGCAGCTCGTCGAGCAGCAATCCCTCGCCCAGCGCTTCGCCGGCGCCGAGCGTTACGAGTCGCACCGAGCGGCTGCTGCGTCCCTTCTCGATGGCGACTGAGCCGCTAACGATGATCGCGAGAAACTCGCGAGGCGACCCTTCTTCGAAGATGACGGCTTGTGGTTCGTAGGTGGCTGGCGTGACGATTCTAGCGAGCTCGTGAAGCGCCGAATCGGTGAGGCCTTCGAGAAACTGCGTGCGGCGCAGGCGGTCGCGGACGGAAGCGGACATAGGTAGCAGGAAGATAACGGCTGCCGAATACTATCCATTGGCGCCTCGATCACAGGCCGGCGCCCTCAATACGCCGCCTTGGCCCGGTGGCTCGGGATGCAGTAAGATTGACCCCATCCTGCCATCCCGCTCGATCGCGGAGGTCGTATGTCCGTTTCACGCCGTGACTTTCTCGGGGCCGGAGCCGCCGCCGCGGCCGGGCTCGCACTTCCCAAGCTCGCCGAGGCCATGCCCGACATTCGGGTGCACGATCGCGCGGCGCCTCCCGCCGCCGGCACGGCCGGACGCCCGGTGGTCGTCTCGGCCGCAAACGGCTATACGACCGACGACAGCGGCAAGCAGGGGATCAAGGTCGCGTACGACATGGTGGCGCGAGGCGCGGATCCGCTCGACGCGATCGTTGCCGGCGTCCAGATCGTCGAGCTCAACCCGCACGACCAGTCGGTCGGCCTGGCGGGCCTGCCCAACGAGGAGGGGGTCGTGCAGCTCGATGCGAGCTGCATGCACGGTCCCACGAAGCGAGCGGGCGCGGTGGGTTGCCTCGAAGACATCGCGACCGCGGCGGCTGTCGCCAAGGCGGTCATGGACCGCACCGATCACATCATGCTGGTCGGCGAGGGTGCCAAGCGCTTCGCGATCGAGATGGGGTTCAAGCCGCAGAACCTCCTCACCGAAGAGAGCCGGGATGCCTGGCTCCGTTGGAAGTCGAAGCTCAACCCGAGCGACAACTGGCTCGATCCCATCGACCCGCCGGCGGGCGCGCGACCCTCGACCAACGGTACCAAGCGGCCGTCGCCCGATGACTATGATCTCACCGGCGTGCACGTCTACTACGATGCGGCGGGCGTGCCGTACACCTACGGCACGATCAACATGAACGCCGTGACGGCGAGCGGAGACATCGCGTCGGTGACCACGACGAGCGGTCTCTCGTGGAAGATCCCGGGGCGCGTGGGCGATTCTCCGATCATCGGGGCGGGGCAGTATTGCGACAACGAAGTTGGCGCGGCGGGATCCACAGGGCGCGGCGAGGCGAACATCAAAGTGTGCGGCGCGTTCCTGGCCGTGGAGTTCATGCGGCAGGGAATGGCGCCGCAGGCAGCCCTCATGAAGGTCATGGAACGCGTGATCGCGATGACGGAGAAGCGACTGCTCAACGACAAAGGCCGGCCCTATTTCCAGCTCCAGTACTACGCCGTCAACAAGAAAGGCGAGTACGCCGGCGCCTGCGCATACGAGGGGTCCAAGTTCGCCGTCGCTGACGCGAACGGCGCTCGGCTCGAGGACTGTGCCTACCTCTTCCGGCGGGATGAACAGCCGAAAGGGCCGCTCAGCGGTGTGATGATCAAACCGTAGCGAATCGCGCGAGCTTACGCGGTGGCCAGGGCGCGTGCCGTCCGGAGCTCTGCCGGTTCGGTCGACGACGGCGCGCTGGCCCCAGAATCAGTGTGTGCGTCGGTCGACGCGAGCTTGAGGTTCGCGACGAGCCGCGTGAGCCGTTCGGCCGCGCCCGAGAGCGTCGAAGCCGCAGCGGCGATCTGCTCCGTGCTGGCGCTCTGCTCCTGACTCGACGCGGCGACTTCTTCCATCGCCGCGGCGAAGGATTCCGTGCCGGCGGCGAGCGAGTCGAGCTTGGATCTCATGTCGCGAACGAGCGTGCTCGCCGCGCCCACCGCCTGCTGAATCGACGTGGTCCAGCCGTCGGCTTCCGCGACGGCGGCCTCGATTTGGCCGAACGAGCGCGATCCCTGTTCCGTTGAGTCTCGGACGCCGCGGACGGTATCGACGGTACGTTCGCTCGACGCGCGTGACTGGTCGATCCCGGCGAGCACCTCGTTCACGACTTGCTCTGTGCGCTCGGCGGCTTCGGAGGACATGGCGGCGAGGCGCCGAACCTCTTCCGCGACAACGGCAAAGCCATGACCGTGCTCGCCGGCGCGCGCGGCTTCCATGGCGGCGTTGAGCGCTAGCAGCTTCGATTGGCGTGCGAGTTTCTGCACCAGCGCGACGAAGCTGCGGACCTCTTCCGATGCCTTGGCGAGCTCGCTGATGGCGGCCGCGCTGGCTTCGACGTCGACACGAAGGGCGGCGAGCGACCGGGTGCTCTCGTCGAGCCGAGCCCGGTTGTCGAGCGCCAGCGCCCGGAGGCGCGCATTGCGGTCGACGCCTTCCGTGGCGCCGGAGTCGAGGCTGGCAGCGGCGTTCACGAGATGCTCGGACGAGCCGGCGAGCGCCTGAATCGTCTCCGCCATCGTGTTCGCCTGTTGGCTGAGGTCTGCCGCCGTGTGCGCGATCTGCCCCGCGGAGGCGGCCATTTCCTCCGAGCTGGCGGTGATTTCCTGCGTCATGCTCCCGGTTTCCGCCGCCGACTCGCGGAGCGCTGTCGCGAGCCGGTGCAGCTCGTCGATCATTGCCGATACCGCGCGCGACAGGCGGCCGATCTCGTCGTCCGCGCTCACGCCGCTCACTCGCCTGGAGAAGTCGCCCGCGGCAACCGCCTCGGCGACCTTGGCCAGCTGTTCCGCCGGCCCCGTGATTCGACGCTCAATGAACCGTCCGCCCAACGAAAGCGAAAGGACGATCACCGCGAGCATGGCGACGATGCCGAGGATCAAACCGGAACGCGCCGCGTCGTAGGCGCGCGCGGCATTGGCCTGCGTCATGTGCGCGACCACGCGCCACCGACCGCCGTTCGTGGGCTCCACCGCGCCGCGGTGCAGAACGGAGTCGCTCGCAAAGTCGAATGGGACGCCCGGATCGCGACCGATCACCGTCGTGTAGCCAGGGAGCCGCTTGAATCGCGCCGCGAGCCCGGAGCTCGCGATCACCTTGCCGGCGGAGTCGACGAGGTCCACGCGCAATTCGTTGCCTTGGACGCTGCCTTGAGCGAGCACCGAGTCGACCATCGCCAGCCCGAACTTGACCTTCACCACGCCCACTCGGGTCGTCCCGTCGCGCACGACGCCCGCCAACTCGACGACCGTGCGCTGCGTCGCCGGGTCGGCCGTCGCCTGCGCCGTCGTCAGCCCGGAGTTCCAGGCGCTCATCCACCAGGCCTCGTCGCTCTGCACGAAATCGGACGAGGGCGATGTCGTCACCGCGTTATACCCGTACTCATCGGTGAGCATGACTTCGGCGATGTCGAGCTTGGGGAGAAGCGCGGTGAGATACTGCTTCGTCGCCTCGTCGACCTGTTGAGAGCGCGCGGCCTTGAACATCGTCTCGAGCTGCTCATTCGACATCGTGGGCAGTTTGCGGTCACGCGCCTGTTGCGCACCTTTCTTCGCCGCCGCGATCACGGTCGGCTCGGACGCGATGAGCTCGACCTGGCGGGCGCGTTCCGTGATCAGCCTCTCGACTAGTTGCTTGGACAAGGACGCGGCATTGACGATGTGCGCGTCCTCGTCTCCGGCGACCATCTTCTTGAGAATGACGAGGCCGGAGTAACCCAGGGCTCCGAGCACGACGAGCGCCGCGATCGCGCCAACGGTAACGATGCGGCGACGAAGCGACCGGCTCGACTGGCCGCCCGTGTTGCGAAAGGGGAGCATCATACTGGGAGCAAGGTTCATCGTCCGCTAAATTCCGGTACCACCATGACTGAGCCACTGGATCGAGCCGCCGCCGCGCACCAGGCCGAATACGACCCGGCCGTGATCGAGCGGAAATGGCAGGACCGCTGGGACGCCAACGGGACCAATCGGACGGACCTCGCTAGCGGAGTCCGCCCGTTCTACGCTTTGATGATGTTTCCGTACCCGTCGGCCGAGGGGCTGCATGTCGGCAACCTCTTCGCGTTTACCGGAAACGACATCTATGGACGATTCCAGCGGCTCCAAGGGCACACGGTCTTCGAGCCGATCGGCTTCGACGCGTTCGGCATCCACTCGGAGAACTTCGCGCTGAAGGTCGGTACGCACCCGGCCGACCTGATCCCGCGGAACATCGACAACTTCCGCCGGCAGCTCAAAGCCGCCGGTTTGATGGTCGATTGGCAGCACGAGCTGTCGACCACCGACCCGGCGTACTACAAGTGGACGCAGTGGCTCTTCTTGCAGCTCTACAAGCGCGGCCTGGCGTACAGGAAGCGCGCGGCCGTCAACTGGTGCCCGAACGACAAGACCGTGCTGGCGAATGAGCAGGTGATCGCCGGGGAGTGCGAGCGCTGTGGCGCCAAGGTCGAGCAGCGGTTCCTGGAGCAGTGGTTCTTCCGGATCACGGACTACGCCGGCCGCCTGCTCGCCAACCTCGACTGGCTCGACTGGTCGGAGTCGACCAAGCTGGCACAGCGCAATTGGATCGGTCGGTCGGACGGCGCGGAAGTCAGTTTCCGCGTTCAGGATCTCGAAGAGCTCGTGGGCACGGCGACGATCGCGCACGGCGCGACCGGCGAGTTCCCTACGGAGCCGACCGACATCACCGTCTTCACCACGCGGCCCGACACGATCTTCGGGGCGACGTACCTCGTGCTCGCGCCCGAGCATCCGCTCGTCGATGCTTTGACGACGGACGAACAGCGGCAGGATGTCGCCGACTACAAGCGGCGGACCGCGAAGCAGGACATCGTGTCGCGCAAGGTGAACAAGGACAAGACCGGCGTCTTCACCGGCGCCTTCGCGACCAATCCCGCCACGGGCCGGCCGATCCCGATCTGGATCGCGGACTACGTGCTGATGGAGTACGGCACCGGCGCGATCATGGCCGTGCCCGGGCACGACGAGCGTGATTTCGAGTTCGCGAAAGAGTTCGACCTTCCGATCCCGCGTGTGGTCGCGGGATCCGGCGTCAACGTTCACGCGCCGCTCGAGGCGCCCTACACCGACACTGCAGACGCCCGGCTGGTGAATTCCGGTGAGTTCACGGGCCTTCCGGTCGACGAAGGGAAGCGGCGGATCACCGCGTGGCTCGCCGAGCGCGGCCACGCGCGTGCGGTCGTGAACTACCGGCTGCATGACTGGTGCATCTCGCGGCAGAGATACTGGGGTCCGCCGATCCCGATCATCTACTGCGACAACTGCGGGACGGTGCCGGTGCCCGAAGCGGATCTGCCGGTCGAGCTGCCATACGTGGAGGACTTCAAGCCCGACGACACGGGGGTCTCGCCGCTGGCGCGCGTCGAGTCCTGGTATCGGGTCGCGTGCCCGCTGTGCGCCGGCCAGGCGCGGCGTGAGACCGACGTGTCCGACACGTTCCTGGACAGCGCCTGGTATTTTCTCCGCTACCCGAGCACCGATTTCGCGGACGTGCCGTTCGATCCGGAGCTCACCGAGAAGTGGCTTCCAGTCACGTCGTACATCGGCGGGAACGAGCACGCCGTGTTGCACTTGTTGTATTCGCGTTTCGTGACGATGGTGCTCCACGATGCCGGACAGCTCTCGTTCGAGGAACCGTACGAGCGCTTTCGCGCCCACGGCATGATCGTGCGCGAAGGCGCCAAGATGTCGAAGAGCCGCGGCAACGTCGTGAACCCGGACGAGTACGTCGAGCGCTGGGGCGCGGATACTTTCCGCACGTACCTGATGTATCTCGGACCGTACGAGGAGGGCGGCGACTTCCGCGACCAAAGCGTGGTGGGCGTTCGGCGTTTCCTCGACCGGTTGTGGGCGTCGGCCATCGACGCCGCGTCCGACGGCGCGCCCGAGCCGGCGGTCATGCGCAAGCTGCACCAGACCATCCGGAAGGTTTCGACAGACATCCCCGCGTTGAGCTACAACACGGCCATCGCGGCGATGATGGAGTACATGAACGTCGTGCGCCGCGGCGAGCGCGTGTCGCACCGCGACGAGGTCGAGCCGCTCGTGCAGCTCGTGTCACCGTTCGCGCCGCACCTCGCCGAGGAACTGTGGGAGCGGCTGGGCCACGACGGAAGCATTTTCGACGCCGGCTGGCCGACGTTCGATGCCGCGTTGGCGGCCGAAGATCTCGTTACTCTCGCCGTTCAGGTGAACGGCAAAATGCGCGGGACCGTACAAGTGCCCAACGGCAGCGGCCAGGAAGCGGCGCTCGAGGCGGCGCTCGCCGAGCCGGCGATTGCCAAGTTCGTACCTGCCGCGCCCAGGAAGGTGATCTTCGTCCCGGGACGGCTGCTGAACCTCGTGGTGTGACGGGCGGCTGGCGACGGGCGGCCGTTCACGAGACCAGCTTCGATACCCAATCACCCACGAAGTAGCCGGCGACCGCCACGCCGAGTCCGACGACGAACATGTCGAGGCCGGAGCGGAACACGCTCCGGCCGGTGAACACTGATCGTGCCGCGCCCACGATCCAGTGCGACCCCATCGCGATCACGAACGACACGATCACAGCCGTCATTCCGTTCCAGATCAGAAATGGGAACACGGGGATGAAGGCGCCGACGGCGGTCGCGGCGCCGGTGACCCACGCTTCGCGCATCGGCGACATGTGCGGCTCACCGATGCCCAGCTCCTCCTGCACCTGCTCGTCGAGCATGCGCTTTGGATCGGCCATCACCTCGGTCGCCAGGGCGTGGGCTGCATCCGGCGCCATCCCTTTCGCCTCGTAGATCAACGCGAGCTCGTCGCGCTCCACTTCGGGCATGAGCGCGATCTCGTCGCGCTCCATGGCGATCTCGTTGGCGTACACTTCCTGCTCGCTCTTGGCGGCGAGATACCCGCTCGAGCCCATCGACAGCGCGTCGGCGATGAGGCCGGCGACGCCGGCGACGATCACCGTATGGTGCGCCGACTGCGCCGACGCGCCGATGACGCCGGCAACGAGACCGAAGTTGGCCGTGAGTCCGTCGTTGAACCCGTAGACGACGTTCCGCAGGAATCCGCCTGACTCCGTGCGATGCCACGGCTCGCCCATCCTTCCAGAAATCCTGTTCAGCGTCTCGGCATGCTCGGCCGATTCCCGCGCAAGCTTGAGCGACTCGCTCGCCCCTGGCGCGCCGTGCTCCGTCCGCCGGTGCATGTCGAGGTAGCCTTTGACCTCGCGCCCCTCCTCGGCGAGCAGCATGGGCAGGAGAAAGCCCGGACCGAACACCTTGCCGAGGCTGGCGAGCAGTCGGGTGCGGGCGCTCGGGTTGAAGGCGCCCGGCTCATGGCCGTGCTCGCGCAGCAGCCGCGCCCAGATCTCGACATGCCGGTCCTCGACCTCCGCCAGCCGGCGATAAAGGTCGCTCTTTTTGGTATCCGGCTCCGCCGCCGCGAGCAGACGGTAGAGGTAGGCGGCGTCGGCTTCGTCCTGCCA
>DATJHY010000046.1:0-15305 GCA_035493635.1 Gemmatimonadaceae bacterium | reverse complement strand
CTTCCTCTCCGTCGATCCGGCGGGGACGATCAAGGCCAGACTGGTCGTCGTGGACCTGAGCACTCCCAGCGCTCCTCGAGAGGTGTTCACGCAGGAATTCGCCACGTCGTTCATCCATGACACGTTCGTCCGCGACGGGCTGCTCTTTCTCGCGCTCTGGGACAACGGGCTGCAGATCTGGGATCTGGGCGGCTGCGGCGACAACGCTTCGCCCGAGAACCCGAGAGTCCTGGGTGGCGTGACGACGGTGAACGGCCACGTTCACAATGTGTGGTGGTACCACGACGCGAACGGCGGCAAGCGGTTCGCCTTCGTCGGTGAGGAACTCGGCGGGTCCATCGGCAGTACGTCGGCGGGTGACATTCACGTGGTCGACATCAGCGACCCGACGCAGCCCCAGGAAGTCGCCTTTTACCGGGTCGACGGCGCAGGGACGCACAACTTCTCAGTGGATGAAGCGAAGGGCGTTCTCTACGCGGCGTACTACAACGGCGGCGTGCGGGCACTCGACATCCGGGGCGATCTCGCATCGTGTGCGGTGAACGAGCGCGTCACGAATGCCGCCGGAGTCACTCGCTGCGACCTGCGGTTGATGGGCCGGGAGCTGGCCACGGGGCTCCTGGACGCCGGCAAGCCCGTGTACGTGTGGGGAGTGCAGTACCTGGGCGGAAGTGTCTACGCGTCGGACATGCTGAACGGCATCTGGAAGCTCGGCGCTGCCAAGTGACGACGGTCCACGCAGTTGTACGCAATTCGTAAAAACTGCGCGCCCAACCGTTTAGCTGAGTGTTCAGCGGAACTTTTCAACGCGGTTTTTCGTTGACAATATTGTCGGCGAATCTTAGTGTCAGGGGTGTTGGACCCACTGGGGGAGCGTAGCTCATGATCCGGTCCATCCTCAGCCTGCAACGGCGACTCTCGGCGCGCTCGGTCGTGCCATTGTTCATCGTGATCGCCGGCGTGAATGCGCCCACCGACCCCACGCGCCGCCCGACCGGAACCGGCTATGGTGGCGTGCTCCCCGTGCCGACGCCCGCTGGCCCGATCGCGGCCACCTCGCGCATCGACCCACTGCTCGAGCCGCACCATGATTCGCGAATCCAGCGCGGCCGCGTATTATATGCGCCGGGCCACGAGCCGGCGGCTGCGGTAGCGGTCAAGGCGCACAAAGCGCCGTGTCCGGAGCGACGTCTCGTCCAGGGTCGTGGCCAGCCGTCGCCGAATTCCTGATACCTCGCCCTAAAATCGTCTCGATGCCACGTTTTCGTACCGCGGCTGCGGCCACGCTGCTCGTCGTCCCGATGGTCGCTGGTGGTTTCCTGCTGCAGGAAACTCCGGCCCGCGCAAACGCCGCCCTGTTCGACCAGGTGATGTCCCTGGTCCGCAACCAGTACGTCGACTCGGTCCCGGTTGCCCTCGGCTACGAAAAGGCTGCTCGCGGTCTCGTTCGAGAGCTCAACGACCCGTACAGCGAGCTGCTCTCCCCAAAGCAGTCGGAAGACTTCAATCGCAATACCGGCGGCCGGTATGGCGGCACCGGCATGTCCATCAACGAGGAATCACGGGGCGTTTTCGTCGTGGCGCGGGTGTTCCCCAACACGCCGGCTGAAGAAGCTGGTGTTCGCGAAGGGGATCACATCGTGTCCGTGGAGAACACACCGACCGCCACGCTAGACATCGGCAAGGTCTCCGAGATGCTGCGCGGCGAGCCGGGTTCGCAAGTGACGGTGACTTACGCACGGCCCTCGGTCTCCGAGCCGATCAAGGTCAAGTTTACCCGCCGGATCGTGCGCATTCCGGCAGTCCCGTTCTCGACGATGCTTGCCGACCACATCGGCTACATCCCACTGCAGACGTTCAACGAGAACGCGGCCGACGAAGTTGCCGAATCGGTCGAGAAGCTCGAAAGTGAGGGCGCCAAGGGCATCGTCCTCGACATGCGCGACAACGGCGGCGGCATCGTCGACCAGGCGCTCAAGACGTCGAGCTTGTTCCTTCGGGACGGGCAGGAGATCTCGAGCGTACGGTCGCGGAATCAGGCCACCGAAGTGCTGCGCTCGAGCGGTAGGCACCTGGCGCTCTCGACTCCACTCGTCGTTCTCGTCGACGGCCAATCGGCGTCGGCAACCGAGATCGTCGCCGGCGCGTTGCAGGACCATGATCGCGCTCTCGTCATCGGCACGAACTCGTTCGGCAAAGGCCTCGTGCAGTCGGTGTACCAGCTCCAGGGCGGGTATCAGCTCAAGATCACGACCGGCAAATGGTTCACGCCGAGTGGCCGCTCGATCCATCGCGAGCGCAAGCTGCTGCCCACCGGCGCGTTCGTCGAAGTCAATCCGGATTCGCTGTCCACAAAGACCCGTCCGATGTTCAAGTCCGATGGCGGCCGTGTGGTGTACGGCGGCGGGGGCATCCGACCGGACATCCTCGTTCCGGACGACACGATCACGACCGGCGAGCGCGACTTCCTGCGCGCCGCGACATCGCAGTTCCCGACGATCAACGGCGTGCTGCAGAGTTACGCGCTGGAGCTCAAAGGCACGGTCCCGCGGGATTTCGCGGCGCCCGAGGCCTGGACCGCGGAGCTGATGCGCCGACTGGCGACCGCTGGAGTGAAGATCGCGCCGGCGAACGACAGTGCAGGCCGGACGGTCCTGTCGCGCGACCTAGCGAACCGCGTTGCGAGGATGTCCTTCGGCGACGCGGCGGCAAAGGCTCGCCTGCTCCCGGAAGATCACCAGCTGCTCAGGGCTGTCGAGCTTCTCGAAAAGAGCACGACCCAGGCGCAGCTGCTGGCCGCCGCCTCGCCGGCGCAGAGCTCCGCCCGAAAGTAGCGCGGCGGCGTATCTTGGTGCCGTGAGCGAACCACTCGCGGCACCGCACGCGCACCACCTGCGTACCGCGCGCACGGCGCGCTATTACACCCTCGGCGGCGAGGCCGGCGTGGGCGGGCGCGCGAGCGTGTGGTTCGTGCTCCACGGGTACGGCCAGCTCGCTGGGGAGTTCATCCGCTACTTCGCGGACCTGGCCGCGCCGGATCGGCTGATCGTCGCGCCGGAGGCGATGAACCGATTCTACCTGGTGGGCGTCGACAAGGCTCCGGCGCACGAGCGGCCGGTGGGCGCCACGTGGATGACGCGAGAGGATCGCGCGTCGGAGATCGCGGACTACGTGGAGTACCTCGATGCCGTGTACGAGGACACCGCCGGATCCGCGGCGGGCGATCCGGTTCGCGTGAGCGTGGTTGGTTTCTCGCAGGGCGCGGCGACGGCGACTCGCTGGATCACGCATGGACGATCGCGCATCGATCGGCTGATCTTGTGGGGTGGGCTGGTCCCGCCCGACGCCGATCTCGCGAAAGGTCACGGCGCGCTCCGCCACGTGCCGCTGACGATCGTGGTCGGCGAGCGCGATGCCTACGTCACCAGTGAGATGCTCGCCGAGGAGACGGCACGATTGGAGGCGGCGCGGATTCCGTTCGAGCTGATCCGGTTTGCCGGAGGCCACGCCGTCAGCCGGACCGTGTTCTCGAAGTTGACGGGAGAGCGCGCGGACTAACGCCGCTTTCGGTCGATGAACCTCGAGAGCTCGCGCCGATCCTTCTTGGTCGGCCGACCTTTCTCCTCGTAGACGAATGCGGCCGGCGCCAGCTTGAGCTGGCCCGCGAGCCGCTCCCGCGCTTCCCGGCTCGCTACGGTCTCTTCGTAGAGGGTCTGCGCGACGGACGCCGGGCCCCTGCGATCGGACAGCTCGCGGACGATGAGAGTATGCTCATATGGCCCGACACGGACGCGCACCTCGTCGCCAGGCTTGATGGCTTTGGCCGGTTTGGCGCGATCGCCGTTGACCTCGACCTTGCCGCCAGCCACGGCCTCCGTGGCCAACGATCGCGTCTTGAAGAACCGTGCGGCCCACAGCCACTTGTCCACCCGGACGCGGTCGGCCTCGTCGTGCATCATGACTCAACCCGCTACATTAATTGATTGATGAATACTACCATGCTCGGCTACGTGCACCGGTATGTAGCACCCAGCGGCGACGATCCGCGGACGCTGCTGCTGCTCCACGGTACGGGCGGCGACGAGAACGATCTGATCCACCTCGGTCAGATGCTCGCGCCCGACGCCGGGCTGTTGAGCCCTCGGGGCACGGTCAACGAGAACGGGGCCGCGCGGTTTTTCCGCCGCCTCGCCGAGGGCGTGTTCGACATTGACGATCTCCACGCGCGCACCAAAGATCTCGTCGCGTTCGTCGAGGGCGCGGCGGCGCACTACGGGTTCGATCCGGCACGCGTCATCGCCGTCGGTTTTTCGAACGGCGCCAACATTGCCGGAAGTGTGCTGCTGTCGTCGCCCAAGACGCTCGATGCGGCGGTCCTGTTTCGGCCCATGGTGCCATTCGTGCCCGATCAGCCCGTGTCGCTCGAGGGCAAGCGCGTCTACATCGGAGCAGGCGAGAATGACCAGATCGTGTCGCGGCTGCATCCGCAACGGCTGGCGGAGATGCTGCGCGTGCTCGGCGCCGACGTCACGCTGATCTGGCAGCCGGCCGCTCACGCGCTCACGCGGCCGGACGTGGCATCGGCGTACGACTGGCTCGAGGCGTCCAAGAAAGTCGCGTAGCCGCGTCCATCGCGAAGGCAGGACCAACATGAGAAGAACGAATTGGCGGGCGCTCGCCGCCATTCTTTGTGCCGCGCTTCCGGCCGCGGCCCAGAACGCAGTCCCCGATTCCGCGCTGCGTCAGATCGACGCTGTGTTCTCGCGCTACACGCCGGAGACGCCCGGCTGTGCACTCGGCGTCTTCCAGAATGGCCGTATCGTGCTCGAAAAGGGCTACGGCTCGGCGAACATCGAGTACAGGGTGCCGTTCACGCCAACGACGCCCACGATCATGGGCTCCGTGTCGAAGCAATTCACGGCCGCCGCGATCGCATTGCTCGCCGAGCAGGGCCGGATCTCGCTCGACGACGACGTCCGCAAGTACGTCCCCGAGCTCCGGGACTACGGCAAGCGAGTCACGATCGACGAGCTGGTACATCATACCAGTGGCATTCGCGACTTCTGGGCGCTGGTCGAGGCCGCGGGCATGCGCTTCGACGATGGCTATACCGTGGGTGACGTGCTTGCCCTCGCGGCGCGACAGCGGCACCTCAATTTCGATCCGGGGACCGAATACGCGTACAGCAACACCGGTTATGTGCTGCTTGGCGTGATCGTGCAGCGCGTCACGGGTAAATCGCTGCGTGAGTTCGCCGGCGAACAGATCTTCCAGCCGCTCGGCATGCACGCCTCGCACTACCACGACGACCACAACGAGCCGGTTCGCGGCCGCGCGTCGGCGTACAGCCCGGCGGCAGATGGCGGGTGGCGCATCAACGTGTGGAACAACGACATCGTGGGGCAGGGCGGGCTGATGACCACGGTCGAGGATTTGCAAAAGTGGGATGAGAATTTCTATACGGGGCAGGTGGGCGGCGCTCACTTCCTGGCTCGGCAGCTCACCCGCGGCCGGCTCGCCAGCGGCAAGGAGCTCGCCTACGCCTTTGGCCTCGAGATCGGCGAGTATCGCGGGCTGCCAATGGTCGAGCACGCGGGCAGCACCGGCGGTTACCGCACGGTGATCACGCGCTTCCCCGCGCAGCACACCACCATCGTCGCGCTATGCAACGTCAGCTCCGCGGACGCGCCGAGTTTGGCCCACCGTGTCGCTGACGTCGTGCTCGCACGCGCCTTCACCAAACCCGCGCCTGCGCCGGCGACGCGACCGGCGACGCGACCGGCGGCAGCGGCCGTACAGTTGGCGCCGTCGGAGCTGTCGGCGCTGGCTGGTGCATACTACTCGGATGAGCTCGATGCCACTTACGAGCTCACTGTGTCCGGTTCCAACCTCCTGGTTCGCCGGCCCAGAGCGCCCGTCGACACGCTCCGGCCAACCGACCAACTGACGGTTCGGGGGGCGGGGTACACGCTCCGGTTCGCGGCGATTGCGCCAGGTAGTCGCGAATCGCCGAGCTTCACGTTCAACAACGACAGGGCCCGCGGTATCGTGTTCGTGCGCCGACCGTCACGGTAGCGCTTGTTCGGAGCCAATCGACGTTCTATGTTACTGACTCGTCAGTAACATACACTTTCGATTTTCTGGGCCGGCCGGCGTGGGTCGGACAGCCGAGCAATGACTGCTTCCCCCTCACATCAAGAGCCGCGTTGGCGCAGACTGCCCGAAGAGCGTCCGCGCCAGATTCTCGAGGCTGCCCGCGAGGTTTTTGGCGAGCATGGATTGGCCGCTGCGCGCCTGGACGACATCGCGAAGCGGGCCGGCCTCTCGAAAGGCACCATCTATCTGTACTTCCCCAACAAGGAAGAGCTGTTTCGAGAGATGGTGCGGCAGATGGTCGTGAGTCAGATCGAGCAGGGCGAGCAGGAGCTCAGCGCGATGAACGAGTCCGCGACCGAGGTGCTGACTCAGTTCCTGCGCAGCTACTGGCGGTTCATTCGCTCGCCGCAGTTCGCGCCGCTGTTTCGGCTGATCCACGCCGAGATCCACAGCTTCCCGGATCTCGCGCGATTCTACGCCGAGGAAGTCATCTCCCGAGTGCATCGGCTGATCGCCGCGATCATCACCCGTGGAATCGAGACCGGTGAGTTTCGACCGCTCGACGCGAGAGTCGCAGCGCGCATGATGACCGGACCGTTTGTCATGCACGGGCTCTGGTGCACGCACCGCGAATGCTTCACGTCGGTTGCAAAAGGCAGCGATGAGCAGGTGTTCGGCGAACTGATGCAGTTCACGCTCAATGCGATCAGGGCCCATCCCTAGCTCATCCATGAATTCGTTTTCGCGCATGGAATTCTCCCGACCAATGAACGCTCAATTTCCAAGAAGCATCCGTCTCGGCGCGGCGTTGTCGCTGCTTGTCGCGCTGCTCGCCTTCGCGATTCGCGCCGCTGGAGCGCAGGTTCCGGAGGCGCGCCGGCTCTCGCTCGGCCAGGCGGCTCGACTGGCCGCCGCGCAGGCCGCGGGCGTGCGGGGCGCGCAGTACCGGGCGGAGCAGGCCCAGGCTCGCGTCGCGCAGTCGCGCGCGGAGTTGCTGCCGCAGTTCGAGGCGGTTCCGAACTGGAGCAGCCACACGCTGAACAGCGCCAGCTTCGGCTTCAACTTTCCAGCGAAACCGGGCGAGCGGCCGCTGCTCGATCCCAACGGCCAGATCATTGGACCGGTGAAGTTCTGGGATCTGCGTGGACAGGCCTCGCAGACCGTGCTCGATCTCGGAGCAACTGGCCGGGTACGCGCGGCCCGGGCCGGCGCGGCGGCCTCGGGCGCCGACGTGGCGACGGTCGCGGAGCAGGCAGCCTTCGTTGCCGCAAACGCGTACGTCCGAGCGCTCCGGACCGAGGCCCTCGTACAGGCGCGCACCGCGGACTCGATCCTCGCAAACGATCTCGTCCAGATCGCGCGCGATCAGCTCGAAGCGGGCGTCGGCGTGGCGCTGGACGTCACTCGCGCGGAGTCGCAGCGCGCGGCGGGTCGCGCGGCGCTCATTGCCGCGCGCAACGATCGCGACCGCGCCCGACTCGAGTTGCGTCGCGCGCTCAACCTATCGCTCGACGTGCCCGTCGAGTTGTCGGACTCGCTCACGACGGTCGCAGCCGCCGACGTCGGCACGGAGCAGGCCGCGATCGAGCAGGCGCTTCGAACCCGACCGGATGTCCGTACCGCCGAGCTGCAGCTCGCCGCCGCCCGGCAACAGATCGCGGCCGTGCGAGCGACGCGATTGCCAACGGTCGGCGTCTTCGCCAACGACGGACCGACCGGTCTCGAGCCTCAGCACTTCCTCAATACCTACGCGTATGGCGTACAGGTCACCTGGCCGGTCTTCGAGGGCGGGCGCCGCGCTGGACAGACACAGGAAGCTGAAGCGGCGGCGCGCGAGATCGACGTGCGGCGGCGCGACCTTCGCGAACAGATTGCCGTCGACGTACGAGGCGCGATGCTCGATCTCGCATCGGCCCGCGAGGAAGTCGATGCCGCCCGCGATCGTCAGCGGTTCGCCGAGCAGGAAGTGGATCAGGCGCGGGAGCGGTTCCGCGCCGGAGTGTCGGGAAACGCCGACGTGGTCACGGCATCGCTTTCGCTCAACGCCGCCCGCACCGGGCTTGTCGACGCGCTGACGGCGTATCAGACGGCTCGAGTGGCGCTGGCGAGGGCGGAAGGAACGGTTTCGCAGCTTAGGTAATTAGACCTTTTCGAACATCATCCGACCATGGCGACAGTTGTCAAGCAGAACACGGAGCCGCGTGAGGCGCGCAATCCCGAGCGCGACGTCCCCGAACCCACGGGGCGGCGGCGTTTCGTGCTGCCGATCGTTCTCATCCTGCTCGCGCTCGGCGCGGTGTGGGCGTTCAAGCGTTGGAGCTTCGCGCGCGCTCACGAATCGACCGACGACGCCGCGGTCGACGGCCATCTCGTGCCGGTCCTGGCCAAGGTCGGTGGCTACGTGCAGTCGGTGACGGTGAGCGACAACGACCACATTCGCGCCGACTCGCTGCTCGTCCAGATCGATCCCGCGGAGTATCGTGTTCGCCTGGCGCAGGCCGAGGCCGATCTCGCGGCGGCGCGCGCCGCGGCGGGGACGCGTGGTACGAGTGGACAGGCGCAGGCGATGGTCGAGCAGGCCGCGGGTCAGCGCGCATCGCTCGACGCGCAGATCACCGCCGCGCGCGCCAACGAGACCAGAGCGAGACAGGACCTTGCGCGGATGGAGGATCTCGCCGCCAAGCAGGTGATCTCCAAGATGCAGCTCGACGCGGCACGCGCCGCCGCCGAAGCCGCGTCGGCGAACGTCGTCGCGCTCGAGCGACAGCGCTCGGCGGCGGGCGGGTCGGTCGCCAGCGCGCAGGCGGGCGTGCGCCTCGCCGAGGCGCGCTTGCAGGCTGCCCAGGCGGCGCGCGACAACGCGACGCTGCAACTCGGATACACGGCTGTGCGCGCGCCGACGGCCGGGATCGTCTCGCGCAAGCAGGTCGACCCCAACCAGCTCGTGCAGCCGGGCCAGCCCTTGCTCACGATCGTCTCCGACACCGGCGTGTTCGTGACCGCGAACTTCAAGGAGACGCAGCTTGCCGAGATCCGCGTCGGGCAGCCCGCCGAGATCGACGTCGATGCATACGGTGGCGCGACAGCCCTCGGCTGCGTCGAGAGCGTGAGCGCGGCCACGGGCTCGAAGTTCGCCCTGCTGCCGCCGGACAACGCGACCGGCAACTTCACCAAGGTCGTCCAGCGCGTCCCGGTGCGGCTGCGCGTCAAGCAGGGACTCGGCAACGATCGTCCGCTGCGTCCAGGCATGTCGGTGACCGTGCACGTCGATACCAGGCAGCCCGCGGGTAAGTGCTAGGCGGCAATGGGCACTGACGCACGAACAGTCACCTCGGGGCCTCGCGGGACGGCGCAGATTCTCGTGCGACCCGCGGCGCCCGCGGGACCTGCCGCGCCCGCGGCCGATGAGGACAAGTACAAATACAAGTACCTGATCGCGATCGCGGTGACGCTCGCCGCGGTGCTCGAGCTGATCGACACGTCGATCGTGAACGTCGCGATTCCGCACATGATGGGGAACCTCGGCGCGACGCTCGACGAGATCTCGTGGGTGTCCACGGGCTACATCATCGCGAACGTGATCGTGATCCCGATGTCGGGCTGGCTGTCGGCCTACTTCGGGCGGAAGCGCTACTTCACGACGTCGATCCTGTTGTTCGTGGCGGCATCGTTCTTCTGCGGCGCGGCGACGTCTCTCGGCGGACTCGTATTCTGGCGCGTCGTACAGGGAGTCGGCGGCGGCGCGCTCTTGTCCACCGCGCAGACGACGCTGTTCGAGTCGTTCCCACCGCACGAGATCGGAATTGGCCAGGCGATGTTCGGCGTTGGCGTGATGGTCGGGCCGACGCTCGGTCCCACGCTCGGCGGATGGATCGTCGACAACTACAACTGGCCCTGGATCTTCTACATCAACGTGCCGCTCGGCATCATGGCGGCGATGATGGTCGCCACGTACGTCCATGACGCGGCGCACCAGGAGCGCGCCGAAAGCATCGACTTTCTGGGCTTTCTCCTGCTCGTGGCTGGAGTCGGGTCGCTCCAGTGGATGCTCGAAAAGGGCGAGCGCTACGATTGGTTCGATTCGCGTCTCATCACGATGCTCGCGGTGACGTCGGCCCTCTCGTTCATTCTTCTGCTGTGGCGCGAGCTGACGATCGACGAGCCGATCATCAACTTCCGCGTCTTCAAGAGCCGGCAGTTGGCGGCCGGTGTGAGCATCGCGGCGGTGCTCGGCCTGGCGCTGTTCGGCTCGATCTTCGTGCTTCCGGTGTTCTTGCAGAACCTGCATGGACTCACGGCGAATCAGACGGGCCTCGTGATCCTGCCGGGCGCGTTGGCCTCGGCCGTCACGATGATGTGGGTCGGAAAGAACGCGAATCGTCTCGATGCGCGAGCCACGGTCACAGTCGGCGCGTCGCTGTTCTTCGTCTCGATGTGGCTGCTCTCGCGAATGACGTTGTCCAGCGGGCCCGAGGAGACGTTCTGGCCGCTCATTCTGCGCGGCGTGGGGCTGGGGTTGATCTTCGTGCCGCTGACGAACGCGACGATGGCCGAGCTCAAGCTCCGCGAGTTGGCGCAGGGAACCGGCATGTTCAACCTTACGCGCCAGCTTGGGGGCTCGCTCGGCATCGCGATCATGGCGACGCTGCTCACGCGGTTCACCAAGGAGACGAAGGCGGTGATCACGGAGCACGTGACCATCACTGACCCGCTGTCACTCGGCCGGTGGGATTCGATCACACGGGGCCTGATCTCGCGCGGCATGGACCCGATCACCGCCAAGCAGCAAGCGCTCTCCATTCTGGATCATCAGATCCAGGCGCAGGCGAGCGTGCTGGCTTTTTCGCGAATCTACATCCTGAGTGGAATCATCCTGCTGGCTGCGCTGCCGCTGCTGTTTCTCTTCCGAACCGGGAAGGGTCGTGGCGCGTCGGGGATGGCGCACTGATCGAATAGCCGCGCCCCCGAGCCACGACCGGCCAGCTCGTCTCGACGGCGTCTCCCCTGACGCCCACGATGATGTCGTTCAGGTGCACAACAATGCAGACGTGGTTCGGGATGATTCGTACGAGCTCACCCACGGCGGGTCGCCAGCTGCTGCTCGAGAGATCGAGGATGCCATGCTCCTCAGACATGCTCTTCACCACGACGTCCGGGTGTCCGCGAACCACGCCAAAGCCGTCGGCGCCGTCCGCGCGCATTGGCTCGCGGCCGAGCGCCTTTGACCCTGCGTCGACGACGGCCTGACCGGGCACCGCGGTGCTCACGACGCGCGCGAGGACAGTGAGCGCGCAATCGTCCCAACCGCACGCGCCGATGGCCGCGGTCGTCCGGTCGTTGTAGACGTACGTGCCGGGACGAAACTCGGTGACGCCGCGGAGCTGGTGCGTCTGCCACATTGTGGGAGTCGAGCCGCCGCTTACGACACGGGGGTGCAGCCCCGCGCGATCGAACGCGTCGATGAGCTGTCCGAGGGCGGCGTTCAGCTCCTCGAGCTTCCGCGCCTGCTGGTCGACGGCTTCGCGAATGTGCCCAGGATAGAACGCGATGCCCTCGAACGTGAGTGGCGGAGCCGCCTGAACGGCGCGTGCAAGAGCGACCGCCTCATCGATCGAGGGAACGCCAACGCGGTGCATCCCGAGGTCCGCCTCCACGTATACACCGACCGGCCGGTCAGCTGCCGCAGCCGCAGCCGCAGCCGCGATGTCGTCGATGGCTCGGCGCGAGTCGAGTGCGACGGTGAGGCGTACATCGGGTGGGATCGCGGCCAGTCGGGACGCGCGCGGCGAGCCGACCGGGGGATACGCAACCAGGATGTCCCGACAGACCTCGCTCATCACCTCCGCCTCCATGGGCGTGGCGCACGTGACGCCCGCCGCGCCTCGCCGCATTTGCTCGTGAGCTACGCGAGGCGATTTGTGCGTTTTTATATGTGGGCGGAGCGCCAGCCCGTGTGACTTTGCGTAATCGGCCGCCCGGTCGAGATTACCCGCCAGCCGATCGAGATCGACGATCGGGACGGGCGTTTCGAGTTCAGCGATTGTAGACGGCATGGTGGCAACGACCCTCATTCAATGGAGACTGTAAATGATGCAGCGCGAGCGGCAGTGGCAACCGGTTCGACTGGGGGCCGAAGTCCCAACTCCAGCGGGCGCGTATTCACCGGCCGCGCGCGCCGGTGGATTCGTGTTCGTGTCCGGCCAGATCCCGCGCGACCCCGTGACCGGTGAGCTCGCCGGCGACGACATCGAGTCGCAGACCCGGCAGGTCATACGCAACATCGAGCGCGCTCTTGCGGCAGCCGGCGCAACGCTGTCCGACGTCGTCTCCGTGATCGTGTATCTGGCCGACGCCGACCTCTGGGGTGCCTTCAACACCACGTACAAGGAGCTCATGCCTCAGCCCTTTCCGACCCGAACGGCGGTGGGAGCGCAGCTCCGCGGCATCCTCGTCGAGGTGAGCGCCATCGCGTACGTCGGGCAAGGGTAGCGCGGCCCGGGCGCCCCGCGCGCCTTAACATCGCTCCTCCACCAGCGTCTACCGCACAAAGGCGCTCACAGCGCCACTACTCATCAATTGGTGGAGGTTCACCGTGCTCAATATTCGTTCGGTGCTGGCCGCGGCCGCGCTCGTCTTTGGCGGCGCTGTGGTCGCGTCGGCGCAACAGCCGACTCCGGCTCCGGCAAAGGGTGCGCATCCGCAGCGCGTCGGCCGGGCCCGCAATGCTCGCGGCCAGTTCCGTCCGGCCGCGATTCGTCACCAGCTCTTCAAGGGCATCACGCTGAGTGACGCCGAGAAGGCAAGCGTCAAGAACGTCCAGGCGAAATACGCGTCGCAAATGAAGGCGATCCGTGAGCAATTGAAGCCGCAGATCCAAGCCGCCCGCGAAGCGAGGCAGCGCGGCGACACCGCGGCGCTCAGGGCGATGCGGCAGAAGTCGGGGGCCGAGCGCGAGCAGATCAAGACGCTGCTCGAGTCGGAAAAGAACGATCTTCGTGCCGCGTTGACCCCTGCGAACCAGGCGAAGTTCGACGCGAACGTGAAACAACTCGAGCAGCGTGTCGCAAAGCGGGCGACGCGGGAGTGGAAAAAGGGAGATCGGGCGACCGCTGCCCAAAAGCCCCGCGGCTAACTCAGCGCGGCGTCCGGCGCGCGAGTCGAGCGTAAGCGTGCGGGTGGGCACGTTTCCTCCTCGGCGCCGATGAAGACAACGGTCTGGAGCTTCGGCTTCAGGCCGTTGTTTTTTCGCGCCTCGACGACCGGCGAATCTCCGGCACGTCGAACACGATCGGAGAATCGCCGGCCGTCTCCACCGCGCGAACGAGCGCCGCGATCATCTGCGGCAGCGTCACCAGGCCCAGTCGTCGGGCGCCGGAGCGAGTGGGCGGGAACGCGGCGAGCGCCCAGTACATCGGGACGAGCACGTACGGCCAACGATGCCCGGGCCCGAGGACGTACCAGGGTCGGAGCACTGTGTGCGCGACGCCGGCGTGCCGCAGGAGGAGCTCGACGCGGCGGCGAACGTCGACGTAGGCGCGCATCACCGGCGCGGGCTGCGCAACGCTCACGTAAACAATACGGCGAGCGCCGGCGTCCCGGGCGGCGGCGATGCATTCGCGTGCCGCCACGAAGTCCAGCGCCTCGAACTGGGCCGCTTTGCGCGGCGAGGGCCGCGGCGTGCCGACGAGATGCACGACGATCGCGTTTGCCGGCATCGCGTCGGCGATCGATGTGCGCGACAGGACGTCGCCGATTTCGACAGGCGTGCCCGGTGGCAGTTTGTGTTCCGAACCCGGCCGCACGAACGCCGTGACGCGGTGTCCCCGCTCGGCGAGCGCTGGAATCAACCGGCGTCCCATGTAGCCGGTGCCGCCGGTCACGAACACATCGAGTGCTCGCGTCATGGTGGGGGACATGGCCGCCGATTACGCAATCTCTGGAGCCGCACGAGCACAACACTGGACCCTCTGCGTGCGTTCTGGCAAGTTGAAGGCTCCAGCCCACCCGCCCACTAACGGAGCTCGACCGATGCGTTCGCTCAGGCTCGCGGCACTCCTGATCGTGCTGCCGGCAGTCGCCCGCGCCCAACAGACCCCGACGACGAAGCATGCCTTCACGCCAGGCGACTGGTACAAGGTCACGACCGTCAGCACACCCGACCTGTCGCCGGATGGCTCGAAGGTCGCGTTCACCGTCACGACCGTGCGCGAGGCGGAGAACCGACGCCACTCCGAGGTGTGGGTCGTGCCGACGCAGGGTGGCGAGCCCGCGCGATACACGGCTCCAGCCTTCGAGAGCAGCAATCCGCGTTTCTCCGACGATGGCAAGCTCCTCTACTTTACGTCGCAGCGCCCTGGCGGACGTGGGACGCAGTGGGCGTTGCGCATGGACCAGCCCGCGGGCGAAGCGTTCCAACCGAGCGGCGCGCCACAGATTCGCACCGGTTCGTCGCCGGCCGATCGGAGCTTCACGATCGTCACGACCGGCGGTCGCGGTGGATCTGGCGGGCGCGGTGGTCGCGGTGGACGAGGCGGCGCACCCGATTCGACGGCGGACACCGCGAGCGCGAACGATCCGTACGCCAAGATGCGGCCGATCTCACGTCCGCCGTACAACGCGATCACCAAACCGGAAAACCCGGCTCGGTTCGACGGACGCCAGATCGTCGAGATGGTCTACAAGGCGAACGGACAGCCCGAGTTCATCGCAGGCCCGCGTACGTCGCCGCGACGGGACACGGCGCGCGTCGAACAGCTCGTGCTCGAGCGTCCGGGTCAGCCGGTCAAGCAGCTCACGAACACGAAGTATTCGCATCGCAGCCCCGTCGTGTCGCCGGACGGAAAATGGGTCGCCTTTCTCGCCGATGCGCGCCTGCGGCCCGATTCGGTCGTGAACGCCGAGCGCGATTCGATCGCCAAGCTGCCGCCGGATCGGAAGCGCGCCGAGCTGCCGTCGAACGACAGCGAGATCTTCATTCTCTCCGTCGCTGCCTGCGAGCCGCAGGCATCGGCGTGCACGCCGCGCCGCATCGAGTACGCGGGCAACGAGACGCAGGTCGCCTGGTCGCCCGATAGCAAGCGAATCGCATTCGTCGGGCAGCCGGCCCGCTTCAAGAATCAACGCCTGTTCGTGGTGAACGCGGACGGAGGCAAGCCCGAGGATATTCTCGGATCCTGGCAATACGAGCCCGGCGAGATCGTTTGGCTGAA
>DATJHY010000045.1:0-15513 GCA_035493635.1 Gemmatimonadaceae bacterium | reverse complement strand
CACCACCTGCGCGCCGGCGATCGGCTGCGTCGTCGAGTCGATCAGCACCGTACCGGAAAAGACCGCCCGGTCCGCGGCGATTCGCGCGAGCGATACCTCCGCGCGCGCGTAGCGCATGTACGCTGGAATCGTGACCGTCGTCGGGTCCGGGCTCTCGGCGCCGTCGCCAGTGGCGACGACGCTCAATGCGGTGTTGACCGGCACCCCGCAGAGCCGGAACGATCCGTCGCGCGCGATGCGCGCGTCGCGCGTCCGTCGTTCGCGCGTTACGACTCCCTGGCCAGGAGCGCCCTCCTTGAGACCCAGCACGCTCCATGCGGCGGTCACCCGCGCGTTGGCGGGCAGCGAGTCGCCGACTCCGATCCTCACCACTCCCGCAACGATCCCGGGCTCGTCGAGCCGCTTGTCGCCACACATCGCGATCTCGAATTGCCGCGGCGCCACGGCGCGAATGTCCACCGTCGTCGTCGTGTCGCCCACGACGACGGAAACGACCTGCAGCGCGTTGATCGAGTCGAGTGCCGGCGTCCGCAACTCGGCCGTGTATTCGCCCGGCAGCACGCCCTCGATCGAGTAGCGTCCACGTTCGTCACTCCGGCCCTCGAAGCGAGTTCCCTTGAGCGAAACGCGCGCGTTCGCCACCGGAGTATGCGATACGGAGTCGGATACGGTGCCCGCGAGTGTCACTGGCGGGTGTGACCAGAGCGTGTCGCTTCCCTCGACGACCGCCGTCAACGCGCCGCCAGCGACGCGAATCTCGGCAACGCGCGTCTCGAGCCGGCCGATGCTTCGCATTCCAAATGATGGCACCGATTGCGGCTGATCGAACACCGGCATCTGGATGCTCCACCGCGTGATCACCCATCCTCCGCCGCGCATCCGGGTGAACCGCATCTGGCCGCCCGCATATCGCATCACATCCGACGGGATGTTCACGTACGAGAACTCGAGCCGGCGAAGCTCGGACGACGCGCGATCCAGCCACATCGTGCCTTTGATCTCCGGAACCTTTCGGCGCTCCCGCGTAGGCTCGAACTCGATCGCAAGCACCGTCGCGTCGCGATCGTGGCCGAGGCGGAGACAATGGTCTTCGACGAACGCGGGCGATGAGAGCATGTCCAGCCCGGGCGCGTAGAACGTCGCCGAGTCGGCTGGACTGGCCACCACGTAGCCGCCGCGGCGGAGGCTGTCGGGATCGCGCGCGAGCCACGGCTCTCGCGCATAGCCCGTTCGTACCGTCACGTCTTGCTTGCGAACGCGGTTTCCCGATGGCTCGAGCGCGCGCTGGAACGCCACCGTCGTCGTGACGAGATCGTGCCCAAAAGGAGTGAGCTGTGTCGCCGTGAGGGCGGCCCGGACCTGTTCCCAGGCCTCGAACACGATCGCGGTGGAATCGGCCTCCCGAAGGCGGCACACGCTTCGATCGTCGACGCGAACCGTGTCGAGGCTCAACGGAATCGCGTCGAGCACGAGGCGCCGCGTGGCGTCGGCGCCGGCAGCGAGCTCCATGGCCCCGCTGACGCTCGGCCGATAGCCGATGCGGAGCGTTCGCACGCGGTAGACGCCGGCGCGCGGCGCGCTGAGACGAAACTGGCCGGTCGCATCGGACAGCGCGCGCGCGACGACCGTCGATGCGCTGTCGAGCAGTGTGGCGATCACGCCTACCACCGGCTGGCCAGCAGGGTCGACAACGGTTCCACGAAAGGTCTGCGCTCCCAGCCGCGACGCCCCGACGGTGCTCGTCGCGGCCATCACTGCCGCCTTCGCCAGACGATTCCATGGTCGTGCGAGCATCCCGCCGTCCCCGATCGGAGTTCTCCCAGGGGACAATGAAGCGGTATTAGGGTTTCGTCAACCAGAGATACTGGCGGACCCTTGCGCTATCGATAGGTCTCGAAGAAGCCGGCCCCTCGTCCCGTGATCGGTACGCCTCGTACCCGCCCGCCCAGTCGCATCAGCCCCTTCATCTGCACGAAGTACGGACGCAACAGGCCGCGGTTGCTGAGCGCCTCGCCACGCTCGACTTCGGGCCTCCGTGTGTCGGTTGCCGTAGCATCCTCGATCGTGAGCTCGACCTGCAGCGTGTCGTCCCCGCGCACGTCCACCATCGTCGCGCGCGACGGAACCCGGATCGTCGCGTTCTGGCCCCCCGCCACGCGCGCGGTGAAGCCGTCGTCGTAGCGAATCTCGCTCGGGCGGAACACCGCCAGGAATCCGAGCGAATCGACGAGGTACGCGAACAGCGGAATCGAAGCCGCCGTGCTGTCCGCCGGTTGTACGCGACCGTACAGCAGCGTGTATTGTCCTGCCCGCGCCGCGCCCCATTCCCAGGTCACGCCGCGCCACACGCCCCAGTTGTGGTCGTGATAGGCCTGCGCGCCCGTGAATTGCTCGCACGAGCCGCTGGCGCAGATCGTACCGGTGGCATCCGCGCGAAGGGCGGGCACGGCATAACCGGACACGATCTCGCCGCTCGTCAGCGCCGCACCGGGGAAATACGCTCCCTCCGCGGGCGCGACCACGAGATCGACGTCGACCGTGCCGCCGCCGTGTTCCTCACGCGCGCGTGCCTTCACCGCGTAGCGTCCGTCGGGCAGCACGGTCACGGTCGAGCCCCCGATCGACACATTCGCCTTGCTCGTCGAGAATCTCACCGACGATGCCGGAAGCGTCGACACGTATCGGCGCGCCGTACCACCCTGCTCGTGCATCGTCACCAGGACCTGTCCGCCCCACTGGCCGTCGGGCATCGCGCCGCCAACGATGAACGAGATGAACGACCATCGCTTCCGATCTGGCGAGAGAACGTTGAAGTAGTGCCATTCCGCCCACGTCGGGTCGGCACGCGCCGATGCAGGCGGCAGATGAAAGTGGTCGATCGCGTCGCGAAGTTCCGTGGCCGACGGATCGCGCCACACGCGGTCGAGCGTGTCGTCGCGCCACGCGCCGGCGGCAATCGGGGGCATCGCGCCGACACCCTGGGTCCGCGACGGAATCTCGCCCGACGCCATCACCGCCAGTTCGCGGCCGTCCGCAAGTCGCGCGTACAGCAGCTTGCCTTCGATCTGCGGCGCGGCCACCGCGATCTCGCTCGCCAATCTCGGCGCGGCCAACAGTTGGCGATAGATGAAACGCGCGTGGTCGATCGAGAAGAACAGTCCGCCCAAACCGCCGGTCTTCATCACTTCGACGTCGATGCCTTCCGGCAGGACGGTGACCTCGCCGCCGCCCACTAGCTTCTCGTTCCGCGCCTGCGTCAGAAGCGCTTCGCCGATCGACAACAACACGATCATCACCGCCACGCCCAGGCTGTAGCCGAGCAGCAGCAACGCTGACCGCCACGGACGCAGCACGAGGTTTCGCAGCGCGAGCAGGCCGATCATGGCTGGTCTTGCCGCCGATCGTCCACGATCACGCCGTCGCGCATGTGCACCACGCGCTTGGCCGCGCGCGCCAGATCCTCGTCGTGGGTCACCACGATCACGGTCGTCCCGTCGGCGTTCACGCGGCCAAGAAGCCCGATCATCTCGGCGCCGGTCTTGGCATCGAGCTCGCCGGTGGGCTCGTCGGCGAGTAGCAACCGCGGCCGATTCGCCAGTGCCCGCGCGATCGCCACGCGCTGCTGCTCGCCACCCGAGAGCTGCGCCGGCCGATGATCGAACCGGCCGGCGAGACCCACGTACGCCAGCAGCTCGCCCGCGCGCTCCACGCGCTCCCTGCGCGGCACGCGCGCCTCGGCGAGCGGCAACTCAACATTCTCGAGCGCGGTGAGCGCCGGCATCAGGTAGAATCTCTGAAACACGAACCCGATGTGACGCAGCCTGAATCGCGTCGAGTCGGCGTCGCGCATTTGGTCGATTCGCTCGCCGCCGATCGTCACGCTCCCCGCTGTGGGCCGGTCGATGCCGCCCAGCAGATTGAGCAGCGTCGACTTCCCACAGCCCGACGGCCCGACGATGGCGACGGAATCACCGGCCGTCACCTCGAGCGACACGCCGCGTACGGCGTGCACCCACTCCTCGCCCATGTGGTAGTCGCGCCGCAGACCACACGCGACGAGCACCGGTGCTCCCGCGCCGTCGCTCACCCGACCGCTTCCTCACGCAGGGTGATCGCGATCGGCAACGAGGCGCCGCGCCACGACGGATAGATCCCGGCGAGAACGCCGGCCACCGTCAGCATTCCGAGCGCGGCCCACGCGTCGCGCGGCTCGAACACGAAGAAGTCGATCGCCGCCGGCAGTCCGGGGAACGCGGCGAGGATCGAGTTGAGGTAGCGCGCCGTGGCCAGACCCAGCCCGAGTCCCGCCAGCGCGCCGATGAACATGATCGCCACGCCCTCGAGCACGATCTGCTGCACGATCCGGCCGCGCACCACGCCAAGCGCGCGCATCACGACGATCTCGCCGAGTCGCTCGTTCACCGACACCGTCACGAGCGTCGTCACGAGCAGAAACCCGACGCCCAGGCTCACTGCGCCAAGAATCACCGCGAGTTGGCGAAAATAGCTCAGCCGCTCGTCGACCTGCCGCATCGCCGTCTCGGTCGAGACGGCCGAGACGCGCGGCAGCGCCACCTCCACCTGTCGAAGCACGCTGTCCACGTTCGCGCCCTGTGCCGCGCGAATCATGAACAGCGACGCGCGATCCGTCGCGATCGGCCCCCGCATCGCCTGCAGCGTCGCGATGGGGAGCGCCACCGACTTCTGCGCGGCGGGCATGTACAGGAATCGCGCCTGGCCCACCAGCACGATTCGGCGCTGCCCCGCGTACGTGCGAAGCTGCGGATCGTAGCCGGCCGCGGCGGTCACGCTGTCGCCGAGCCGCACGCCGGTCGCGCGAATGAAATCCTCGCTCGCGACGAACTCGTTTCCGGCGGCTGGGGACCGTCCACCCACGATCTCGTAATCGCCCTGCACTCGCGGATCGACGCCGAGCGCGATCGCGGTGATCGTGCGCCCGTTGATCTCCGCGTGAAGCTGGCCGCCCAGCACGGGGCTGATCGTCTCGACGCCGGGCATCGATCGCAGCGTGCGCATCACTTCGGTCGCGCCGGGAATCGTCGCGTCGGTGTCGAATGGCAGCGTGCCCTTGGGCGCGATGCGAAGCTGAAATCCGCGCGACAGCAGGAGGCTCCGAAACGAGATGCGCATTCCGCTCGACAGCATCACCATGTCGAGGAGCATCGCCGCCGACACGGCGACGCCGAGCATGGCGAGCAGCGTCCGCGTGCGATGGCGAGTGAGCGTTGCCCAGGCGAGCCGGAGAAGCATCAGCCTTGCGGCGCGACGACGGCGCGCGGTCGTCGCTCGTGACGTCCCGTGAGGAGTTCGAGTGCCGGCATGCGAACGAGTCGCTGCGCGGCAACGAATCCCGCCACCAGTCCGAGCGTGAGCGACAGCGCGACCGCGAGAACCACGATGCCAGGCGTGACGATGGCGAACGCCAACGGCGTACGGTACACGCCGCGGTAGTGCCAGTTGATGATCACCGACGCCACCCAGCCAATCCCCACACCGGCTACGCTTCCCACGCCGGCCACCAGCGCCGCCTCCACCATCACCGCGCGAACGATCGACGGCGCCGAGATGCCCATGAGGCGCAACGCCGCGACGTCGCGGCGGCGCTCATCGACCTTGAGCAGCATGATGCACAGCAGGAAGATCGCGCTCGCCACGATCGTGATCACACCGATCGCTCTGTGGAACCGGCTCACGACGAGAAAGGTGCGCGACGTCTCGACGGCGATCTCGCGCGACGAATAGGCCTGGAAGCCGAACGCTGCGGCGTTGATCGCGCCGATGGCCGAGCTCGTCGAACTCGAATCGTGCGTCGCCACCGCAAACCGATCGACGCGGTCGCCGTACCCGATCAGCGACTGCAGCTCGTCCAGGTGCGCGCGCACGCGATAATCGCCTCGCGCGACTTCCGACGGATCGGCTCGCCGCCTCGTCAGCGCCGAGACGATCACCGTGTCGCCAATGCCGCCGGGCGTGCTCGACAGCACGATTCGGTCGCCCAGCCGTATGCCGGCATCCTGCGCGAGTCGCTCGTCGATCGCCACGCTGCGCGGCGACGAACGAGGAGGAGTCGAGTCGATCGATTGTAGAAATGCCACCGCGAGCAGAGCCGCGACCATGCGCGAAAGCTAAGCCCGCGAAAAGCGCGGAAGATGCCCGATCAGAACGAATTCGTGATCGACTTCCGTGTTTGCTCCAGGCTGTACGAGGGCTCGCCGAGCGTGGCGACGCCGCGCCTGATCAAGACCATGGCGACGACCACCTCGAGGACGCCCGTGAACAGCGCGCCCACCCACATGTGTCCGGCGAAGAGGCGACCGATGAGCGTGGCGACGAGGAGTGTCAAGGCGACCAGCGCGACGACGCCCACGCCGAACGAGACGCCCATCCACATCGCGCCTCGTGTACTCCGCTTCATGGAGTCGCGAAGCTCGAGCTTGGCGAGTTGTACCTCGTCACGCATCAGGCGCTTGGAGTCTTCACCCAGCCGCGAGATGAGGTCGGGAATCCCCGTGTTCGGATCCACCGGCATTCGCTGAACGCCCATTGGCTTCTCCCGAGAGTCGTCCACGGATGAATCGGGCAAGGAGCGTTCCGCGTCGCGTCACGCGCACGATCCCGCGGCTCGCGCCCGCGGTCAGTCGGCCGGGAGCGCGGCGACGAAGATCCGTCTGGCCAACGCCGGCCCAATCGTCCGGGTCGCGCGCCCCACGCGCAGCGCGATCGGCCCGTCGAACGGCGCGCGCGAGAGCACTTGCACCGTCCGCCCGGGCACCAGCCCCAGCTCGGCGAGGTAGCGGAGCTGCGTCGCATCCTGATCGCCGACGCGCTCCACCAGCACGCGCGTCCCCGGTTCGACGGAATCGAGCGACAGCAGCGTGCGCTGATCGAGCGCGCCTTCGCGCGTGGGAATCGGCGCGCCGTGAGGGTCGGTCGTCGGCTCGCCGATCGCGGCGGCCATCCGGTCGATCAGCTCCTCCGATGCCGCGTGCTCGAGACGTTCGGCTTCGTCGTGCACCAAATCCCACGGGTAATTGAGCGCCGTCGTCAGGTACGCCTCGATCACCCGATGGCGGCGGATCGTCTTGAGTGCCGCGCGTCGCCCGTCACTCGTGAGGCGAACGCCACGATAGCGTTCGTGCGAGACCAGTCCGTGCTCCACCAGCCGGCGAATCATCCCGCTCACCGACGCCGGCGCCACCCGCAATTCCTCGGCGATCCCGTTCGTCTCGGCGACGCCGAACTTGGTCTCGAGCTCGAAGATCACTTTGAGATAGTCTTCGACCGGACCGCTGAGCGCCGCCGCTGGCCTGATCGACGTCATGTCTCGGCGCCTCGCGTCTCGGTGCCTCGCGGCGTGTTTCGCCGCTCACCACGGACGAGTAGCACCGGCACGCGCGACTGATGACGCACTTCGTTCGCGACGCTGCCGTAGATCACGTCCTTGATGAAGCGATGGCCGTGCGTCGACATCGCGATGAGATCGCAGTTTTCGCGGGCCGCCGCCTCCGCGATCTCCCTCGCCGGATCGCCGCCGGCGAGCAGCGACTCGACCTTGAGCCCTTCGGCAACGAGCGAGGCGCACGTGGACTCGAGGTACTGGCGGTCCGCGCGCATCTCCTCCGACTCGCGAAGGTTGAGCTGCTTGACATTGCGCGCGGCGAATCCGTCGGCGACGTGAATGAGCACGACCGAGGCGCCGCAGTACGTCGCAAGCGCTCGCACGTGGGCGATGATCGCGGCGTCGTACTCGGAATGCTCGAGCGGTACCAGGATGCGCTTGTACATCAGGCCAACCAGTCCTGGGCGGTTTTGACGAGAAGCCACGCGTTCAACGCCGCGATGACCACCGCGACGAGCCAGGCGCATGCCTTGAGCCAAGTTGGGTTCGCGAATTCGCCCATTTTGACTCGATCCGACGTGAATGCAACAAGCGGGAACACGGCGAAGGAGAGCTGCAAGCTCAGTATCACCTGGCTTAGAATCAACAGCTTCGCGGTGCCGCTCTCGCCGTACAGGATGGCGACGATGGCCGCGGGCACGATGGCAATGATGCGCGTGATCAGTCGGCGGAGCCACGGCCTGAGGCGAATCTCGAGAAAGCCTTCCATCACGATCTGACCGGCCAGCGTTCCCGTCACCGTCGAGTTCTGTCCTGAGGCGAGCAGCGCGAGGGCGAATGCCGTGCTCGCCCCGGCGCCAAGGAGCGGCGTCAGGAGCTTGTGCGCATCCTGGATCTCGGCAACGTCGGTGCGCCCGCTCGTGTGAAACGTCGCGGCGGCGATGATCAGAATCGCGGCGTTGATGAAGAAAGCAAAGCTCAGCGCCATGGTCGAATCGAAGAACGCGAACTTGACCGCCTCGCGCTTTCCGGCGGCGGTCTCCTCGTAGCGTCGCGTCTGCACGATCGACGAGTGCAGATACAGGTTGTGCGGCATCACCGTGGCGCCGAGGATGCCGATCGCGATGTACAGCATTTCGCGATTGCGGACCAGCTCCCCGCTCGGCAGGAATCCGGCCGCGATCGCGCCGACATCTGGGCGTGCGAGCACGATCTCGAATAAGAAGCAGATGCCGACCGTCGCAATGAGCGTGATCACCAACGCCTCGAGCACGCGCACCCCGCGGTGCTGGAGCGCGAGGAGCAGCAGCACGTCGAGGCCGGTGATGAGAACGCCGACGGCCACCGGGATGTCGAACAGCAGGTTGAGCGCGATGGCCGACCCGATCACCTCGGCCAGGTCGCACGCCGCGATCGCGATCTCGCACAACAGCCAGAGCGCCACGCTGACCGGCCGCGAGAAGTGGTCGCGGCACGCCTGGGCCAGATCTCGCCCGGTGACGATGCCGAGCTTGGACGCGAGTCCCTGCAGCAGCACCGCCATGATGTTGGACAGCAGGACGATGCTGAGGAGCGAGTACCCGAAGCGCGAGCCACCGGCGAGGTCGGTGGCCCAGTTGCCGGGGTCCATGTAGCCGACGGCGACGAGGTATCCCGGGCCGGCAAAGGCGAGGGCCTTCCGGAAGAAGCCGCCCGTCCCGATCGGGACGCTTCGGTAGACCTCCTGCAGACTCGGCGCGACGCGGGCGCGTCGCCAGCCAGAGCCGGCCGCATCGCCCGGGAGCGCACCGGGCCGAACAATCTTTGGTATAGCCACAGTCGTTAATTAGGCAGTGGAGAATCGAAACTTAGTCTCGCCTAAATTACGACCGACTCGTGCAAATGGCAACTGCGAAAACCGCGAATCTGGGGTCAGACCCTAATTCCTTGCCCCGAAACGCCGAATCCAGCGGTCGATGCCGTCCGACACCCGCGGATCCGTCTCCCCCGGATAGCCGAATACCTCCGGCCCGCTGAGGTTCGCGGGCACGATCTTGAACATGTGCGTGACCTCCGGCACGAACAGGTACGACGTGCGCGTCCCGCCGTCTGGTCGCGAGCACAGCGCATCGCGCAGAGCTTCGCCGTGGTGCGGCGGGACGGAAGCGTCGTTTCCGCCTTGAACCACCAGCACCTGCTGCGTCATGCGGCGCGCGAGGTCGAGCGGATCGGTGGCATCGACCTCGCGCATGTAGCGGCGGCCTTCCTCGGGCATGGAGATCAGCGCACGGATTCCCATCCCGGGACCTTCGCCCAACTCCGCGGGAACTGGCTCGCCCCGCCTGACATACTCGATCGCGCGATCGAGCCTCGCCCGCACGCCGTCGATCTCGCCGGGCTCGAGACCGAAACCCACCTGCTCGCGCATGATGCCGAGGATGCCGACGGACGGACCGGCGAGGAGGACGATGCCATCGAGTTCGGCCGCTCGATCGGAAAGGGCGAGCCGGCTTGCGACGACTGAGCCTTCGCTGTGACCGGCGACGATCGTGCGCGCCGACCGGAGTCGGCGCTCCTCGAGCATCGCTCGCATGACGTCGAGAGCGGCGCCGGCGATGGCGACGCGGCCGTCCCACGTTCGAATCGTCGCCGCAAGCTCCGGATCCGTGACGACGCTTCCTGTTCCCGGCCCCAGCTTGGCGAAACGGAGCACCGCGTGCCCGCGCGCGGAGAGCTGTCGCGCGAGATGCGCGTAGACGTGCGGAAAGACATTCCAGCTGGGATAGTCGCCGTTCACGTCACTGAACAACGATCCGGGTACGAGCAGTATCGCGCTCGGCGCGGATTGGCCGGGCTCGAGTGACGACGGCACGGTGAGCGCGGCGGGAATGTCCCAACCCGGCACATGGATCATGCCCGCGGCTTCGACGAAGGCTGTTTCAGACATGGCGACATCCTACGACCTCACGTTGCGTGAGGTGCAAGGCCTGCTTCAGCGCTCCGCTCTGTCGTTGCGCCGAGCGACCTGCTCGAGCAGCGGCACCGCCCGCTCCAGCGCGGCACGGTCCTTCGCCGAAAGTCCGCGGAGTGAGTTGGCCAGCGATGCAACGCGGCGGGCCCGACCTTCCTGGAGCAGCTTCACGCCGCGCGGCGTCGCGCGCACCCGGGCGATGCGCCGGTCCACGGCGTCCGGCTCGCGCACGACGAGGCCGTCGGCCTCGAGCGCGGCGACGAGCTTCGTGATCGTGGGGGGGCGGACCTGTTCAGCGGTGGCGAGCTGGCCGAGCGTCACCGGCCCGCCAAAGACGATCACGGACAGCGCCGAGAGCTGGGGCGCCGGCAGTCCGGAGGCGTCGTCTTCGCGGCGGAGGCGGCGCAGCAGATGAATCGCCGTGGAATGGAGTCGGTCGGCGAGCTCGCTGGTTGCGTCGACCCCGGCGCCCGCGCGGCCGCGGGCGCCTCTTGCGCGTTTCGTCGGCATGTCAGATACTTAGCTTGGCTAACTAACTCGGATGTTGCTTAGGTAAGCTAACTACCAACGGCCGGGCCGCCGCAAGCCCGCGCCACCGTCGCTGCCGGAGGGAATCGTCATGTCGAATCTCGCGCAGTCGCGCATCGGACAGATCGCCATCGTCTGCAAGGACGTCGCGCGCGCCACGGCGTTCTATCGGGATACCCTGGGATTGCGCCACCTGTTCGACGCCGGCCCCACCCTCTCGTTCTTCGACTGCGGCGGCGTGCGGCTCATGCTGTCGACGGCCGAGCGGGGCGAGCACGAGCACGCGAGCTCGATCCTCTACTACTTCGTCTCCGGCATCGAGGACACCCATCGTGACCTCGCGGCCAAGGGCGTGGAGTTCATCGACGCGCCGCACCTCATCGCCCGCATGCCCGACCACGAGCTATGGCTCGCGGCGTTCACCGACACGGAAGGCAATACGATGGCGATCATGGAAGAGAAACGGTGAAGTGGCGCCGTTGGGGTGGCTTGCCCACGCCTGACGCCTCGACGCTGAGGCCTCGATGCTGGACTCGCGGTCGGGGGTGAGATGCAGACATCAGGCGTGAGGAATCAGATCGTCAATCTGTTTTCTGAACACTGAGCACTGGCATCTCACCCACGAAAGCGAGTCCAGCATCGAGCATAAAGCATCGAGACATCAGACGTGCGAAAGCCAACCCAACGGCGCGAAGGCCAACCCAACGGCGCAACCGCTATTCCAGCATGGTCACGAATTGCGTCAGCGCCCGGTGCGTAAGCCCCCACACGGTGTACTCCCCGTGCCTGAACACCTCCACCTCCCGCTCCCCCACCCCTCGCACCGCGACAAGCGCGCGTCCCCATGACTCCGTCGCCCGAATCGATTCCATCGGCACCCAGAACGCCGCGGCGACTTCCGGGCTTTCGACGATCGTGATCTCGGGCTTCACGACGGCCACGAACGGGCGGATGACCAGCGGGGGCAGCGTCGGCGTGCGTGGACTGATGTCGTCGAGCGTCCCGAGCACGAGCCCGTCGGCGGCCAGGTCGATGCCGGTTTCCTCCCACGTCTCGCGAATCGCCGTCTGCTGTAGATCGCGATCGGTCGGCTCCATGCGGCCGCCGGGACACGCGATGTGGCCGCTCCATGGGTCGTGCTCCACCTCGGCGCGTTTGATCATCAGCAGCTCGGGCTCGCCGACGACGGACGGGCGCATGACGAGCGCGATGGCCGCGTAGCGCGTCGGTCCCTCTGCCAAAAGTTCGCGGCCCCTGTGCTCGGCGAGACGGCGCGCGAGGCGCGCGACGTCAGGCCGCGCGAGCAGTGCGTCGAGCGATGTCACGACCGCTCCAGCCACTCATTCCACTTCTCCGCCGGCGTCGATCCAGCCGCGAATGCCGCCCGACATCGACGCTACGTCCGTATAACCCATTTCCTGGAGCAGGTCGGCCGCGAATACCGAGCGATTGCCCGACGCGCAGTAGATGACGACGTGCGCGTCGCGCGGAATCTGCGCTTCGACCTTGGTCTCGAGGTTGCCGCGCGAGATGTGCAGCGTCCCTGGGATCTTCGCCGCGTTCACCTCGTGCAGATCGCGCACGTCCAGGAGCGTGATCGGCTCGCCGCGCCGCTGCCGCTCGAGCACTTGCTCGGGAGTCAGCTCGGTGATCCGCGTCTTGGCTTCGGCCATCAATTGGGCGCCGGTCTTCATCCCCGTGGGCGATGTAAGAATGTCATGATGGTTCGATGATCAGCGTTCGTGCATCGGCGTCGAGCTCGGCGACGGCGCCGATTGGCAGCGTGACATGGTCGGGCACGTGTCCCACGGGCACGCCGGCCACCGCGGGAACGCCGCAGCGGTCGGCGAACTCGCGGAGCACGCGCTCGAGCGGCCGTTCTGCGTCCGATGGCTCCGGCGGGATCTCGGTGAACAAGCCGAACGCGAGCCCGGCCACCTTTCGCAGACCACCGCTGAGCCAAAGTTGCATGAGCATACGGTCGATCCGGTAGACCGCCTCGTTCACGTCCTCGATCACGAGGATCGCGCCGTCGAGATCGTAGGCGTACGGCGTGCCGACCAGCGCCGAGACGAGCGCGAGGTTGCCGGCGACGAGCCTCCCGCGCGCGCGGCCGGATCGCAGACATTCCATCTCGTTCGCGCTCACGCGATACCCATTCGCGCCACAGACGACGACGTCCCGGAACGATCGTCGCGTGAACTCAGTCAGCTCCGCACGCGCTGTTGGACCGTGGTACGTAACGAGCCGAGCCGATTTCGTGATCGCGGCGTGCAGCGCGGTGACGTCGGAGTAGCCGATCAGCGCTTTCGGTTGCTGGCGCCAGGCTTCGATGTCGAGTCCGTCGAGCAGGCGCATCGCGCCGTAGCCACCGCGAATGCACCATACGGCATCAACCGTCGGGTCCGCCGCGAAGCGGTTGAGATCGGCGAGTCGATGTTCGTCGCTGCCCGCCAGGTAGCCATCGCGCTCCAGCACGTGCGCGCCGACGATCGGCTCCCACTCCAGCGAGCGGACGTTGTCGAGCGCGCGCTCCAGATCGCTCTCGTTCCGCAGCGGACCAGACGGCGAGACGAGCGCCACGCGTGAGCCCGGCTCGAGCAGAGGTGGAAAGTGCATGACGCGGACGTACGCATGTGCAAGTGAACTCGTCAACTCTCGACCGCGGATGGCACCGTTGGTGCGGAAAGCAGACTGCCGGGCTCGGGGGAGTATCGAATGAGAAGCCCGAAACAGACTCAACCTGCAGGGGAGGTAGTATGGCAGATCGCCAGAACGACCAAAGTGGCACGAGCGGCTCGGGAAGCAGCAAGAACGCGCCCTCGTCGGACAATCTGGGCTCGTCGAAAAGTGGAAGCTCCGGCTCGACGTCGAATCCGTCGAACCCGCAGTCGAAGCCGAGTGATCTCGGTTCGAGCAAGGAGAGCGGATACAACGCGCCTGGCGCCGGCTCGCGCGACCAATCGTCTTCCGGCAATCTCGGATCGCAGAGCGGCCGCACGGATCGCGGCAACCAGAACGATGAAGGCCTCGGCAGCTCGAGCACGAAGGGCGGCACGAGCGGCACGCCCGGCTCCTCGGGATCGTCCGGCGGAATGAGCGGCAGCCAGCGACCGGGCAGCGGCAGCTCGACGCCTGGCGGGAGCAGCACGGGCGGAAGCGGCACCGGCAGCTCGGGGAACCGCGGTACAGGCAGCACGGGAAATCCCGGCGACAAGTCCTCGCACTAAGCATCTCGTAATTCTCGAGGGGCTGCGAGCGTGCGCGCTCGTGGCCCTTCGTTCATTCGGCCGGCGGCGCGCAGTGCGTCGGGACGCGCTATGTTCCGCGCGTGTCGCTCTCGACCCGCGTGCTCGTCGCGCTGCTCATCGGAGTCGCGGCAGGGCTCGTCCTCAACTGGACGTCGCCGGCCGGGGCGCTCGCCGTCGTTGCCGTCGTCGAACCCGTGGGCACGCTCTTCGTCAACGCGATTCGTCTGACGGTGATCCCGCTCGTTTTCGGCAGCCTCGTTGTCGGAATCGCGACCGCGGGCGGCGGAGCGGTCGTGCGCCGCATCGGCGGACGTGGCATCGTCATCTTCGTCGTGTTATTGATCGCGTCGGGATTGCTCGCCGCGATTGTGGCGCCACCGGTACTCGCGCACGTCACGCTCGACGAGGCCAGCGTCGCCCGGGTTCGCGCCGCCACCGCTTCGACGGGCAGCAGCGCGGCGGCGAGCGCCAGCGCAATCCAGACGCCGGCGCAATGGCTCGTCTCGCTGGTCCCGGCCAACGCGGTGAGCGCCGCCGTCGAGGGCGCCATGCTGCCTCTCATCACCTTCGCGTTTCTGATGGGAGTCGCGCTCGCCGCAATTCCGAGCGAGCAGCGCAGCGCGGTCGTCGTCCTCTTCCGAGGTATCGTCGAGGCAATGCTCGTGATCGTGCGATGGCTGCTCGTGATCGCGCCGATCGGCGTGTTTGCCCTCGCGCTGCCGCTCGTCGCGCGGCTGGGCCTCTCGGCGATCGGAGCGCTCGCCGCGTACGTCGTGCTCGTATCGCTCGTCGCCGCCGCCTTCAGCGCGTTCGTGCTCTATCCTGCCGCCGCGATCGGCGGACGCGTTTCCCTTCGCCAGTTCGCGCGCGCGGCGCTTCCGGCGCAGGCAGTCGCGTTCTCCTCACGCTCCTCGCTGGCCGCGCTGCCTGCGCTCATCGACGGCGCGCGCAACAAGCTCCGACTGCCGGAAGAGATCCCGAGCTTCTTCATTCCGCTCGCGGTCGTCCTGTTTCGCGTCGGCGCGACGTGCGGGCTCACGACGGGCGCTCTGTTTCTCGCGCGCGTGTATGGCGTGAGCGTGAGCTCGGCGCAGCTCGCGACGGTAGTAGTGACCGCGGTGGCGACGAGCTTCAGCATCCCGGGCATTCCAGGCGGTTCGATCATCGCCATGGTGCCGGTGCTCACCGCGGTCGGCTTGCCGATCGAAGGCATCGGCATCCTGCTCGGCGTCGACACGATTCCCGACATGTTTCGTACGACAGCGAACGTGACCGGTCAGCTCGCGGCCGCGGTGATCGTCGCGCGTGGCGGCCGCGCGCCAGCCACCGAGCCGGCCGCCGAGCCGGCGTGACCGATGTCGGTCACGGCGGCGCTGCTGTGGACGTTGCCGTGGATCGTTCCGCCGGCCGTCGCCATCGTCCGC
>DATJHY010000044.1:0-17306 GCA_035493635.1 Gemmatimonadaceae bacterium | reverse complement strand
CTCGAACTCGCGCGGGATCATCAGCACGAGCGTCGCGCGCCCGCTCAGCATCGCGTCGTTCGACTCGTCCGGCGAAGTAGACTCGCCGACCACCTTGACCAATCCCGACGACGCGAGGCGCGTGACCAGCCCTCGCGACGTGCTCGTGCGATCGTAGTCGATGACGTAGGTCGGAGTCCGCTTGATCTCGAACGTGGCCGCGTTGGATACGATCAAGAGCTGGATCAGCGGCACCATCGTGATCTGCACGAGCATCGCGCGATCGCGCTTGACGTGCAGCACTTCGGCATGAGCCAACGCCAGCGTGCGGCGTATGAACGCTCGGCCAGGCAGCCGGAAGGTCATTGCAGGCGCACCTTGAATGATCGCGTGCTCGCCGTCAGCAGGATCACCGCCATCACCCCGAGGATGACCGTCTCCTGCCAGAGATACGCGAGCCCGACGCCCTTCAGCATCACCCCGCGCACGATGACGATGAACCAACGTGCCGGAAAGAACTGCGACATGAATTGGAGAAAACGCGGCATGCTCTCGATCGGGAACACGACCCCGGAAAGCATCTGTGTTGGCAGCAGCGTGATCATGACCACGGCGAGCATCGCGACCCGCTGCGACGTGGTGCGCGCCGAGATGAGAATGCCGATCGACAGCGAGACGAGGATGAAGAGCATTCCCTCGGCGATCAGCAGGATGAGGCTTCCGTGCATCGGCACGCCAAATACGATGCGCGCCACGCTGTACACGCTCAGCACGCCGAACAGCCCGATCGCGAGATACGGCGCGATCTTACCGACGATGATCTGCCACGGCCGCAGCGGTGAGACGAGCAGCACTTCCATCGTGCCGGTCTCCTTCTCGCGGGTCAGCGAGAGCGCGGTCATCAGGGCCGCGATGATCGTCAGGATCACGGCCATCAGCCCCGGCACAAAGAGGTTGGCGCTGACGCGGGTGGGATTGAACCGCGATCGAACGCGCGGCTCGATCCGGATCGCTCCCGTCGAGAGCCCGATCTCGCGCTGGTAGTCCTGGAGAACCTTCTTGACGTACATCTGCCGGCTCGTGCCGCTATTGGGCTCGGTGGCGTCGCTGAAGACGAGCACCTGGGCCGCCTCGCCGCGCGACAGCCGCTCGCCAAAGCGCGGCTGAAACGCGACCGCCACCTGTGCCGTGTCCGTCTGGAACAGATGCGCGAGCGACGCATCCGTGGGCGTGACCGACACGATCCGGAACACGCTGCTTGCGGTGAACCGGTTGCGCAGCTCGAGCGTTGTCGCGTCGGGCGTCGGGTCGACGATCGCCAGCCGGACGTCCCGCACGTCGGTCCGAATGGACGAGCCGAACAGCATGACCTGCACGACCGGATAGAAGATGATCACGAACAGCGTTCGGCGGTCGCGGAGGATGTGATACCACTCCTTTCGGAGAAGTCCGAGTAACGCGTTCATGGCTGACCCGCCGGCGCGTGATCGTTGGTCGGGCGAGCGAGCTGCACGAACAGCTCGTCGATCGATCCGACGCCGGCGCTCTGCTTGAGCTCCGCCGGCGTGCCAATCGCGGCGATCCTGCCAGCCACCATGATGGAAATACGGTCGCAGTACTCCGCCTCGTCCATGTAGTGTGTCGTGACCAGCACCGTCGTGCCTGCATGCGACGCCTCGTAGATCAGCTCCCAGAACTGGCGGCGCGTGATCGGATCCACCCCGCTCGTCGGCTCGTCGAGAAACACGATGCGCGGCTGATGCAGCAGGGCCACCGAGAGCGCGAGCTTCTGCTTCCAGCCGAGTGGCAGTGATCCGACCCGATCGTTCTGGACGCGCGTGAGGCCCAGTCGGTCGAGCATTGGCTGCATTCGACGGCGCAACTCGCCGCGCTCGATGTCGTAGATCCCGCCGTACAGCCTGATGTTCTCCACTGCGCTGAGATCGTCGTACAGGGAGAAGCGCTGGCTCATGTAGCCGATGGCGCGTTTGATCGCCTCGCTCTCGCGGTACACGTCGTACCCGGCGACCGTCGCTTGACCACCGCTGGGCAGCAACAACCCCGTGAGCATGCGGATCGCCGTCGTCTTTCCGGCGCCGTTCGCGCCGAGGAAGCCAAAGACTTCGCCGGCCCGGACCTCGAACGTGATCTGATCGACCGCGACGAAGCTGCCGAACCGTCGTGTGAGCCCGTTGGCCCGAATCGCGACGTCGCTCACGCGGCACCCCGCGGCTCGGATGTTTCCGGCCCGTCGGACCCGCCCATGCGCGCCATGAACACGTCTTCGATCGTCGGCGCCATCGCTCGCACCGCGAGATCGGCGAGACCCCGGGCCGCCGCGAACTGATGGAGCTCGCTGGCCACTCCCTCCGGCGACTGGCCGGTGCGCCGGTCGGTGTAGTGCAGCGATTCGCCGAACGGATACACACTGGCCGTCTGTGGAAACTCGCGGAGTATTTGCAGCGCGCGATAGCGATGGCCCGTCGTGACCGAGTACAGCGGCCGGCCGAACGATTCGGTGATCGCGCGCGGCGTGTCCACCGCGAGGAGCCGCCCGTGCTGCATGAGCGCGACCCGGTCGCACCGTCGCGCTTCGTCCATGTACGGCGTGGAGACGACGATCGTGAGGCCGGTGGCCTTGAGCTTCGCCAGGAGCTCCCAGAACTCGCGCCGCGAGACCGCATCCACGCCCGTCGTGGGTTCGTCGAGAAACAGGACCTGCGGCCGATGCACGAGTGCGCAGCACAGCGCGAGCTTCTGCTTCATTCCGCCGGAAAGCGCGGCTGCGCGCCGTGCCTTGAACGGCTCCAGCTGTGAGTAGATCGGCGCGATGTGGTCGTACTCGCGCTCGATGGTCGTGCCGAACACCGAGGCGAAGAATCGCAGATTCTCCTCGACGCTCAGATCGGGATAGAGGGAGAACCGACCCGGCATGTACCCGAGGTGACGACGGAGCTCCCACAGCTGCGAGACCACGTCCAGGCCGAGCACGCGCGCGCTGCCGCTGTCCGGCAGGAGTAGCGTGACGAGCATTCTGAAAAGCGTCGTCTTTCCCGCGCCGTCCGGTCCAATGAAGCCGAAGATCTCGTTATTGCCCACGGAGACGGACACGTCGTTCACGGCGACGACCTCACCGAAGCGTTTCGTGAGCCGTTCGGCGACGACCGCCTGCTCGTCGTGCCTGCCCGCCGCCGCGCTGCTCATCGCGACGCGACCGTGGTGAGCTGGACGTCGGCCGGCATGCCGATCTTGAGGATGCCGTTGGGATTGGGCACACGAATCTTTACGGCGTAGACCAGATTCACCCGCTCGTCGCGCGTCTCGATCGGTGTCGGCGTGAACTCCGCCGTCGGCGACACCCAGGATACCACGCCGGGGAGCGGGCGGCGCGCCGCGCCCACGTCGATCGAAACCGTGACCTGCTTGCCGACCTTGATGCTCGCGAGCTGCGTCTCGGTGACGTACGCCCGCAGCTCCATGGTGTCGAGATTCGCGATCTTGTACAGCGGCTGGCCAACCTGCACCAGCTCGCCCGTGCGCACGTAAGTGGTGAGCACCGTCCCGCCGACGGGATTGGTGACGACGCTTTTGCGTAGCTGGTCGCGCACCTGAGCGGCGCGCGCGTCGCTCGCCGTCACGTCGTGCAGCGCGGCCTGGCGCTGTACGCGCGCGACCTCGAGTTGCGCGACGAGCGTGCGATACTCGCGCTCCGCCTGGTCGAGCTGCTGCGCCGTCGCCGCCTGCTGCTCGAACAGCCGGCGCGTCCGTTCATAGCCGCGCTGCGCGATCGGTCGCTGGGCCTCGAGCACGCCGATCTGCTTCGTGACTTCGGTGGCGCGCGAAGCGCTGGCGGTGCGCTGCGCACTGACCTGCTGGAGCTGGAGCGACGCTGTCGTCGTGTCGATCATGCCCACCGTCGCGCCGAGCGGCAGGACGTTGCCCTCAGCCGGGGTGAACGACTCGAGCTGGCCACCCGCCTGGGCACCGACCACGACTTCGGTCGCCTCGATGTTCCCATAGGCGTCGGGCTTGGGGCCTCGGCGACAGGCGGTCGCGGCGACGAGCAGTGCGGCAATGGCCGCGAATGAGTACATGCGCATCATGGAGCATCGACCCCGATGATTGTGAGGAACGTCGCGCGCGCCTGCGCGAGCTCGACGCGGTGCTGCGCGTGCGTGAGCCTTGCCGCCAACAGGTCGGCGGCGCGGTCGGTGTACTCGGCCGCGGTCACCACGCTCTCGCGCAATCTGGCCGACGTCTCCCGCTCGACCTGTTCGCGGAGGGTGATGATTCGCTCGTCGAGCGCCAGGGTGGTGTCGAGTCGGCGCATGGTGGCCAGCGACTGTTGCACCGCGCGCCGGAGGCTCGCCGTGAATGCGGCTTCGTTGCTGGCGACGATCTCCCGCTGGACCTCGATCACCTCACGGTCGCGCGTGGTCGTGCCCCATGTCCACGGCGCCCACTGCAGCTGCACGCCGGCCAGCCAGTAGGACTGGAAGTCGGTGCTCAGCATGTTCAGGCCCGGACGTCCGTATCCCGCTCGACCAAACGCTGAAACACGCGGCTTGTCCTGCGCACCCTCGACGGCTTCCTGACGCGCCAGTCGCTCGCGGGCTGCCGCGAACTGCGCGTACTCCGGTCGCGCGCGAACGGAATCGATCGCGCGGGGCAGCGCCCGCGCGACCGCAGTGTCGAGCACCGGTGCGGCGAGCACCGTGGCGCGCGAGACTGTCGTGCCGATCAGATCACTCAGCCGCGCGAGTGCCGCCGTTCGGTCGGCCTCGATTTGCGCGAGGTCCTGTCGTCGCTGCAAAAGCGCGGCGGCAATCGCTGCCGTGTCGCCTGGCGTCGCCGCGCCCTCGCGCCGCCTGGTCTCGGTTTCGCCGAGCCGCGCGCTGAGGGCGGCAATCGTCGCTTCGACCTGCGCGACCTTTTCCTGCGCCATGAGCGCGGCGAAGAACGCCTCGTTCACATCCTGGCGGAGTCCGTACAGCGAGGTCCGAACCTGCGCCTGCGACTCCACGAGCCGGGCCCGCTCGACTGCCGCCCGCGGCCGATACGTGGGATCGAAGATCGACTGCTGCACGTTGAGCCGCGCGTCGTACGTGTCCTGCGACGGCGACGGAATCGTGACGCCGGGCAAGGCGACTGAAACGCGCGTGACTGCGGATTGGTATTGTGCCTGGCCGCCGGCACTCAGCGCCGGCAGGCGCTCCGCGGAGAGCGACTGGAGACCGAGCGCGGTAGCCCGCTCCTGCAGCTCGAGCTGGCGGCGGCGTGGATCGCTCGCGACGGCCCGGCTCTGGGCATCCGCGAGCCGCAGTGTGTCGCGCGGCTCGGCGCCAGTCTGCTGCGCGCGAGCCGTCGCGGCAGAAACCAGCGCCGCGAGCGCGAACGGTAGCGTCGCGAGTCTCATGGTCGGAGAGCGTTGAGGAAGAACGCGGGCAGAGTGCGCTTCCGATCGTCGACGAATCGAGCGAAGCCCTTGTCATCGAGTTGCAGCACGGTACAGAGCATGGGCTTGGCCGCGAACGGGAAGATGCAGAGCGAAACGAGATTCACGATGAACTGCTCCGCGGGAATCGCGCGGATGTTGTGCTTGCGCGCCTCCGATCTGAGCTGCGTGGCGAGCGTGGCGACGAAATCGGGGGTCATCGCGTCGTCGCGAAGCCGGCGCACGACGTCGAGCAGCTGTTTGGCGCGGTCGGGGTGCTGATTCAGCTCGCCGATCACGTAGCCCGGCGCGTACGGTGTGCGCGCGAGCTGGTCGAGGTACAGAGCGATGATGCGCTGGACCTTGGTCTCCAGGTCGACGTCGGAGCCGAGGATGGCCCCCGCGCTGGCGAACAGTCCACTGGCAACGCGGCGGAACACTGCCTCGGCGAGCCGGCTCTTGTTCCGGAAGTAGTAATGGACGAGCGCCTTGTTGACGCCCGCCTCTTCGGCGACCTCCTGCATCCGGGCGCCGGCGGTGCCGCGGCGTACGAACACGGTGTTGGCCGCGTCGAGGATGCGCTGTTCGGTGTCGCGGTCGCGCTGAACCGAAGCGGCTGCCAGGCTCTTAACCATATGATTTGACCAAACGGTTAACGAGAGATAGCCCCGTTCGCGAGGACGCGCAAGGGTGGATCGTCCGACGGGGCCGTCCGACGAAAACGGGCGCGTACCCCGAAGTACGATTCGACGGGCGATCGGGAAGTAGGGTCAGACCCTACTTCGTGTCGGGCGGCCTACCGCTCCCAGATCACGTAGTACGTCGGATGCTGAAAGAGGCTCAGCGCCTTGCACTTGGGATCCACCATCCGGTCCGAGATCGTGCCCGTGACCTCCGTGCCGCTCGGGTAGATCTCGATCATCTCGAGCTGCGCAGTGGTGAACGCGCTGAGCGGCTGATGGATCTGCCGCTTCCCGTTGAGCAGAACGCAGGCATCGTCGACGCCCGCGCCGACGCCGCCCATCGACTGGCGACTGCCGCGAGGATCGATGCTGTGCGGGATGTTGCGGCGCCAGTTGGCCATCTGCTCCAGGCCCGGCACACCCATCGCGCCGATCGCGTAGTCGAGCGAGGCGCCGTAATACCGTGCCAGCTCGTCCCGCCCGAGCACGATGCTTCGGAAGTTGTGCCACCGCATGCGCTCGTCGAGTTCCTCGTAGACTTTCTGATCGCGGCCGTAACCACTGCGCTCCGCAACGACCATGGCGTCCAGTTGCACGGGCAGCTGCCTGATCCGGATCGCCACCTCGCGGTCGTCGTGCTCGCGCAGCGCGACTGTCATCACTTCCGGCGCGTAGCCGAGCTTGCGGACCTTCAACAGGTACGTGCCAGGCAGCAGCGGCCGAAACAGAAACCCGCCATTCGCTCGCGTGACGCCAACGCGATCCGCGCCGACGAGCTGCACTTCGGCCTCGTCGACCGGCGTGCCCGTCGTATCGACGACCATGCCGAGGATCGACGAAGTGCCGCGCATTCGCCGGTCCTCCTGCGCGCGAATGACCACCGGATCGAGCGTGCGCGCGATGGCGTGCAGCGTAACCTTGATCTCGGTCCGCTCGCCAGCGCGCGCCGCCCAGTTGTATTCCACGCTCGTGTAGCCCAATCGCCTGAACCACACTTCGTGCGCGCCGGCCGGCACGTCGCGCAGCTCGAATGCGCCGCGGGCATCGGTTCGCCCGGTCCTGCCGAGGTCGCGCACGATGACCTCGGCGTCCGCGATGGGCGCCGCCGCCGAATCGCGGATCACGCCGGCGAGAGCCGCTGGCGCGGGCGGCGCGTTCTGGGCCGTCGCCGTTCGGACGGCCAGGACACACATCGCCACGCCGATTCCATGCGCAAGGGAGACGGCGATACTGTGGCCCTCCTCAGGGATTCGGTGGCCCACCCGCCGCAATGCCGCCGCCGTTTCCACCACCGGCGGCGCTGCCGCCCGGCGTCGGCGTCCCGATTCCGGCGCCACCCCCCATCAACTGCACCGGCTGCGCCGCGGCGCCGGTCGGCGTCTTCTTCTTGATGAACGGCACCCCGTTGGCGATCCACTCCGCGGCCGGCTCGCCCTTTAAATAATGATCATAGAACTGGTGCATGCGAACTTCCACGTCGTACTGATTGTCGTATCGCGTGAAGCCGTGCCCCTCGCCCTCGTATGACAGGAAGATCACCGGTTTCTTGAGGAAGCGCAGCGCATTGTAGAACTCCACGCCCTGCAGCCACTCGGTCGAGCCATCGTTCGTTCCCTGGAAGATCAGCAGGGGCGTATTCATCGTCTGCGCGTGGAACACCGCCGACTGATCCATGAACAGCGACAGGTTGTCGTACGGGTTCGTCCCGAAGCGCCCTTGCCCGTAGGTGTCATACCGGTGCTGGTTCGTGCCGGTCGTCTTCCACAGCTGATTGAAGTCGGCGACGAGATCGACCGCCGCCGCGCGGATGGCGATCGCGGCGAACATCTTCGATTGCGTCGAGATATAGGCGCCGCCCTGGCCGCTGTAGCTCCCGCCGTGCAGGCCGACGCGCTTGGGATCCGCGTAGCCCAGTTCCTCCACGCGACGCACCGCTGCTTCCACCGAATTGAGCATGTCGGTATGCGACCGGCCCGTGTGGAAGTAGATGTCCGGCAGCAGCACGAGATAGCCGTTGCTCACGTAGTCGGCGTACTGCGGTCCCGACGCGTAGCGGGGCACCTCGTAATGGTTCTGATTGTCCGACAGCTTTTCGTAGAAGTAGACCAGCATCGGCAGCTTCTGCCCTGGCTGGTAGCTGTCGGGAACTGCCAGCGTCCCCTGAAGCTTGTGCCCGTCCTTGTCCTTGTAGTCGATCAGAACGCGGTGGCCCCAGCGGAACTGCGCCTGCTGCGGATTCGCCTCCGTGAGCCGCTGCGGATTCGCGAATCGGCTGTCGGTGACCCAGGAGTCGGGGAACTCGGCGAACGTCTCGCGCGTGATCAGCACACGATCCGCGTTCCTCGCTTTGATCGGCCGCCCGAAGCTGCGATTCTCGTACACCAATTTGCTCATCGCGCCGTTGTCGAGCCGGTAGAAGCCGGCCTGCTTGGATGTTTCGCCAAAGGCAGAGAGCAGCACGGGCTTCGAGAGATCGATCACCGTGCTGGCACCCGCGCCGCCACGCCCGCCGCCAAACCCGCCCGGCCCGGCGGTCGCTCCGTTTTCGTCCGGCTCGAGCCGCACATACCGGAACCGGATGCCGTCCTTGCTCCCGATACCGCCTGTGAGATCGCGCGGAGCCGCGGCGCCATCGAGTGAAACGAGCCAGAGGTCATCCTTGTGCTCGAGCACCACCGACTTGCCGTCTTTCGTGAAGCCGGCGATGCCGTAGGCCGGCTTTTCGCCCACGTGATCCTCTTCTGCGTTCACGAAACTCACTGGCGCGGCTCTCGTGACGTTGACGTGCTTGTTCGCCGCCAGATCGTACGCCCACACGTGCTTGTCCTTCCAGTACAGCAGATATCGCCCATCAGGCGACACGCCGAGCGAACGTTCCTGCGCCTTGATGATGGGCGTCCGCTCGCCGCTGTTCGTGTTGACCCGGTAAAAGTCGTTGAGCTGCGGTTTCCAATCGTCCACGTACTCCTTGTCGTCCTGGCCAATCGCCCACTCGCCGCCTTTGGTGATTTGCACGCGATCCATCCGATCGTCCGCGAGCGGCACCACCTTCTTTTGCGCGAGGATCACCGACGCCGTGAACGTACGATTGCGGTCCTGCTGAGCGCGGACCATCTGCACGGGCTGGATGTAGGCATCCTTCCAGTGCCACACGTCCACGTTGCCGACGGGCTCCACGGCCGCGGTCGAATCACGTCGCGCCGGCGCGGCTTCTTGCGGCTTGAGCCCGACGAACAGCTTGCCGTGATCGGGGCTCCACGACAGCGTGCCTTTCTCGCTCAGAACCATCGTGTCGGGCAGCCCCGCCAACTGCTTGCGATCGAGCACGAAGGCGGACGGCTCCGGGCCATCGAGTCCCGCATACGCGACGAGCGTGTTCTCGCGCTCCGTGTAACCGCGTCTATCGGTCCCGCGCAGCACGGCAACCGCCGTCCCCGAATCGTCCCACGTGAGCCTCGCATAGTCGGCGCGCGCGTTGTCGAGCGTGCGCCGCTGCCAGCTGCCGACCGCGACGAGATACAAGCCGTTGCCGTCGCGGTCCGTGGCGGAGACGGTGTACGCGAGCATCGTCCCGGCGTGGTTGAACTCAGCGGCCGACACGCTGCTCAGCGGCTCGTCGATTCCATCAGCCAGGTGGTGCAGAATGGCGTCGGTGCCGTCGACCCTCGCGGGCGCCGCGGCGCCTCGACCACCAGCCGCCGCCGGCGGCGCCCCGCCTCTGCCGCCACGCCCGGCGGCGACATCGGGACCTGCTCCGGGCCGAGCCTTACGGACCAATAGCGCCGCCGAGCCTTTCGAGAACGCGAATGAGGCCACGTTCTCCCAGCCGACGCTGTTGCCGTTGGCCAGATTGCGGACCTCGACTCTCGCCGGCGCGTTCTGCGGAGCGTCTGTCTCGGGCGCATTCGGCCGCACTGGCGGCGAGACGAAATAGGCGATCCACTTCGAATCATCCGAGAACTGGGCACGCGAGGCGCGTGGAATCCGCTGCTCGGCGCCCGTCGCCAGGTTCTTCACGAAGAGCGTGTCGTCGACTCGCCGTTGCTGATAGCCGAACGAGGCCCACACACCGTCATCCGAGATCGCAACGTCGCGTACCGAGCGCCACAACGCGTAGTCGGCGACCGTCATTGCCCGCTTGTCGTCGTGCGCGGCCGCCGGCGAGCCGGCTTGAGTGACCGGCGCGGCGGAGGCGGCGGCACGCGCGCGCTGCGCCGAGAGTCCGGCCGGCCCGACGGCGATGACGAGAAGGGCAATGGCAGGGAGGGGGACAGGGAGAGGTCTGCGCATGGCGGGAATCTCCGAAGCGTTGCGCGAGCGGTGGGGGGCGTCGATTTTGTTTTTCATGAATACGCCGAGCGATCCAATTCAGTTGACGACGCGCCTGATGTCAATCGATTCCACGAGCGGGCGTGAGGGCGACGTCATCGCCTGGCTGGATCGCTACCTCGCCGACTCGGGCTGGGACACGCGGCGTATCCCGGTCTCGAGCGGCCGTGACGACCTGTTCGCCACGGCCTGCGACGCGCCACTCGTCACGCTATCGACGCACCTCGACACCGTGCCGCCGTTCATTCCGCCACGCGTAGAAGGAGGCGTCATTCACGGGCGTGGCGCCTGCGACGCCAAAGGCATCGCGGCGGCGATGATCTGTGCCGCGGAGCGCTTGCGCGACGCCGGCCTTCCCGTGGCCCTGCTGTTCGTCGTCGGCGAGGAGGTGACGCACGACGGCGCTCACGCCGCCAACGAAGCGGTCACGTCGAACCGCGTTCCGTCATCGAGCCGCGTGCTCATCAATGGCGAACCCACGGAGAGTACGCTCGGCCGGGGCACCAAGGGCGCGATTCGCGTCATCGTCAGCACGAATGGCCAGGCCGCCCACTCGGCCTATCCGCACCTTGGCGTCTCGGCCACCGCCAATCTGGTACGTCTGCTCACCGAGCTCGATTCGATCGACCTTCCGAGCGATGAGCTGTTCGGCGAGACGACGGTGAACATCGGCTCGCTCGCGGGCGGCGTTGCAGACAACGTCGTGGCGCCGTCCGCCGAGGCGCGGCTCATGATCCGGCTGGTGACGCCGCCCGATGAGGTGATTCGAATCATCGAACGCTGGGCTGCGGGCCGGGCAACGCTCGAGTGGGGGCCCGTGGTGCCGCCCGTGAAGCTCGGCGTGGTCGATGGCTTTCCAACGTCGGTCGTGGCGTTTGCGACCGACATTCCGGTGCTCTCGAATTGGGGAACGCCTTACCTGTTCGGCCCCGGCTCGATCCACGTCGCCCATCGCGACGACGAGCATGCCTCGGTGGACGAGCTACGGCGGGCGGTCGACTCGTACGAGCGAATCGCCCGGCAAGCGCTTGCGACGATCGGCGCTCCCGTCTGAGCAGGTCAGGCGACTCCGCGTTCTCCGGCCTTCAGGGGGACGACTTGTCCGACCTTTCTCGTGGCAATCGCGGCGGTCGGGCAGGATGCCACGAAGTCACCATCGGCTGGTGACCAGTCCACGGTGCGCGTGCGCGCGTACGCCTTTCGCTCCGCGTCGAGCCCCATGAGGCTGGGCGCCAGCGCGACGCACATCCCGCATCCGATGCACCGTTCCCGATCGACCTCGATCTCCACGCGGCGCCGCGGATAGACACCGCCGGGTTGATCATAGTACGCGTCGATGTCTTCGAGCGCTTTGCTCGCCGCGCGATGACCTTCCTCGATCGTCGCGTCGATGTTGGTGAAGCTGAGCCAGTCCTCGCCACAGCGAGGGCGCACCAGCACCATTGGCGGTCCGTTCCAGTGCGTGAGCGGGAATTGCTGCAGCGCGTGCATCATCGTCGCCGCGGCGCGCATATAGATGTTGGCGAAGCCGAGCGCCATCGCGTCGCTGATCGGCCGCAGATCCGTGCTCCCGACGTCGACGGCGATGATCAGATCGGCATCGAGGGACGCGATGGCGACCGGCAGGTTGTCGATCACGCCTCCGTCCACGCACAGCCGGCCGCCCACGCGTCCGGGCGGGAAATAGCCCGGAAGCGCGCACGACGCGTACACGGCGTCCTGCACGTATACGTCACGCAGACCCGGCGCGCCCCAGATCACGGAAATTCCGCGCTCGAGATCGACCGTGTTCACCATGAGCGGCATCGTCAGATCCTCGAACGTCCCCGCCGGAACGACGGCGCGGGCCAGATCACGCAGCGGATCCTCCAGATAGATGGACGGCGACCGCATCCGCTCCATCAGCATCCCGAAATGATTGATGCGGAATAGATCACGTCGGCGGAACGTGCTGGCCCGTCTCGCGATGTCCTCGAGAGGCATGCCGCCGACACGCGCCGCGGCCAGCAGCGCGCCGATGCTCGTACCCGCGTACAACGTCGGTACGATGCCGCGCTCCTCGAGCGCCTGCATCACGCCGATGTGCGCGAATCCCTTCATGCCCCCGCCGCCGAGGACGAGCGCGGTTCTGCGAGTCGTTGTAGTCATCGAGGCTGTACAGAATGGTAGCGCGCGAGTCGCGTCGTACCTACTCTTGTACCCGTCCGCGCGCCGTTTATTCCCTCATCGATCGCTACTCTCCAGCACGCGAACCCCACTGTGAGCCGCGTTACATCCGAGCAAGCACTGGTCCGCGCCATGGGCATTTGGGGCCTCGCGGCGGGGATCGTGAACGTCACGATCGGCGGCGGAATCTTCCGCCTGCCGTCGGCCGCCGCCGGAGTGCTCGGTGCCGCGGCGCCGGTCGCGTACGTCGTGTGCGCGCTGGCGATGGCATTGATCGTCATGTGCTTCGCTGAAGCGGGCAGCCGGGTTTCGCTGACCGGTGGGTTGTACGCGTACGTCGAAGTCGCCTTCGGTCCGTTCGTAGGATTCATAACCGGGGCCACGCTGTGGGCCGGAATTACAGTCGCCACCGCTGCGGTCTCGTCATTCTTCGCCGACGCGCTTGCCGCCGCAATCCCCGCGCTCGGCGCCGGGGCGGCGCGAACGATCGCGCTGGTCGTGATTCTGGCGGCGCTCGGCGCGCTCAATTTCGCCGGCGTACGCGGCGCGAGCCGGTTCAACGCGCTCATGACCGTGGCAAAGCTCGCGCCGCTGTTGCTCTTGATCGTGGTGGGATTCACGGGACTGCATCGCGAGAATCTGGCGTGGAGCAGACCGCCGGGCGCCGGCGATGTCGGCCGAGCGTCGATCGTGCTGATCTTCGCATTCCTCGGTATCGAAACCGCGCTCGCCCCGAGCGGCGAGGTGCGCGACCCGGCGCGCACGGTCCCGCGAGCGATCTTCATCGCGATGGGGATCGTCACGCTGGTCTATCTCGCCATACAAACCGTGGCGCAGGGCATACTCGGAGCCGCGCTTCCCGGACAAAAGACGCCGTTGGCCGCGGCGGCGGCCGTCGTCCTCGGGCCGACCGGCCAAACGATCATCAACGTTGGGACAATCGTTTCGATGTTCGGCTACATCAGCGGCATGACCCTCGCCGGCCCACGCATGCTGTTCGCGCTCGGTCGCGATGGTTTTCTCCCTTCCACTGTGGCCTGGGTCCACCCGCGATTCAAGACGCCGTACGTCGCGATCGCAATCCAGACCATCCTCGTGATCGGCCTCGCCGTGAGCGGAAGTTTCGAGAAGCTGGTCATCATCGCGAACGGTTCAGTGCTCATTGCCTACGCGGCGTGCTGCGCCGGGGTCATCGAGCTCCGGCGACGTGGGATCAGGCATGACGCGGCGCCGTACCGCATTCCTGGCGCGGCGATCGTTCCCGTCCTTGCGATCGCCGTCATCGCCTGGCTGCTGAGCAGTCTCTCGGCGGACGAATGGACGTCCGTCCTCGTGCTCGTCGGTCTGACGATCGTGATCTACGTGGCGAGCATCCCGACTCGCCGAGCGGCGCGCGCGGAATCGTCGGCGTGAACGATCCGCTGCTCCAGTTTCGCTCCGAGTTTCCGATCCTCGAGCGGACGACGTATCTCGTCTCGAATTCGCTGGGCGCCATGCCGCGTGGAGTTGCTGACAGATTGGCCGACTACGTCGACCAATGGTCGGAGCTCGGCGTCCGGGCATGGGCCAACGGCTGGTGGGAGATGCCGGTTGCCGTCGGCGACGAGATCGCTCCGCTCATCGGCGCCGGCCCGGGCGAGATCGCGATGCTCCCGAACGTCACGATCGCGCAGACGGCCGTGCTCAGCGCCGTGCCGTACACGCCGAGCCGTGACAAGATCGTGATGACGGAGCTCGACTTCCCGTCTGTTCGATACGTGTACGATCAGCTCGCCACACGCCTTGGCGCGCGTATCGAGGTCGTGGCGAGCGAGGATGGAATCGGCATCGACACGCAGCGAATCCTCGGCGCGATCGACGAGCGCACGGCCCTCGTCGCGATCTCGCACGTGCTCTTTCGCTCGGCGTTCATCATGGATGCCGCCGCGATCTGTGCGCGCGCGCGCGAAGTCGGAGCGCTCGTCTCGCTCGACGCCTTCCATTCGGTGGGAGTCATCCCGGTCGACGTGCACTGGCTCGGCGTCGATTTCCTGAGTGGCGGCGTGCTGAAGTGGCTGTGCGGCGGGCCCGGGGGCGCGTTCCTCTACGTTTCGCGGGAAGCGAGCCGGCGGCTGTCGCCGTCGTTTACCGGGTGGCAAGCGCACCAGCATCCGTTCGGCTTCGAGCCGGAGATGCGCTACGCCGACCACGCGTGGCGATGGCTCAACGGAACGCCGCCGATTCCGGCGTTGTTCGCGGCGATCGAGGGTCCGAGACTGGTCCGCCGTGCCGGCATCGAGCGCATTCGCGAAAAGAGCATGCGGCAAACCACGCGGCTGATCGAGCTCGCCGATGCCAGCGGATACCGTGTGTCGGCACCACGAGCCGCTGAGCAACGTGGCGGCACGGTCGCCTTCGACGTGCCGCACGCACTCGGCGTCGCACGCGCACTCCTCGCCAACGGTGTCATCGTGGACTACCGACCGAACGCCGGAATTCGATTGGCGCCGCACTTCTACACGAGCGACGATGAGCTCGAGCGCGCGGTGCGGATGATCGGTGACATTCTGCGCGATGGCGCGTGGGAGCCGCACGAACATGAAACGGGAACCGTGACATGAAGCATTCGCTCGTCGTGTTGGCGCTCGTCCTGACGATGGCACATTCAGCCGCAGGACAGACAACGCCGAGTTTCGCGCGCGCCGACACCGCCGCGCTTCGTCGCACGCTCGACGCGATCGCCAAAGCCCACCATGGCGTGCTCGGGTACTCTGTTCTCAATCTCGACACTGGCGAGCGCCTGTCGCTGCGCGGCGACGAGACGTTCCCCACGGCCAGCTTGATCAAGGTCCCGATCCTCGTCACGCTTTACGATCTCGCCGAAAAGAAGGAGCTCTCGCTTGACGATCCGCTGACGGTGCTCAAGATCGACCAGGTGCCCGGCAGCGGCGTCCTGCAGTTCATGCACCCAGGCATGGCGTTGAGCGTCCACGACGCCGCCGTGCTCATGACGATTCTGAGCGACAACACCGCGACCAACCTGATTCTCGACAAGGTCGCGATTCGCCGCGTGTGGCAGAAAATGGAGGCGCTCGGTCTGCCGCATACCAAAGTGCACTCCAAGGTCTATCTGCGAATGACCAGCGTCGCGATGGACAGCTCGGTCAAGTACGGGCTGGGCGTCAGCACGCCGAACGAGATGGCGCATCTGTTCGAGCTGCTCGCCCAGGGTAGGGCCGTGAGCCCGGCGGCCGATTCATCGATGCTCGACATCTTGCGCAGCAATGCCGACGTCGAGTCGATGCAGCGGACCGTCGAGGGAGTGAGCGCCCCGCACAAGACCGGGGCAACCGACTCGGTTCGAACCGAGTGCGCGCGTTTCGGGCTGCAGTCGCGGGTGGTCGCCTGCGGCTGCACCAAGCAAAACTCCGACACGCGCTGGGTGGTCGACAACGAGGCGCAGGTGACCCTCGGAAAGCTCGGGGCGGCGATCGTGGCGGCCTGGCCAAAAAAGGAGACCACGCCATAGCAGCGGATATCCAAACCGCGTCACCACAAGCTTGCGAGCGTGTGCGATTCCACTCCTGTAGGGCTGGCTTGGCGGTCTGTTGCATAGTCGCAACAGGGCGGTCGCCACAGCTGTAGGATCCGCCCGGAAGCGGCCTCATTCGGCCGGACAAACTGGCTCGAGCACATGTTCGCGCTTGGCCCGCGGTATGCCCTCTCCCAAACCGAAGCTCACGAGAGGGCAACGTGTCGTTTCGACGTGTGATTCTACTGGCGCTCGTGATTGGGGTCCCGCAGGTGGGTCGCGCCCAGTTCACGACCTTCATTCCGCCTCGAAACAAGGCGGCGGATTCGGTCAAGGCCACGGCGGCTGTCGCGCAGAAGACAAAGACCGACAGCGTAATCAACGCCCAGCTGACCAACATGAAGACGTGGGTCGACTCCGCGGCCGGCGTGGCGGCTCCGCCGCTCGCCGCCACTGACACCGCCGCTGCGCCATCGAACACGCCCGTGACCGTGGCCGACACCGCGATGCCCGCTGCCGGCACGCGCGCACCCGCGACCGCGAGCAACCTGCCCCTCATCGCACTCACCGGATTCGGCCTGCTCGTGGTCGGAACCATCCTGGTTGGCGGCGCCCGTCCGGCGAGGCAACGTGCGTAAGACGTTCGGATACGTGTTCTATATCGCCGGCGGACTCCTGCTTTCGTTCGCCGCCGGACAGTATGCCATCGGCGTCCTTCGTGCCGATCAGGCGCGTCAAGCCTGGGACAGCGCCGAGGCAAAGGCGACCGTCGCTTTGGCGCGATCGGTCGCCTTCCACCACGGCAAACGCGAGCCCATCGTGGACGGAGCGCCGGTCGCGCGCCTGGTGATCCCGCACATCGATCTCGACGAGATCGTCCTCGAGGGAGTCGGCGACGAAGAGCTGAATGCAGGCCCGGGTCACCTGCCTGGCAGCGCATTCCCCGGCGAACGGGGCAACGCCGTGATCTCGGCTCATCGCGATCGCCACTTCAACCACCTCGATCTGCTCGAGGCGGGTGACACCATCACGACCGAATCGGGCGCGATCCGCCAGTCATGGGTCGTCGTCGCCAAGCGCGTCGTCGACAAGGACGCGCCCGCGCTCGTTCGATCAATCGATCCGGTCCTGACGCTCACGACCTGCTGGCCCATTAGGTACCTCGGACCGGCGCCGGAGCGGCTGATCGTCACGGCCAAGCCGC
>DATJHY010000043.1:0-8375 GCA_035493635.1 Gemmatimonadaceae bacterium | reverse complement strand
CGACGCGTAGATTGCAGTGCGCCGCCGAACCGACCGCTTCCGTTCACCCACATCGCCCGGAGTCACCATGAGCACCCCGACGCAGGACGCCGTCGTTCGGCGCTCCTTCCTCGCCCGCCTCGCCGCGGTGGGCACCGCGCTCGCCGGTGTCGTCGCGCTGCCATCACGGTCCGCAGCGCAATCCACCCGCGGGCCCACGCATCCGGCAGACGCGTGGCTCGACGATCTCAAGGGCCAGCACAAGAACATCTTCGACTGCACCAGCGTCGAGGAGGGACCGACGGGCTGGGTGTTCGCGCGCAACTTTCTCACGGCGAACACAGGTCCCATCTATCAGCTCACGGACGCCGACGTCAATGCGATCGTCTGCGTCCGCCATCAAGCGAGCGTGTTCGGCTTCAACGACGCGATGTGGGCCAAGTACAAGCTCGGCGAGTCACAGAAGGTGAGCGAAGGTGGCGTGCCGGCGACAAAAAACCCGCACACGAGCATCGCGAACGATCTCGCCAAGCGTGGTGTGATCGTCGCGATCTGCGGCATGGCAACGGCGCGCATCGCGCGCACGGTGGCGCCCGACGCTGGCCGGAGCGCGGCGGAGGTCGAGGCCGACCTTCGAGCGAATCTCGTCACGCCAACCGCGCGAGTGGTCGCCGCGGGCGTGATCGTCACCAATCGCGCGCAGGAGAAGGGCTTCAGCTACACGTACATCGGCTAGTCGGGGAGCGCCTGTCGCGAATCACATCTGCGCCCACGAGCCACTGCGCCCGGGTTGTCCAACGAACGTAGCGGTTGACGGCTGGCGCCCGGAGCCCAGCGAGTACGCCGCGCCGATGGAAGGAACGGAAATGCCGAGCCGGCGCATGCGCCTGTAGATCGTGGCGCGATGCACGCCCAGCATTGCCGCGGCGCGTTCCGTGTCCCACGCCGTCGTCCCGAGAACGCTCAGAAGCTGCTCGCGCTCGACGATCGCCGGCGTGCGTACGGCGCCGCCGACCTCGCGAGCGCGGGCGCCGAGAACCAGCTCGAGGCTGTCGACGTCGAGCACGTCTCGCCGCACCGCGACCGCGGCTTCCACGACCTGCCGCAGCTCACGAACGTTGCCGCGCCACGTGCGCGTCTGGAGCAGCCTGACCGCGTCTCTCGTCACTTCCGTTTCCGCCCCTGCGCGATGCACGAAGTACTCGACGAGCGCGGGGATGTCGTCGACGCGCTCGGCGAGCGGCGGCACGATGAGCACCAAACCGCACACCCGATGCGCGAGATCCGGCCGGAAGCGGCCCTGCTCGACCAGGTCGTCGAGCCGCTCATTCGTCGCCACGATGAGACGAAAGTCGGTCAGCGTGTCGCGCGACGAGCCAACAGGTCGGACGACGCCGGTCTCCACGGCGCGAAGCAGCTTGGCCTGATGGGCCAGCGGCAGTCCGCTGATCTCGTCGAGAAACACCGTGCCGCCGTTCGCCTCGCGAAGAAAACCGGGTGTCTCTCCCAGCGCGCCGGTGAACGCGCCCTTTGCATGACCAAATAGCGCGTCCTCGAACATCGACTCGCTCAACGCGCATACGTTGAAGGCGACGAAAGCGCCATCGCGCCCGCTTTGCCGGTGCAACGCCGCGGCAACGAGCTCCTTGCCAGTCCCGGTCTCGCCCTCGATGAGAATCGGGACCTTTGACCGCGCAATGCGCGCGATCAGCGCGCGGAGCCTCTGCATCGACATCGAATCGCCGATCAACGGAGTATCGCACGGATTCACGGTTTCACCTGATCGGCACGTTTGCGCATCGGATCGGTCAACCGTTCGGCGTCCTCGTCGGTTCTGATCACGCGCGGTGTGAGAAAGACGAAAAGCTCCGTCTCGGTCGTGTTTCGCGCCTGACGGCCGAGCAGCCCGCCCAGCAGCGGGATGCTCGAGAGAATGGGGATGCCGCCGCTCTGCACGTCACGCTGCTTGTCGGTCAAACCGCCGAGCGCGATCGTCTGGCCGTCTTTCGCGAGGAGGTCGGTACTGATGGATCTCGTGGAGATGACGGGCGCATTGAACGCGGTTTCGGTCGTCGCGCTGCTCACCTCCTGCGTTACGCTGAGCTGCACGCTGCCATCGACGCTGATCGTGGGGCGCACGCGGAGCTTGGTGCCAACATCGCGGTACTGCACGATCTGGTCGCGCACGGCCGCGTCGGTGGGAAGCGCGCGCGACACCTGCACGAACGGGCGCTGGCTCCCCACGACGACCTCCGCGTCCTCGTCGTTGGCGGTCAGCACGACCGGCCGACTGATGATCTTGATGTCGCCGCGTCCGACGGCCGCCCGGATGGTGGCGTTGAGGTCGTAGTCGCCCGCACCCATCAGCTTGAGCGTGAAGTCGCCGAGTCCCGTGGATCCCGGCGTGTAGGAGCCGCCCAGGGTCGTGTTGTCCGTGCCCTTCACGTGCTTGCCCGCGATGGACGCCTCGACCCCCAGCGAAAAACTGCGGTCGCGACGCGCCTCGACGATCACGACTTCGATGAGCACTTGCGGCGGCCGAACGTCGATCTGCGTCACCGCGGCCTGGATCAGCTCGAAATCGGAGCGATTCGCCCGAATGAGAAGACTGTTGCCGCGGCTGTCCGGGACGATGGTCAGGTCGCCCGTGATGGTCGCGGCGCGGCCGGAAGTTCCGGGAATCGACTGTGGCAGCGGCGCGGCTTCGACCGGAGGTACTTGGTTGGAACGCAGTTCATCGGACAGGGTCGGGGGGCGATTGGCCGAGGAAGGAGCGCCGAACTGCGGCGCGTTGGTGCGACCGAACAACGCGTTGACCGTGTTCGCAACGTCGGCAGCGCGTGCGTGCTTGAGCGCGATGACGAACAACTGCGGCGCGCTGCCCTGCTGCCGCGCGGCCGTGGCTGTCTGTGACGAGCTGCTCGAGAACGCCGGCGACGCCGCTGTGCGCGGCTGCTCTTTTGGTCGGGCGCGATACGTGCCGCTCGCCGTGTCATCCACGAGCTCGTAGCCCTGCGAGTCGAGTAGCCCGCGCAGCAGCCGCGGAACGTCGGCGCGCGGCACCGGCCGTGGCGACTCGAGCGTGACCTGTGGACCGGCGCCGGCGCCGGTGAAGATGACCGGCTTGTCCAGGTACTGCTGAACGATCTGTACCGCCGAACGGAGCTCCGTGTTGACGATGCGAAGCGACACGCTGTCGGGCGAGGCCACTCTCGAATCCGGCACCGGTGCGCCGGGCCTGGCCGGCGGCGTGCCGGTCGACTGGCCGGCGGCTGTCGACGACGCGGCAAGGAGCGCGCACGTGCATGTAATGGCGATGCGCGTCATTCGCGCCTCCGAAAGCTCAGCACCCACGTCGTGTCTGGCCCCTGGATCACGACACTGTCGCGGGTGACCGCGCGGGCGACGAGTTTGTCGAACGCGCTGCCGGCGTGGACGACTGTTCCCGGAGGCTGCCCGGGCAGTCCATCGACGATTGCTTGCCAGGGCGGCCCGCCGACGATCGCCTTGAGCGTCATGACCGGACGAATCGGTGCAGGCGCGACCGAGGTGGGCGGCGCCGAGCTCTCCGTCTTTGGATCGTAGCGCACGAGCGGCGGTGAATTCGTCAAACGAAATGGATCGTTCGACACGATCAGATCCGCGGCATCGCGGAGCAACGCTTCGTCGAGATGTACGTCTGAATTTCCTCGAGCGGGGATCGCGACCGGATCGACGGACGCGGTCAGCACCGTGTTTCGCCAGCGCAGCGCGCCGATTCCGGTCGCGCAAAGCGCGACCACCGCGGCCAACGTGTACCAGTCGCGTTCTTTCATTTGCGGCCGACAGATCGGTCGCCCGTCACGAGCCCGACTCCCGACACCAGCACGTCGATGCGGAGTGCCTCCGGTCTGCTGTCGGCGGCAGTGGGCTCCGGCTGCGACACGTCCAGCTCGCGAATCACGAGAGGCATCGCACCGCCTTCGACTGCCTGGAGAAGACCCGTGAGACCGACGACGTCGGTGATGCCACTGAGCCGAACGTCGACACGAGTCATGCCGTCGCGCGGGACGCTGTCCGCGCGGATCTGGAGCGAGGTGACTTTCACGGCATTGTGGTCGGACAGATCTTCCAAGGTCGAGGCGAGCGCCGACGCAACCGCGGACGTCGATGCTCCGGAGAAGAGCGTCGAATCGATCGACGCGAGCCGCGCGCGCCGCGCCGCGAGGCTGTCGCGGAGCGCCGACAGGTGCCGCCGGCCGACGCGTGCGGCAGCCAGTTGCGTCGCGGCCTCGCGAGCTTCGCGAAGCCGATCTGCCTCCCAGGCTCTGATCGCCGGGATTCCGCGGGCGACGACAATCAACGACGCGATGGTGATGACGCCTGCACCAAGGGTCCGTTGATCGCGGCGACTGATGCGCAAGCCGAAAGTCATCGGGCCGGTTGCCGCGTCGCGCGCGGCCGTCGAAACCGAAACGCGGCACGTTCGACAGTCGCGCCGGGAATCAGATCGCGTGTCACCGCGCCCATGATTCGCGGCGCGACGATCGCCTCAGCGTCATCGAGCGCGGGGAGCACATCGGTCACGTGCGGCGAGATGGCGGAGAAGCCGCCATTGGCCGAATCCATATGAATCGTGAGGATGGCCGTCGAATCCGGGAGTGATCCACTCAACGATGCGAGCGCGCTGGTGATGCCGCCGCGGCCGGCGGTGTACGTCTCGATTCGCTCGAGAGTCTCCGAGACGCGACGAAGGTCTGATTGGGTCCGGGCGAGCTCGGCCCGCGCCGCGCGCGAGCGCGTCAACTCGGCGTTCCACGCAGCGGCGTACCGCGCAGCACGAATGCCCGGCGCGACGAGCGCGAACCCCACGCTCCCGAGCACCGCAACGCACGCCACCGCTCGCGCGGCCCACTTCGAATGGCGCACGCGAGGCGCGCCCGGGCGCGGCCGCCATGCAAGCGGCAGCCGACGTGGCGCGACCGCGGCGGCGTATGCGGCCAGGTATTGTTCGGCGTCCTCCCCGACCGTTCTCAGGTTCTCGGGAAGCGGCGCGGTCTCGCTCGCGGCTGTGCTGCTGACGCGTTGGACATTCTGCAACTCGCCGTGGCTCGCCCGAAGCTCGAAGAGTCCCTCGCCGTCGCTCCAGCAACAGCTGCCCTCCGCAACAAGCCATCCGAGTGCCGCGACGGCCGGCGCGATTTGGCCGAGCGTCATGCGCCTCGTCCGCATCGCGCGCACCAGCGACTCGAGCATGGCCGGATCAAACGCCGCGCCCCAGGCCGCTCCGTCCGAATTGGTGTGGATATCCGCGAGTACGCTCGGACCGCCCTTCCATAGAAAGAACGCCTGTTGGTTCTGGCCCAGCAGCTGATTGGAGACCCTGCGCGATTCGACCCGCGGCAACCCGGGAAGCGGCTTTGCCTGAACCCAGGCCGGCGAGAGCGCGACGCTCACTCGAGCGCGCGCCACGGCGCGCGGCGCGCCCGCGAAGAGGACACGCAGTGCGTCATCGATTCGCACCGCACTCTCGAGGGAAGCGCAACCGTGCCAGCGCACCACACCCGATTCAACGCAGACCGCTCGCACCTCGCGCGGTCCGACGGACAGCCCAATCCGCGTTCTCATATCGCGCTCCGTGTGGCGACGACCAAACATCGGCGACCAGTCCGGATCAGCCGCCACTCCAGCCTCGCCGCAACCGCCGGCGTACCGCGCGCCACACGCACGCGTACGACCCAGGCGTCTGGGTCCGCGGTCGTCACGCGCGCGGCGTCGACGTAGCGGGCCGCGAGAGCTTCCGCTGACGTTCGAGAAACGGACCCGAGCACGGCGCGCAGATCGGCCAGCGGTGTTCCGAGTTGCTGCAAGGCCACGATCTGCTCGGCGGTCTCGCGCGTGATCCCGGGGACGGCCATCAGCACCGGTACCGGCGCGGTGGCGAGCGAGATGCGGCCTGGCTCCGTCGCCAACACGCTGTCCAATCCGCGAATTGCGTCGAATCCCCGTATCCGCACCGTCTCCCGGACATCGGCGAGCGGACCGTTTCGCGGCACGATGCGGCCGGCGGCCTCGTACCATCCGCGCTCGGCGCCCATGGGACGCGCGTCGTCGTCCGGGTCGATCCAATCCTCGAGCGCGTCGACGAGCTGCGGTGCATCAACCTCCAGCCCGAGGGCGCCGAACAGGTTGGCGATCATTTCCTCCGAAGCGTCGTTCACTTCGAGGCGCGTGCCCGCTGCTTCGAGGCTCACGTCGCAGCCCGCGACCAGTGGCGAACCAAGCACGGCGCTCGGCAGTATACGCCACAGCTTTGCCGCATCGTCGAGCGTGGGTGTCGAGCCGAGCGCTACGTCGATCGCGGCCGCGACTCGCCGCTCGCAGCCGTGTGCTTCCCAGCGCCCGCGCTCGAGCGCCACACGTGCCGCGCCCTCCTGCACGGCGTGTCGCCCGACGAGCGCGGCACTCGTCGCGACGATTGCCGCGATCGTAATGATCCACAGGGTCGTCAGCATCACGAACCCGCGCCGCTCGAGGAACAGCCGACTCTCAGTCACGAACCGATCCGAGTGGCCAAATCGTCGTGTCGGGCGAGACGATGAACGCGATCGCCGCGGGAAGCGCGATGCTCGTCGTCCACCGCCGGACCCACGCCGAATCGGGATCCGAGCTCTCGCTGAGATAGCGCAGCGTCCCAATCCCGGCGACGCGCCGGACCTCGAATCGCTCGCCTCGGTCGGTCTCGACCACGATTGCGCTCGAATCGCCCAATGAATCGACCGACAAGCGCGCCCGACACGGCTCGGACCAGCCAGATGGCCTGTCGCAGCGGGTGAGGTAGCTCGCATTCCGCTCGTCACCGCGGAAGCGGTGGACAGTATCAGTTGTGGATTGCGCGTCGACGAGCAGTCGGCGCAGCAGACGATCGCCGTTCCCTGCCGTCGCATCGCCCAGGCTCTCGCGGACGATGCGTGCATCACTGTCGCCGACCTGATCGAGCAGCATCACGCCGCCGAGCATCACCAGACCTGAGATCGACAGGGCGACGACCAGCTCGAGCAGTGTGAGGCCCCTGCGGCTACGGGCGATCGGCATGAGTCGTATCCGGGCGGTAGAGCGTCGTGTGAAGGACGGCTGCAGCGGTCGTCGTGTCCGCGATCGCCACATCGAACAGATCGGGCGAGCTCTGACCGACGGTGACAATCCAGCCTCGCAACACCGTCTGGCCGACCATCGACTGGAGCAGCGCACGATCGGCCACCACGAGACGCGCCAACTCATCGGACGCACGACGGACTTCTCGTTCGGTGTCGCGCACATGGCGCACGCTGTGCGCCGTCTGACCAAGGAGCGTAATCAGTCCCGTGCCGCTCAGGCCGAGCACCATGAGCGACACCACGACGTCGAGGAGCGCGGTCCCGGCGCGGGCGCGGCCGCGAGTGAATCGCAACGAGCTACCGCGCACGTGTACTCCGTCCCGTGAAACGGTCGATGCTCAGAATTGAATCGGCCAGAATGCTGCCGTCAGGCTTGACCGTAGCCAACGCAGGGCGACCGCTGACGTTGAACTGCAGCGTGGCCGGCGCGCCGGTGGCGAGCACGGTTTCGAGGGTGTCGGCGATGATGGTCATGGGGTCGTTCGGATCAGGCGGCGTCACGCGGCGTAGTGCAAGCGCACTCACGGATGCCGTCAATCCCAGCACCGCTACGCAGACGATCAGCTCCAGCAGCGTCATGCCAGCTCGATTCATGCGACCGGTCGCACGCTGTAGATCGCCTGGAGCAGGGCCGCCGCGATGAGCGCAACGATCGACGCGAAGGTGAGCAACAGCACCGGCTCGAGCAGTCGGACGGCGGTACGAACGATTCGGTCCGCGCGATCCTGCTCGATCCTTGCTGCGTGACCGAGCATCGCCGCAAGCCTGCCCGATTCTTCGCCGGCGCGTGCAAGTCGCACGACGGTGGGCGTTGCAGCAGCATTGGTCTCGAGTGCGCGTGAAAACGGCTCGCCCGTGTTCACGCTCGTGCGCGCTGCCGCGAGTCGTGCCTCGAGCTCCGCGTCCGCCATGGCACGCCCAGCAAGGACGAGCGCCGAGGCAATGGTAACACCGCTCTCGAGCAGGGCGGACAGTGAGTGCGCCATACGAGCGACGGCGGCGCCGCGTCGCACCGCGCCGAGCAACGGAACGCTCAGCAGGAACCGATGCCAGCTCCGCCTGCCGCTGGCGGTTTGGACCCACGCCCTCCACGCGGCTGCTCCGAGCGTAATTGCGATCGCAGTGGGGATCAGGCTGGCGCGCGCGACGTCGGCGCTGCGGATGACCATGCGCGTCGACGCCGGGAGCGTTTGGCCGAGATCCGCGAGAATTCTGGCAAACCTGGGCAACACGACCGTCATGAGTACGCAGACCGAGAGA
>DATJHY010000042.1:0-5121 GCA_035493635.1 Gemmatimonadaceae bacterium | reverse complement strand
GAGCGACGCGGCGAGCGTCGCGTTGTGGCGCAGATCGTCGAACACGACCTTGTCGTACGTGTCGCGGTTCGTGTGCCAGGTGTACGTGTTGTAGTTCCAGCTCACGGCGCCCATGCCGAACGACGGCGTGCCGAAGCAGGCAAACACGGCGCCATCGGTGCCGCCCGGGTTGCCGGTCGGAACGTCGTTGAATGCCCACGACACCACGTTCGAGCTCAGGCTGTCGGTGTAGAAGCCCGGCAGCTTGGAGTACCAATCCTTGAGGTGGCGGCCGATGTCGCTCAAGCCCGACGACGTCACCGACTGCACGCGGCCCGTGCCGTTGTCCTGATTGAACAACGCCTGCAGGCCCTTCAGCACCTCGGGATGATCGTTGGCAAAGGCCGTCGATCCGTTGAGGCCCTGCTCCTCGCTCGCCCAGTGGCCAACCATGATCGTCCGCTTCGGGTGAGGATACGCCAATTTCAGAATCCTCATCGCTTCCATCGCCATCATCGTGCCCGTGCCGTTGTCCGTCGCGCCGCTCGAGCCGTCCCACGAATCGAAGTGCGCGGAGAGCATCACGTACTCGTCGGGCTTTTCGCTGCCCTTGATGACACCGATCGTGTTGAACGCGGGGACTTCGCCGAGCAGCTGCGCGTCGAGGTCGAGGCGGACCATCGGCTTCTCGTTGTTCTGCGACAGGCGATAGAGCAGGCCGTAGTCTTCGCAGGTCAGCGTCACCGCCGGCGCGATCGTGTTGTACGTCTCGAAGATCTCGATCGTGCCCCAGCCGCCGGAGCCCTGCGCGGCGCCACCAGCACCACCGCGGCCGCCGCGGCCGTTCGCCGCTTGAGCGCTCGCCGGCGGTCCGCCACCGCGCGCCGACGCGGGTCCAGGGGTGTTGTTGCCGCCGCGACCTGCGCCGCGTCCACCGGCCGCGCCACCGAATGGATTCTCGAACCCACTGAACTTGTTGCGCGACGTGATCATTCCGGCGACGCCCGCCTTCTCGAGCCGCATGCCGAGGGTGCCAGTGCCAAGCGCGAGCGAGTAGCCGGTGCCGCGGTACAGCTTCGTGCTGTCGAGGCGTCCTTCGGCGTTCGTCATCACCGCCCAATCCTGCTGCATCTCGCCGATGAGCGTGTCCATCCGCGCCATGGAGGCCGGGGTCGCCCATCGCATCCAGTCTTCGGATGGACGGCAGGTAGGCCACGCGGGCGAGAGCATCACGATCTTGCCCTTCGCCTTCGGCAGCCACGCGACGAACTCCGTGCTGTCGCGGAATTTCGGAAGCACGATCACGGGCGCGGTGACCGGCTTTCCTTTCGTGCCTGGGCTCCAGGCGAGCATCGTCCCCTCGAGCGACCGCGTGCGCGGCCCAACGAGGTCGATGTGGGAGACGCCGCGACGCCATCCGCGCCACGTGCCGTACTTCTCGCGGCGCGCGTCGATGCCCCATGACTTGTACATGCTGATGACCCAGTCGCTCGCCGCCGTCAGGCCTGGGCTGCCCGTGAGGCGCGGACCGATAGAGTCGAACAGTGTCTGGGAGAGCTTCTCGACATGTGAGCTGTCCATGCCGAGGCGCCAGATGCGCTGGATGACCGGATCTTCGGTCGGGAACGTGGTGGCGTGTTGTGCCTGGACCGCGGATGCGGTGCTCAGGGCAACGGCGGCAACGGCCGCAAACCTATGGAAGGAGGTCATGGCAATGGTCACGCGGGGGAGGGCGAACGGGAGATGCGTGAAGCTATCCGCCGGGTCGCCTGAGAGCTACGCCACTTCAGTAGGCGAGCCGGCCGCGAACGAGATGGCCTGGCGCGACTAACCTGTGTTCCTCCGACGTTCGTTCGTCGCGGATGTGCACGACCCGAAAACCGAGCGACGTGAGCACGTCCGCGATGATCCGGCGATGACAGCGCCACCAAAGCAGCTCGGCGCACATCACGGCGGTGCGAAGCCCGTCGGCCAACACGAGCAGCTCGAACAGACCGTCCGCAAACTCCTCGGTCGCGATGTGGTCGGCGTACGCGCGAAACGCGGGATGTCGCCAGCCGATGTTCGGTGAATCGGGATCGGGTCGCCGCCGGCCGCCGAGCGCTGGAATCCACCGATATGCAATGTCGTGATCTTCGAGATCGCGCTCGAGCGCGGCGCTGCCGAACTGCGGCAGTCGTCGCGATCCGGGATAGCGACGTACGTCCGCGACCAGCTCGATGCGGTACGCGTCGAGGACGGCGCGAAGCTCGTCGGCGGTTCGCGTCGAGTGTCCGATCGTCCAGATCGTCGGCCGTGTTTGTGTTCTCAAGTCTGAGCTCTCAGCTGCGCCGCTCTCGGCTGCGGGCTAGATCAAAAATCTCTTATCGCCGAAACAGGCGAATCTGTGCCGAGCGCTCGCGCAATCGCCGCCAACAGTTCGTCTCCGCCAATCGGCTTTCGCAGATACTCCGCGGCACCCGCTGCGAGATAGCGCGCCTGCGCCTCCGGCGCATCGTCCGCCGTGTAGACGATCGTGGGGAATCGCGCGCTGCGCGTCACGAGATGCTGCTGCACCTCCAAACCGGTCATGTCGGGCATGTGCGCGTCGAGCAACAGGCAGTCGGGATGCATTCCGCCGGCGTCGAGGGAATCGATGAATTCGAGTCCAGATCCGTAGGCCGCGGCCATCAAGCCGAGCGCATTGCACAGCCGCCGCATGCCGACCCGAACGCACTCCTCGTCGTCGACGATCGCGATCGAGAGACGCGGCGTCGTCATCATGGCACGCTTACCCGGACGGGCGGAGCGTCGGTCGTGAAGAGGCCGCCTGGATCCGCGACCGGTATCTCGCCACTCGTGCGCGCCGGCGCCGGCGGCACCATGCAGTGAACCGTCGCGCCATGATCCGCGTTGTTCTCCGCCCAGAGCCGACCTCCGTGCGCAGCGACGATTGTTCGCGAGATCGAAAGCCCGAGGCCAAGCCCCTCGGCCTTTGTCGTCACGAACGGCTCGAACAGGTGATCGATCAGCGTGGGTGCGATCCCGGCGCCGGAGTCTTGAACCGAGAACCGCAGATTGCCGCCTGCGTCGGTCGCCAGCGAAAGCGAAATGCGGCGATCGGCCACGGGAATGAACCGCATCGCCTCGCACGCGTTGAGAATCAGGTTGAGCAGAACCTGCTGAATTTGAATGCGGTCCGCCAAGACGAGCGGCAAGTCGGGCGCAATGACGGCCGACGCATTGACACGCCGCGTGATCAGCTCCGCGCGTGCGAGCTCGAGCACCTCGTTGACCAGCTCCGCGGCATCGATCGGCTGCAGGCGCGTCTCGCCGCGCTTGAGCAGTGCTTGCAGACGGCGAATCACGTGCGCCGCGCGCTGATCCGCGGCGAGAATGTCTCGCAGGATCTCGTCGATCTCCGACAAATCGGTGGGATGCCGACGGAGCAGCAGCCGGCCTGCTTCGGCGTTGTTGGAGATCGAGGCGAGTGGCTGATTGAGCTCGTGCGCGAACGCACCGGAGAGCTGGCCGAGCGCGCCGACGCGCGCGAGGTGCGACAGCTCGCGCCGTTGCTCCTCGATCTCCATCTGCGCCTGGCGACGCGCGGTCACGTCCGCGCGAGTGACGACGGCACCTCCCGCATAGTGCTCGAGCGCTTCGACGCTCAATGCGTAGCGCCCATGCACGCGTGAGTGATCGTCGTCGTACTCCATCTCGAAGCGGCCAACCTCGCGGTTCAATACGCGCGTGACGCCCTTGAGCACCTTCGACGCCGTGGCATCGCCGTGTTCGGCGCTCGCTCGGCACGCGCCGACGAAATCGTCGCCGACCGTCGCACGATGAAACAGTGTCGGTCGATGCGACTCCGCGAATCGGCGCCAGGATTCGTTCACCTCGAGCACGACACCGCGCGCATCGATGATCGCGACGTGATCGTGCAACGACGCGAGCAGCGCCCGATGCAGCTGCACCATGCCGTGCCGTGCGCCGTTGACGCCCGCGATGCACAGAACGGGCAGGGTTGTGATCAGGACGAACAGCTGCAATACGAGCACATTCTCGTCGGGCGATCCGCCGAGAAAGAGACCGGTGCCCTGGTCCGCGCCCCAGATCGCGGCGAACGCGACTGCCGACAGCGCGAAGCTCGCGGCGCCTGTACCAAAGCGCAGGGCCGTCCAAATCAACGCCGGCACCGGCATGTACAACATGAGCGCGAGGTGCCATCGACCGCCGATCGGGACGAGCAGAGCGATGATGCCGGATACGACGAAGCTCGCGGCAAGGAGGACGGCCTCCGCCACGCGGACGCGATTCACGCGCCGATACCGCCAGCGGAGCGCCGCCGGAACTCCCAGCACGAGCGCCGGGAGCAGTGTGAGACCTGTGAGCGCGTTCGACATGTACCACTCGGCCCACGTGCGCCAATACGTGGTCACCGAACCGTGGAACACGACGTTCATGGCGCCGATCGTCGCCGCGGCGGCTGGGGCGACGAGGACTGTGCTTGCCGCGAACCGGACGATCGCGTCCATGCCGTCCAGTCGCGGCGGACCGCGAAACACACGTCGAAGTAGCAGGGCGGCGACGAGCGCGCGCGTGAGGTTCGCCGCATCGGCAACGAGAACCCATGACGCGCTCCACTGTGGCCAGCTCGCGAGAAAGTGCGCCACCGAGGTTACGAGCAGATACCAGATCCACGTGCGGCGCGGCGACAGCACGAGCACGGCGGTGAGCAGCGCGTACGGCGGATACAGCACGGCGCTGCCAATCTCCGGATATCGCAACCACGATCCGGCTTCGCTGCCCAGCAGCACGATCGGCGCGAAGAAGAGGAGGCCGACGGCAAGGCCGAGAGGCTCTCCGCCGGCATCGGCGCGCGCACGCATTGGCGTTCCGCTCATTCCGAAGCGAATCGTAGACGGACGGACTCGGCCATGACGATGCGACTTTGGTCCTATCGAGCTGTTGTTGTCCCGTCCGCCGAGCTCACCCGTCGCCCCCAAAACTCTCATGCCAATGGTCTACGCGACGTATTCGCTCGACACGCCAAACCCGGCGCTCACACGCGCGCTCGGCGACTCCCGGCGCTCCGGCGGCATGTCAACGTCGAATCCGACGATCTCGGCATTCGAATTTATGGATGAGATTCTTCGAAAGCTC
>DATJHY010000041.1:0-12227 GCA_035493635.1 Gemmatimonadaceae bacterium | reverse complement strand
CGTCACGCTCGTTCACGTCGGCGTTGTTCGGCAATGCGTCGCCGAGACCGGTGGCGATCGCGAGCAGCGAGTAGAACCATCCGCGAGTCTGGTCCACGCCCTCGGCGATGAAATCCGCCGGGAACTGCGCTTCCATCTCGGCGCGGTGCTCGAACGGATAGTGCCACTGCGCGAACGACATCGAACCCGAGTCGAACCAGGTGTCGATCACTTCGGGAACGCGGCGCATCGTTCCGCGGCAACCGGTCTCCCGGCATGCCCACGTGAACGTATCGACGTTCGGCTTGTGTGGATCGAAGTCGGCGGTGAGCGCCACGCCGCTCCGGTCAGCCAGCTCGGCGTAGCTCCCGATGCACTCGACGTGCGAGTCGTCGCCGTCGCACAGCCAGACGGGCAGCGGCGTCCCCCAGTACCGGTCGCGCGAGATCGCCCAGTCGATGTTGTTCTCGAGCCACTCGCCGAATCGTCCCTCGCCGACTGACGGCGGATGCCAGTCCACGCGGGCATTGCGCGTCAGCATCGCGTCGCGAAACGCCGTGGTGCGCACGAACCATGAAGTGCGCGCGTAGTAGATAAGCGGCGTGCCGCAGCGCCAGCAGTGCGGGTACGAGTGCGTGAGCCGCGCCGCCTTCCACAGCACGTTGCGGCGCTTGAGCTCCTCGATGAGCAGCGGATCGGCGTCTTTCACGAACAAGCCACCCACGACCGGCATCGACGCGGGGAATTCGCCGCGCGCGCCCACCGGTTGCAGGAACGCCAGATTGTGCCGCCGGCCGGCCGCGTAGTCGTCCGCGCCGAACGCCGGTGACATGTGCACCACGCCGCTACCGTCGTCGGCCGAGACGAAGTCCTCGCCGATGATGATCTCGTGCTGAGTCCCGTCCGGATACTCGAGCCAGTCGATCGGACGATGATATCGCTGTCCGACGAGCGCGCTACCCGGAAAGGCCGCGACGCGCGCCCAGCGATTCGCGTAGTCCTCGCCGAGCACCGCGCGTACGCGCGACGCGGCGAGGATCAGCGTTCTCTTATCCTTTCCCTCCTCGCGGCGTACGAGCTCGACGTACTCGAGCTCCGGATGCACGGCCAGCGCGGTATTCGAGACGAGCGTCCACGGCGTGGTCGTCCACACCAGAATCCGTCGCCCGTCGCCCGTCGCCCGTCGCCCGTCCGACTCCAGATCCAGCGCGACGTAGATGCTCGGATCCTCGACGTCCTTGTAGCCGAGCGCTACCTCGTGGCTCGACAATGCCGTCCCGCAGCGCGGGCAGTACGGCAGGATTTTGTGCCCGCGGTACAACAGCTCGCGATCGTAGAGCGTCTTGAGCGCCCACCACACGCTCTCGACGTAGTCGTTGCTGTACGTCACGTACGGGTGCTCGTAGTCGAGCCAATACCCCATTCGCGCGCTCAGCTTCTCCCAATCGGCCCGGTAGCGAAACACGCTCTCGCGGCACAACCGGTTGAACTCGGCGACGCCCAGCGCTTCGATCTGCTGCTTGCCGCTGATGCCGAGCTGCTTCTCCACCTCGATCTCGACGGGCAGGCCGTGCGTGTCCCAACCCGCCTTGCGCGCGACGCGATAGCCCTTCATCGCCCGGTGGCGGCAGAAGAGATCCTTGATCGTGCGCGCGAACACGTGATGGATGCCCGGCCGGCCGTTCGCCGTCGGCGGACCTTCAAAGAACACGAACGACGGCGCGCCCTCGCGCGCGGCGAGCGTCTGCTCGAAGAGGCGTTCCTCGTCCCACCGGGCCATCAGCTCGCGCTCGAGCTCATCCGCCGGCCTTTCCGGCGGAAGCACCTGGTATCGAGTCGTGCTCGGCGCGGTCACAGCTTCTCCAGAACGGCGCGCACGAGTGTGGCCAGCTTTGGCTCGGCCTGGTTCGCCGCGGCGATGATCTGTTCGACCGTCGCCGGCTGCAGCGCGTCGGGAAGGCACATGTCGGTGACGATCGAAAGTCCGAGCACCCGCATCCCCGAATGAATCGCCACGAGCACCTCGGGAACCGTGGACATGCCGACGACGTCGGCGCCGATGGCGCGCAGGAAACGGTATTCGGCGCGCGTCTCGAGATTTGGACCGGTCACCGCGACGTACACGCCTTCACGCACGACGAGCTTGTGCTGCATGGCCGCGTCGCGCGCGAGCTGGCGCAGCGCGGCGTCGTACGGCGCTGAGAGATCCGGAAAACGCGGCCCCAACCGATCGTCGTTGCGACCGATCAGCGGGCTGTCGCCCTGCAGATTGATGTGATCCGCGATCAGCATCACGTCGCCGACCGACCACAACGGATTCAATCCCCCGCTCGCGTTGGACACGACGAGAGTGCCTGCGCCGAGCGCGCGCAGGACGCGAACGGGAAACGTGACCTGTCGCAGCGAGTAGCCCTCGTACCGGTGAAACCGGCCCTGCATTGCCACGACCGTCTTCCCGCCCAGCCGACCGCAGAGCAGCCGGCCGGCGTGCGACTCCACGGTCGAGATCGGAAATCCGGGAATCTCGCGATAGTCGATCGCGGTGCTCACGTCGATTTCCCCGGCGAGACGGCCGAGTCCAGTCCCGAGCACGATCGCGACGTCCGGGCGCGTGGGGAAACTGCCGCGCACGACGGACGCCGCCCGCTCGACGGCGTCGTACATGTCCTCGTCGGGCGCGATCGCTCGCGCCGCAGGTAACGCTTCCGACACGACGGTCATTCTTTGATGAGCGATTCGTACCAGCTGGGCGCCGCGTCCGACTGCCGCTGCGGAGCGACAACAGCTGGCTCCGACTCCGCCGCCTCCGCCGAACTGCCGGCGGCGTGCTGGATTGCCTCCTTCACGGCCGGCTGGATCGACGGATTGGACGCGTGCTCGGCGGCCGAAATCTCGGCGAGCTGGCGCTCGACCACCATCCGCAGCTGCGCCAGATACGCGCGGCGCGCGCGATCGAGTGCTGCGATCTGATCTTCCATGCGCCGGATTTCCTGGCGCGCATCCTCGACGATGCGGTCGGCTTCGGCGCGCGCTTCACGGATGATCAGCTGCGACTCCTTATCGGCCTGCTCGCGGATATCCTTGCGCAACTGCTGCGCCGAGACGAGGGCTTCGTTGATCGCCTTGTCACGCTCGCGAAACGCGCGGAGCTGCTCGTGAAAGCCGCGTGCCTTGGCGTCGAGATCCTGATTGATGCGCGACAGGCGCTCCAGCTCCTCCGCCACCTGATCGCGGAATTGATTGACGCGCTCCGGGTCGTAGCCGCGCAGGGCTTTCCCGAACTCGTACCGTCGAACGTCGAGCGGCGTGAGGTGGAAGGTCTCGTCCATCATGAGGGTCTGGCTCCGAAGAGAATGGTGCCGAGGCGAACCATCGTCGCGCCTTCTTCGACCGCAATCTCGTAGTCGTTCGACATGCCCATCGACAGCTCCGTTGCGTCGTGCCCGGCCGCGCACAGCGCTTCCCGGGCCTTTCGCGCGCCGGCGAACACCGCTCGCAGCGTCGATTCGTCGGCGTCCAACGGCGCCATCGTCATCACCCCGCACACTCGCAGACCCGCAAGGCCAGCCAGACGCTCCGCACCGCCCTGCCACGCGCCGGGCCCGAACCCGCCTTTGGACTCCTCACCTACGACGTTCACCTGCATGAGAACGTCAACCGGGCGTCCCTGCTGATTGCCAAACTCGCTCACGGCCTCGGCCAGCCGGTCGCTGTCGACCGAATGCACGAGATGGAAGCGGCCGAGTGACTTCACTTTGTTCCGTTGCAGATGTCCGATGAGATGCCACCGAACCGGGGCAGAGACCGAATCCATCTTGGACAGCGCCTCCTGCACCCGGTTTTCGCCGACGTCGCCGAGCCCTGCGTCCCAGGCCGCCTGCACGGCATCCGGTCCGTGCGTCTTGGTGACGGCGACGATTGTGACCGATTGTCCGTGGCCGCCCTTGTCCCGCGCGGCGTCGATGCGAGCGCGGACGTCCCGTAGCCGGTCCGGGAGGTCAGGAAACGGCATAACGTAGCAACTTACCGGAGGTTACAGAGTGAATCAAGTGAAGCGCGCTGGGCGGGTGAGCGTGGTGACAGCATCAGACTCGGACAGCCGAGGACGCGCGAAAAATAGTCTGAGATAGCGTCTGGCTGCGGCCGCGGCGTTCGCCGGCTCGTCCAGGCGCCGAGTCGTTGGGCGGCGCCGACCACTTTCTCGGTGTCGATCGTGATAACCTCTGAACTCGCCTGTAGAAGGCTATCTGATTCCGTCTGTGCGGTACGATCGATTGCCACCAATCCGATAACCGTCCAAGCTTTCGATAATCGGGTTCGATCCTCCGGCAGAACCGTCAATGATACAGCGACCGGACGACCAGACGCACGGGCACCCGAGGCGATCCGCGCCGCCTCAGCCCCCAGTTGCGCGAAGCGGTCTCCGGTACCCAGTCCCGCGCGACGGTGCAGCTCGTCCACGTACCACGGCGCGGCCAGTAGCGGCATCGTTACGACGGTGACATCCCGTCTCCGCCCTTCGACCTGTTGCTCGTACCAGAGCGGGTACGTGTCGTTGTCGCCGCCGACGAACAACACCGACCGGTTGGGCAGCGGATCGAGCAGCATCGCCGCGAGCTCGCGTGGTAAAGTCGCATCGGGCTCGGCACGCCGGTTCACGACGGACCAGTTGAGCGCGATCGGGAGCGCGGCGACAGCGACACCGACGGCGGCGGGCAGCTTGAATCGTCTGGCGAGAGCCACCGCGCCCATCCCCGCCCACATGCCCCAGGCCCAGAAGCCGAGCACGAAGAAGTAGTCGCGGTCACGCGCCTCGTGTCGCGCGTCCTGAGGAACGAACGGCCAGCCGAACGATCGTCCGGCTTTCAGGTTGAGATACGCGATCACACCGAGCGAGCCGCACAGAAAAAGAAGCACGAGCGCGCGCCACGTTCGCGGGTCGGCTCGCCGATGCCAGGCGCTGCCGACGACACCGAGCGCGGCGAACACCAGCGTCGCCAGCACCCGCGGGACCGTCGGTATCACGGTGGGACCAAGCACAAGGGCGAATTGCCAGTCCGCGTACTCGAACCAATTCCCGATCTGAAGCCAGACAGGCGCCTCACGCGGCCACATGCCCGGTACCGCGTACTGCTTGCGGCCCACCACGTAGGCCAATTGGCTGAACGTGCGCGGATTGCCCTGGTTGATCGCTGGATCGTGGGCCGCGCGCACCAACAGGTACGCGAGCGCGCTGCTCGCGACGATCGTGAGCACCAGCGCCGCAGCCGGCGTCTTCCACTCGATGCGCCGCGCCGCGCCGCGCGCGATCGTCGCTCCGATCAGAAGAACAGCTCCCGTCACCACCAGTGTCGCCGACACTCGGCCGATGCCGGCGACGGCGACCGTGACTGCAAGGAGCGTGAGCGCCGCGTTCCAGTCGGTCCCGCCCCGCAACCGATCGGCGGCGAGCAGGATCACCACGGGCGCCGCCACGAGAGCGCTCAGATGCACCGGGACGGCCAACGCGAGCAGGTACGCGGCAAGCAGCACCCATCGTCGCTCGCCGGTTCGCCCCGCCATCTCCGCGCTCGCGATGCTCGCGACCGACAGCAGCAGCGATGCCGCGTAGACCTCCGTCTCCGTCGCATTCTGCCACACCGTCGACATCGCACCCGCCGTGAGCGCGGCCGCGAACGCAGCGATCGGCGCGCCTGTGCCGCGCGCGACGACGAGAGCGGTGAGCGCGCCCGCGGCCGCGGTACAAACCGCCGAGAACGAGTTCGTCGCGACTGCGAATGGCACCGCGCTCCACACGCGTGACCATACATTCAGCGCGATCACGAACAACGGTGTGCCGGGTGGGTGCGGAATCCCCAGCGAGTGCGCGGCAGCGATGAATTCGCCGGCATCCCAGAACGTGACGCTCGGCGCGAGCGTCGCCGCGTACACCGCGAGCAGCACGGCGCCGACCAGCCACGCCGCGTGCCGGGCCGTCACAATGGAACTTCGAGTCCGGCGTTGTGCGCCACGTCCCGCAGCGCTCGTCCGGCGACGAGGTCGCGGACCTGCGGCGACGTGAAGTCGCGCCACAAGCGACCGGCGGCGGCAACAGTGATCGCCGACGTCTCCTCGGACACGACGACGACGATCGCATCGGTCTCTTCGCTCAATCCGAGCGCGGCGCGGTGCCGCGTCCCCAACGAACGGTCGATCAATTCCGTCTGCGACAGCGGGAGAATGCACCCTGCCCCGACGATCATGTCACCACGGATGATCACGGCGCCGTCGTGCAGCGGCGAGTACGGCGTGAAGATCGTCGCCAGGAGATCGGCCGACACCTTTGCCTGCATATCCGATCCGGAATGGATGTACTCCTCGAGCGACACCTCACGCTCGATGGCGATGATGGCGCCGATCCCCGAACGACTCAGGCGCTCCACGGCCTCGGCGACCTGGTCGCCCACTTCGGTCTCGCGCATTCGCGTGAAGAATCGCGCCATCGGTGATCGGCCGATCTGCGCCAGGCCGGCGCGAAGCTCCGGCGCGAACACGACGAGGAGCGCGATCGCGCCGTAGCTGAATACGAGCGTCAGCAGATAAACGATCATGCTGAGCTGCAGCAGGTATGCGACGCCGTACGCCATTGCGAGGACGAGCAGTCCGGTCAACACCTGCATCGCGCGCGTGCGATGGATGAGGAGCAACGCGCGATAGATCGCGAAGCTCACCACCGCGACCTCCAGCACGTCGCGCCAACCTGGATGCAGTAAACGAAACTGTTCGTAAAGGTTCATGCCCGCTCGGTCTGCAGGATGGCCCACGCAACGTCCAGTGCTTGCCGCGACGCCCGCACGTCGTGAACGCGGAACAACCGCGCGCCGCGCTCCAGCGCGGCCACGTTCGCGCCGACCGTGCCGAAGACCCGTTCGGCCGCCGAATCCACGCGGGTAATCTCGCCGATGAAGCGCTTGCGCGACACACCGACGAGCACCGGAAAGCCCAGGATTGCCAATCGGCGGAGGTGCGCCAGCATGGCCAGCGAGTGCTCGCGCCGTTTCGCAAAGCCGATGCCCGGATCCAGGACGATCCGGTCGCGTGTGACACCGTACCCCGCGGCACGCTCGGCCGCGTGAATCAACTCGGCGACGACGTCGCCCGCCACGTCGGGGCCGTAAGTGGCGTGGGCGAAGGTCGCCATGGTCGCTACGTCGCCACGCGAGTGCATGAGCACCACACCGGCGCCGTGCTGCACGCACACGGCCGGCATGCCGGCATCGAGGCGGAACGCCGAAACGTCATTGACGATCGAGGCCCCGGCGCCGAGCGCTTCCCGTGCAACGTCGGACTTCACGGTGTCGACCGACAGCGGCACGTTCGGATGATCGGCGCGCGCGGCTTCGACGACCGGAATCACGCGCCGGAGCTCCTCCTCGAGCGTGACCGGAGTAGCGCCCTGTGGCCGCGTCGATTCGCCGCCGATGTCGATGACGTCCGCGCCCTCGGCGATCAGGCGATCGACCAGCCGGCGCGCGTCGTCGACCGACTGCAATCGGCCGCCGTCGCTGAAGCTGTCGGGCGTCACGTTGACGATGCCGACGACCCGGGGGACATCGAGGTCGAGCGTTCCGGTGGCATGCCGCCAATGCATTCGAGAAATGTAATTCTTCTGCCCTCGGCTGACGGCTCACGGCTTTGGCCGTCGGCTGCCGGCTCGTGGCTATCGGTCGCGGCTGGCGGCTCGGCTGTCGGCTTTGCTTACGGCTTTCCGCATGGCTGTTGGCTGATAGCTTGAGCCGGCAGCCGAAGCCGATCGCCGCCATCTGTCAGCCGACAGCCAAAGCTGTGAGCCGTCAGCCGTGAGCCAAAGCTGGCGGCCAAGCCGAACGCCGTGTGCCGGTAGCCAACAAAAAAGGGAGCCTCGCGAGAGGCTCCCTCCATCCCATCAGTTCCGTTACGCCGGACTCGGCTCCGGCCCGCCAAGCAGCGGTGGGTTGACGCGCTTTGGCTCGAGCACCGGCTGCGTGACCGGCGCCGCCGCCGACGGCGGTCCGCCCATCGATCGCGGCGGCAGCACTTCGCCGCGCGACAAGATCTCGATGTCCTCGCGCGTCAGCGTCTCGCGCTCGAGGAGCGCGGCGGCCACCTGGTGCAAAAGGTTCATGTTCGCGCGGAGCGTCTCCGTGGCCCGCACGTACGCGTTGTCGATCACACGTTTGACTTCGCGGTCCACCAGCTGCGCCGTCTGCTCGGAGACTTCGCGCCGGTGCTGGATCTCGCGACCGAGGAAGAGCTCCTGCTCGTTGTCGCCCACCAGAATCGGTCCGATCGCGTCGGAAAGACCCCACTGCGTGACATACCGCCGCGCGATCGCCGTGGCCTTTTGAATGTCGCTCGCCGCGCCGGTCGTCACGTGGTCGTAACCGAAGATGAGCTCCTCGGCGACGCGACCGCCGTACGACATCACCAGGTTGGCCTCGAGCTGCTGGCGCGTCACCGAGACCCGGTCGTCTTCGGGCAACGTGAACGCGAGGCCGAGCGCGCGTCCGCGTGGCACGATCGTCACCTTGTGCAATGGGTCGTTCCCCTTGACGCGCATGGCGCAGATCGCATGGCCCGCCTCGTGATACGCAGTGAGCCGGCGCTCCTCGTCCTTCATCACCATCGACTTTCGCTCTGCGCCGAGCATCACCTTGTCCTTCGCTTCCTCGAGATCGTTCATGAAGATCTTGTCGTGGCTGCGACGGACGGCGAGTAGTGCGGCCTCGTTCACCAGGTTGGCGAGGTCGGCGCCGGCCATGCCCGGCGTGCCGCGCGCCAAGGTCGTGATGTCGACGTCCTCGGCGATCGGCTTGTTCCGCAGGTGAACCTTGAGGATACCCTCACGGCCGCGCAGATCCGGCGAATCGACGACGATCTGCCGGTCGAAGCGGCCCGGGCGCAGGAGCGCCGGGTCGAGCACGTCCGGACGGTTCGTTGCTGCAATCAGGATGACGCCGTCGTTCGACTCGAACCCGTCCATCTCGACGAGCAACTGGTTGAGCGTTTGCTCACGCTCGTCGTGACCGCCGCCGAGTCCAGCGCCGCGGTGCCGGCCGACGGCGTCGATCTCGTCGATGAAGATGATGCACGGTGCGTGCGCCTTGCCCTGCTCGAACAGGTCGCGGACGCGGCTTGCGCCAACGCCCACGAACATCTCGACGAAGTCCGATCCGGACATCGAGAAGAACGGACGGCCGGCTTCGCCGGCGACCGCCTTGGCGAGGAGGGTTTTGCCGGTTCCCGGCGGGCCGACGAGCAGCGCGCCTTTGGGAAGACGGCCACCCAGCTTGGTGAACTTCTGCGGGTCGCGCAGGAACTCGATGATCTCCTGGAGCTCCTGCTTGGCTTCATCCGCGCCGGCGACGTCGGCGAAAGTGATCTTGGGCGTGTCACCCGTGAGGAGCTTTGCCTTCGATTTGCCGAACGAGAACGCCTTGGCGCCGCCTGCCTGCATCTGCTTGAACAGGAACAGGTAGAACCCGATGAGCAACAGCCAGGGCACGAAGTTCAGCACCCAAGCCGTGACGGACACGCCGGCGTCCTTGGCATCGATCGCCACGCCCTTTGCGTTCAGCGCCGCGACTTCGGCCTCCGAGTTCTCGACCGGCAGGCGAACCGTGAAGTTCTTGACGTCCTGTCCGCCCACGTTGATGTGCTGCTTCAGTGCGCCGTTCACGACCTTGCCGGCCGTGATCGTCACCTTCTGGATGTTGTCGTGCTCCAGCTCGTCTCGATACTGCGTATACGAGATCTGCTTCGACGCCTCTGCCTTGCTCCCCGACAGCTGGATCAAGACGACAGGAATCAGGATGATGAGGATCCAGAAGGAGAGGGTTTTGGAGAACCGACCCCAGCTGAATTCCTTCTTGTTTTTCGGAGGCATTGGAAGAGGCATTACTGCAAGCTCGCTATATACGGAATGTGCCGGAAATTTTCCGCGTGATCCAACCCATACCCCACTAGGAACTCATTTGGTGCATCGAAGCCGATGAAACGCGCGGGGTATTGCAGCTCCGAGGCGACGTGCTTGTGCAGGAGCGCACAGATCTCCAACGAACGCGGTTTCCGTGCCTGCAACAGGTCCATCAGCCGGCTCAAAGTCCGGCCAGTGTCGACGATGTCTTCGACGAGCAGAATGTGCTTTCCCTCGAGCTCGGTTTCCGGGTCGTAGAGGAGCCGAACATTACCACTCGACACCGTTGAATCGCCATAGCTCGAGGCCACGAGGAAATCGACTTGCAGCGGGCGCTCGATCTCCCTGACCAAATCACTGAGAAATATAAAGCTCCCCTTCAAGAGACCGAGCACCAAAAGCTCGCCCTCCGGGTAGCTCCGCGTGATCTCCCGTCCGAGCTCGCGAACCCGCCCGGCGATCTCATCCTCGGTGTAGACGATGCGACGCACGGCGCGGCCGAGAAGGCGCGGGTCAGCGGTTGACGTATTCACACGCGAAAGCTAAACCCGGCCTGCCGGACCGTGCGGTCCTGACGGCGCTCCGTCGCACACCAGGAATCCAGACGATTTGACCGCCGGCCAATACTACCGGCCAGCGCGCCCGTTCGTGTCCGGTAATACCCGCATCAGACAGCAGATATTTCACCTTTCGAACCCGGCCGGCAGCTCCGACGCACATCACGTCTCCCGGCCTCCACCGTCGAACCACCAGCGGCATCTCGCGCGGCAACCAAGCCGACCATGGCGTCTCTCGCGGTTCATCGTCGATGGCTCGGAACGCCCAGCCGTCCCACGTCGTGGCGGTGGAAAGCTCCAGCTTCGCGTCGGCGGGCAGCGATTGTTCCGACGCTCGAAGCTGAAAGGCGTCACGCGACCGCACCACCTCCCACCCGCCCGAGAGCTGGATCCGCGCGCCGACGCGCGCGCGCGATGTGAACGAGGCGAGGCGTTCCGTGCCGCGCCGGTCGAGCGCAACGCCAGCGCGCGCGGCGATCTCAGGCCACAGCACCTTCAGCTCTTCTGCCTCAAAACCAAGCAGCGCGGACGCGTCGGCATCAACGCCGGCCTGGCGGGACACGATGCGCGGCGCCACGACCCGGTCGACGCAGTCCGCGACGTCGCGCCGCCATGCGGCGGCGGCACGCGCCACGTCGAGCAGTTCGCGGTCGATCTCCGGTCGCACCTTTCGCAATGCGGGCAGCAATTGGTGCCTCACGCGGTTCCGCAGATATGCGAGCGACTGGTTGGACGGATCCTCGATCCAATCCAGGCCACGCGCGTCTGCATAACGCATCACGTCGCGCCGCGTGAGCGAGAGCAGCGGACGCACGACGTCGGTCGGCGCGAACATGCCGGCCAATCCTCGGGCGCCGGCGCCACGGAGGACGCGCATCAGGACCGTTTCGACCTGGTCGTCTTGCGTGTGTGCCGTCGCGACGAGCGCGGCACGCGTCGCCGCCACCGAACGGAGAAATCGCCATCGCGCGTTCCGCATCTCGGCTTCCGTCCCGCCCCGGAGCCGCGTCCTCGAGCGCTCGCTCGCGCACTCGAGGCCCAGCATCGCGGCGCGCACCCCGACCAGTGCGGCGGCCCTCGCGGCGGCGGGCCCCGTCCCGTGATCGAACGTAGCGACGCAGAGTCGCTCGGCGCGGGCTGTCGCCGCGGCAGCGTCGAGCAGCACCATGGAGTCGACACCGCCCGAGATGGCGAGGACGATCGGCGACTCGCCGCCCAGGGCGTCGGCGACGGCTTGCTGCAGACGGCTGACGATCGGCGCGCGCATTCGCGGAAGATAGTGCGCGTTCGCGCCGGGTCTGGAACGCATCTCACAGTCCGACTATACTTCCGCGCGTCGGGTCACCTGTCAGGAGCGCTCGTTTGGAAACTCATGGTCCGCTCGGAACGCTGTGGGTCGGTCTCGCGCTCGGCTGTTTCTACGTCGCGCTGATTTGGCTCAACACGCTGCTCGGCTTCTTTCTCACGCCGCTGTTCATCATTCCCGCGACGTGGCTGCAGGACCGGCTCGGCCGCGGTCGCCGGCCGACGGCCTGATCGCACGCGCCCGTCGCGCGACGCGGGGCCACTAGTCGAATGAAGAATCGAACGAGGACGGGGATCTTCCCCGTCCTTTGTCGTCTCGGGCGGATCGCCGCGGCGTTTGCCGCCGTCGCCCTCTCGGCAGGGAGCCGCCCGCTCGCGGCGCAGTTCACCGTCCGCTCTTGGCTGGCGTGGCGTACGATCGAGACCCGGCACTTCGCCTTTCACTACCCCGT
>DATJHY010000040.1:0-34759 GCA_035493635.1 Gemmatimonadaceae bacterium | reverse complement strand
GGCTACGCGCCGGCGCGAAAGACGCACGTCGTCGTCGATGATCCGTACGCCACGGCCAACGGCTCGGCGTGGCCGTTCCTCAACCGGCCGATCATCAACCTCTGGGCGACGCCTCCCGACCCGCGCGAGGACATCGGCGATTTTCGCGACTGGGGCGAGATGCTCGTGTCGCACGAGTTCGGACACATCGCGCACCTCACGCGGCCGTCGCGCAACGCGTTGACGAGGCTCGTCTGGAGGGCGCTGCCCGTCGACCTCGGCCCGATCGCGCTGCGCGCGCCGCGATGGGCGGTGGAGGGCTACGCGACGTACATCGAGGGACAGGTCACGGGATCGGGCCGGCCGCACGGGGCCTGGCGGGCAGCGTATCTCAGGCAGTGGGCGCTCGAGGGACAGCTGCCGCGGTACGATCAGCTCGATGCATCGGGCAGCTACGCGGGCGGCGACTTCGCGTATCTCGCCGGATCGGCCTTCCTCGAGTGGCTCGTGCGCAGGCAGGGCGACTCGAGCCTCGTGCACCTCTGGCGCCGCCTCAGCGCGCGCCAGAATCGGACGTTCGACGAAGCCTTCGTCGGCGTCTTCGGCGAATCACCGCGCGCGCTCTACGGCCGATTCACGACCGAGGTGACCGGCAAGGCCATCGAGATTCAGCACGCCGTGGGCGCCACCACTCCCGACACGGGCCAAATCGTGCAGCGGCTCGCCTGGACCACGGGTGATCCGGCGATCTCGCCCGACGGCGCGCGCGTGGCGCTCGTGCTGCGCTCCGCCACCGCCCCGTCGCGGGTGGTGATTTGGGGCACGGCGCCGGAGCCCGACAGCGGGAAAGCGCGGCGCGACTCGATCCTGCTCGCGCGCGACCCTCAGGACGTCGCGCCGCGGCCGATCTATCCGCCGCCGAAGCGCGCGCTCGCCACGCTTCGTGCGCGCGGCGGTGCACCGTACGAAGGCCCGCGATTCCTGCGCGACGGGAGCATCGTGCTCTGGCGAAACGCGCGGCGGCTCGACGGAACGCTCTCGCCAGATCTCTATTTATGGAATCCTCGGCACCGATCCGCGCGCCGCGTCACGCACGGCGCCGCGGTCCGTGATCCCGATCCGCTGCCCGACGGGCGGTCGGCGGTCGCGACGCAGTGCCGCGGCGGCTCGTGCGGTGTCGTGATGGTGAGTCTGGCGGATGGGCGCGTGACCGCACTCCAGCCGGGCGACCCGCGCGTTTCCTTCTACCGGCCCCGCGTGTCGCCCGACGGCGCTCGAGCCGTGGCGTCGATGCATACGACCGACGGCTGGCGACTGGTCATCATCGACCTCGCGACACCAAATCAGTCGCGCCGGGACGTGCCAGGGACCGCAGGCGGAAACGAATACGACGCGGCGTGGATCGATGCGAGCACGCTGGTCGCCACCAGCGACGCGACTGGCGCGCCCAACGTCGTGCGCATCGACCTGACCACGGGTACGCGAACCGGTCTGTCGAACGTGACAGGCGCCGCCGTCGCGCCCGAACCCAATCCACGCGATCGCAGCGTCTGGTTTCTGTCGCTCTACTCGCGCGGCTACGACGTCAGACGGATGGCGGGCGCGCCGATCACCACTCCTCCGACCGTCCTTGACGCGTCCCTCGCGCCGGCCGCGCCCATTCCGGTCGGCCCGTCGCGGATCGGCGGGGTCAATCCGGTCTCCGAGCCCAAACCGTTCGGCTTTGGGCCGCGCCTCTTCCGCTGGATCCCCGCCCCACATGCCGATGCCGACGGTGCGAGTGCCGTGTTGGCGCTGGTGAGCAGCGACATCATCGGCCGGAGCGAGGTACTGGAGCAATTTGCATTCGGCGATCCGGCGCACTGGCGCGGCGCGAACTTCGGGTTCGCCTGGCGTGGCTTCAGGCCGACGATTCGGCTGAACGTGTTCGCGGCGACCGAACGGCAGAGCGCCGCGCGGAGGGACGTCGATCGGCCATTCGCGTTCGACACATGGATGCACGGTCTCGAGCTCGCGATCGCGAACGACCTGTTGTCCGACAGCTGGGCGCTTCGCTACAAGCTCGGCGCCAGCCTCGCGCGTGACAGCCTCGAGATCCCGTCGCTGGAGCCGACCATCGCCACGGCGACCACGCGGCGCGTCGCCTTCGCCGACGTGAGTGCGACGTGGATCCAGCGAGGAGCGCGGGCCGCCATCTCCGAATCGCTCGCCGCGACGCGATCGGACGGCCGCTCGTTCGACACGAGGTTCCAGCGCACGACGTTCACGGCAGCGCTCGCGACGTCCGGCCCGGGCACGATTCCGGTTTCGGCGAGCGCGATGTATGGCTTCACCGGCGCCGCCGCGCCGCCGTTCGAGCAGTTCTCGCTCGGCGGCGGTCCGTCCCCGTTGATCGACCACAGTCTGTTGAGCCAGCGCGTCGCCATGCCCGCGCTCCCCGAGGCAATCAGCGTCGGTCCATCAGTGTTTGCCTATCGTATTTCTCTCAACACGCAGCCCCTCGCGCCCTACGTGTGGGCGGCGAGCACCGCGCCGCGGAGCCAGTCCTTCGAAACCTGGCATCGGGTCGTGGGGCTCGAATGGTCGGGCGTCGTCCCCGCAATTCCCGTCGCCGGCACGCCGGCGGCGCGCGGGCAGATCGGCGTCGGCGAGTCGCTCGACGCGCCATTCAGACATCGCGTGCAGGCTTACGTGTCGCTCGTTTTGAACCCGTGACGTGACATGGGCCCGCAAAGGTTCTTTTGTGTATGGCGGTTCGGCCCGTGCAGGCAATGACTACGACAGCTGACGTACTTGTAATTCTCCGCTTGCATCATATGATCGTGTCCGTGTGAACTCCTCCGGCGTGACGTGTCTGTCCGCCCGCGTTTTTCCCTCCCTGGAGGCTGTGCATGCCCCACATCAGCATCCCTCGTCTCGGAGCTCGCGCAACCCGACTCCGTAGCGTTTCGATGACGGCGATGGTCCTGGCATTCGCCGCGAGCGCGGCAGCCGCGCAAACCGGCGGCATCCGCGGACGCGTCACCGAGCAGGTTTCCGGCGAGCCGGTCACCGGCGCGCTGGTGAATGCATCCCGGTCGGGCGGCGGTGGCTCGGGGTCGGTCCGCTCGGCCGCGGACGGCGCGTATCAACTATCCAACTTGCCCGCCGGCACCTACAGCGTCCTCGTCACCGCGCGCATCGGACTCTCGCCCAAGCGCGTCGACAGCGTCGTGGTGCGAGCCGGCCAAACGACGACGCTCGACTTCGCCATGCTGCCCATCGCCCGGCAGCTCGAACAGGTCGTCACGACCGCGACCGCCGGCGCCGAGCCCGAACGCATTCAGGACTCGCCGAACCCCATTTCGGTAGTGAGCGCGACGCAGATCGCCGAGCGACCGTCGTTGACCATTGCCGATCACCTCAAGTCGCTGCCCGGGCTTTCGATTTCCACCGGCGGCATTGCTCAGTCCAACATCGTCTCGCGCGGATTCAACAACGCCTTCTCGACGCAGCTTCTCACGCTCCAGGACTACCGCTACGCTAACGTTCCCTCGCTGCGCGTGAACGTGCCGCTGCTGTTCACCGGAACGAACGAGGACATCGATCGCATCGAAGTGCTACAGGGTCCCGCGGCAGCGCTGTATGGCCCGAATTCCGGCAACGGCGTGCTGCACGTCATCACCAAGTCGCCGTTCGACTCACCGGGAACCACGCTGACGCTCGACGGTGGCAATCGCGATCTGATCCGCGGCAGCCTTCGCCAGGCCGGCATCATCGCCGGCGACAAGCTCGCGTACAAGATCTCGGGCGAGGCGTTCACGGCGCGCGACTTCGAGTACGTCGATCCGAACGAACCCACGACGTACTCGAGCACGGACACGAGAATTCCGAGCGAGCGCCGCGGCCAGCCGGTGACGCATGACTTCAACGTGCGCCGCTACAGCGGCGAGGGTCGGCTCGACTTCCGTCCAACGGAGGAGACCCAGTTGATCAGCACGGTCGGCTATTCGATGATCGGCCGGGCGCGCGAGATCACCACGACCTTCGGCGCCGCCGAAGCGCGCAATTGGAGCTATCTGAACTTCCAGGAGCGGCTCCACCGCAAAGGCCTCTTCGCTCAGATCTTCTACGACAAGTCGAATTCGGGCAACGACAACGGGCAGGATGCCAATGGCACCTACTACCTCCGGTCAGGAATCCCTGTCGTCGATCGCTCGAGCATTTTCGCCGGTCAGCTGCAACAGGGAACCAAGATTGGTCGCACGAAGCTGGTGTTCGGCGGCGAGTATCTCGCCACGCGGCCGCAGACCGAGGGCACGATCAACGGTCGTAATGAATCGGATGACAACATCAACGAGTACGGCGGGTACCTCCAGTCGACGACCGCGATCACGAAGCAGATCGACTTCCTGGCCGCCGCTCGTGTCGATGCCAACTCGCGCATCACGGGCTCCCAGTTTTCGCCGCGCGCCGCGGTCATCATCAAGCCGGACTCGAACAACACATTCCGGGTGACGTTCAACCGCTCCTACTCCTCGCCGACATCGTTCTCGTTTTTCCTCGATCAGTACTCGGGCCGGACGCCGGCGCCCGGGATGCCCGTGCAGATCCTCGGCAACCCGCCCAAGATCGGTTGGCAGTTCGCGCGCTCGTGCACGAGCTCCGGCCCGTACGGTTCGCTTTGCATGCGGTCGCCATACATCCCCGGCCAACTCGTCGGTGTGTCAGCCGCTGCGGCCTATCCCGGCTTCCTCACGCCGAATCCCGCTCTTGGCGGCATCAGTGCCCTCGAAGCGGTCATTCGTTCGCTGCCGGCCAGCGCATTCGGCGCAGGCGGTGAGCAGGCACGTCAAGGTTTGCTCCAGGCGCTCCCGATCATTCGCGGACTTCAACCGACCAACACGGACGTGGGAACGGTGCTGGTCGACCTCAACACGAACACGCCGGTGACGAGTGCACCGGGCGACTATCCGGCGCTGGGCGCTCTGTTCTCGAACACGTGGGAGGTCGGATACAAGGGATTCCTCGGCAAGCGGCTCGGACTCGAGGCCGACGTGTGGTTCCAAAAGCGCCCCGCCGAGCCGACAACGCAGATCGTCAACCCGGGGGTGCTGTTCAACGGGCAGCAACTCGGCGCGTACCTCGGACCAAAGATCGCCGCCGCGTTGATCGCCCAGGGCATCCCGCCAGCCACGGCTCAGGCCCAGGCCGCGGCATTGGCCGGCGGCTACGCGAACATCATGGCCAGGGTTCCCGTGGGCGCGACGGCGTTCAGCAGCTCGCTATACGATCAACCGTACCTCGTGTTCACGTATCAGAACGCGACGGGGTTCGTCAACGTGGCCGGCCAGGACCTTTCGGCCGATCTTCTGCTCGTCCCGGGCTGGACGCTGTCGGCGACGTATTCGCACCTGGACAAGAACGTCTGGACCGATGCGCCGGGCGCGACTGTGGCGAATCCACTGACGTCCAACACGGCCAAGCATCGCGCGACGGCCACCCTTAGGTACGAGAACCAGGCCCACGGCTACAGCGCCGAGCTCCGCGGCCGGTACGCGGACGCGTTCCCGGTCAACTCGGGCGTGTTCAACTCGTACAACCTGGGCACCCCTGTTCCGTATCCTCCGGTGCCCGTCAACGCCTTCATCGACGCCAGCATGTCGTGGGTCCTGCCGGTGCGAGGGTCGCCGCGTTGGTCGGTGAGCGCCACGAACATCCTGGACAACAGGGTGCCGACCTTCGTCGGCGTGCCGGCGATCGGCGCTCTTCTCATGACGCGCATTCAGTATTCGTACTGAACTTCAGGCAGTGAAGAATCGGCGGGCGGTGGGTCGCGACGCGTGAACGTACTCAGCGACCCCACCGCCCGCCTCGTCATTGCGCACCGGGGCACATCCGCGCACTTCCCCGAAAACACCCTCCCGTCGTTCGACCATGCGGTGTCGCTCGGGGTCGACGCGATCGAGTTCGACCTGAGGGTCACGCGGGATGGCGTGGTCGTCGTGAATCATGACCCGACGACCGACCGGATGACCGACCGCAGCGGGGCCGTGGCCGCGATGACCCTGGCCGAACTGCGCCAGGCCGATGCCGGTGCGCGATTCACCCGGGATGGGGTCACGTACCCCTTCCGCGGCCAAGGCATCGGGATCGTGACGTTCGAGGAGCTGCTCCAGCGCTACCCGTCGATCCCGCTACTGATCGAGGTCAAGGTCGCCACGGCGGTCGACGGCGCACTTCGCCTGATCGAGCGGTACGGCGCGCAGGACCGCGTGCTGATGGACTCGACTGTGATGGACGCGGTGGCGCCGTTCCGTGGAACCCGGCTGCTCACCGGCGCTTCATTCAGCGACGTCGCGCGACTGTTGCCACGCGCGCTCCTGGGTAGCCCACCTGCCAAGTTGCCATACTCGGCGTTATGCATTCCGCCGTGGTATCGTGGCATTCCGGTGCCCGTACTCCGGCTGGCTCGCGTCGCGCGCGCCGTCGGAGTCGCCACGCACGTGTGGACGATCAACGAGTCGCAAGCCGCCGAAAAACTGTGGAAGGCCGGCATCAACGGCATCATCACGGACGATCCTGAAGTGATGCTCGACGTGCGAGCGCGCCTCGGTTGATACTGGCACACAAGAGCCAGGAATTGCCACGAGAAAGCGGTGCGACCGGCGCCGTGCAAGCCACATTGAGATTTGTGATTTCACCCGAACATCAAAAGCGACAACGGCGTTTGGTAGCTGTCATCAACTTCATTAGCATATCGCTATCAACATGAGCTTTTCGCGATTCAATCGACGAAGATCGCGCCCCGGGGACCACGCGTGACCAGCGTGTCGACTCGCTTTACGCGCCAGGTTGGGATCGAAGTTCCCATCATCTGCGGCGCGATGTACCCCTGCTCCAATCCCGAGCTCGTAGCAGCCGCCTCCGCCGCCGGCGCGATTGGCGTCGTCCAGCCGGTGTCGATGACGTACGTGTACGGCCACGATTTTCGGGAAGGGCTGCGGTTGATCAAGCGTCTCACCCCCAGCCCTTTTGGCATGAACGCGCTGATCGAAAAATCGTCGGCGCATTACCGCGATCGCCTCGAGCGATGGGTCGACATCGCTCTCGAAGAGGGCGTGCGCTTCTTCATCACGTCGCTTGGCAATCCACGGTGGGTGGTCGACAAGGCCGCCCAGGTTGGCGGCGTCGTCTACCACGACGTGACCGAACGGAAGTGGGCGCTCAAGGCAATGGAGGGCGGCGTCCACGGCCTTATCGCGGTCAACAACGTGGCTGGCGGGCATGCCGGCCGGCTGTCCCCCCAAGCGCTACTGGACGAGGTCCGGGAGTTCGATCTGCCAGTCATCTGCGCGGGCGGGGTCGGCGACCCGGCGACGTTCCGGCGGATGATGGACCTCGGCTACGACGGCGTGCAGATGGGCACGCGGTTCATCGCGACGACCGAATGCCTGGCTCATCCGGCGTACAAGCAGGCGATCGTAGACGCCGATCCGGCCGACATCGTGCTTACCGAGCGGCTCACCGGGCTGCCCGTCTCCGTGATCAACAACGACTACATCCGCCGGCTCGGAACGCGGGCCGGCCCGATCGCCCGGTACATGCTCCGGCACCGCAAAATGAAGTACTGGATGCGGAGCCTCTACGCGCTGACCTCTCTACGCCGGCTCAAACACTCCTCGCTGAGCTCGGCCGGGGCGAACGAGTACTGGCAGGCAGGCAAGAGCGTCGCCGGGATCCACGAGGTGAAAGCGACCGCGGAGATAATCCGCGAGTTCGCGCGCGCACTGGAGGGGTAATCACGGTGCTAATTAGGGTCAGAGTCGAATTAGCGTTGCTAATTCGACTCTGACCCTAATTCGAGTTTTCGCTCCCCTTCCCGCCCTCACGCCAGCAGCAGCATCGCGTCGTACAGCGCGTGGGTCCACGCCGTGATGCCGAAGCCGCGGATCAGATAGAGCCCGCTAAAGGCGAGCCCGCTCAGCATCCGGAACACGAAGGACTGGAGCTGCAGCTGGTCCCCGTACGGTCCGATGTAGTGGAACGCCGAGAAGATGAACGCCCCGACAGTGGCCGCGATCACCCCGGCGCCTTTGCGCCCGAGCCCAAGGACGATGCGAGCTCCCGCCGCGAGGGCCGAGACGAGCAGCACCCGGAAGAACAGCTCCTCGTATAGCCCCGCGCCGAGCGAAAGCATGAGCCGCGTGGCCCAGCTGGTCCGTTCGATCGGACCGACGCTCAGCGATGTGATGCTGAGCGCGTGAAATGAGCCGAGGAGCTTGGCCGTCGTGATGCCGATGACGAATCCAAAAACGACCGCCAGCACGGTCGCTTCGGCGAGCATGAAGGCGAAGATCGGCCAGCGAAGCCCGTCCTTGCTGAGCTTCAGATCACGCACGACGAGCCACACGCCCAGGAGAATGATCGCCGTCATGAAGATCAGCGCGCCGTGCGGGCCGGCGATCGCCGTGAAGGCGCCGCGGAGGATCGCGTCGGCGCCGTTACGCAGCTCCGCCTTGCCAGGCCTCGCCAGCGCCGCCGCCAGCGCCTCGTAGCCGAGCAGCAGCGGGAGCGCGAACAAAACGCTGTACCGCGGCGAGCGGCTCGCGTTGAAGTACGAGTTTCGGCGCGAGCCGGCGGAGGCTCGAAGTGGAAGTGGGCGACCGACGATAGCCATCGAGAAGCCTTACGTGAGTGGAGGATCCGAAGTTCTGGAGCTCGCTGTTGCGGAACCCCCGCGCGAATGCTAGGGTACCATTGTTCGTTGCGGTACTCGCGGTTCGTACCGCCGCGCAGTCATGTCGAACCCAAAAATCGAGGAGGTGATCCATTGTCTAACGGAACACGTAACGGCAGGATCGCCGGAAGCCGCTAAGCTGCGTCTTCGTAGTGCTTAGAGCGCCGGAAGCCTGTCAGTTCCGGTGAAATGATTGAGGGGCCGTCGCACACCGTGCGGCGGCCCCCGCCGTTTTTGGGCCGGCCGGGGCGTATGGCTCCAAGGCTACGCCCCTGTGCTTCCGAAGCCTCCCACCCGCTCCGTCGTCACCGCCACACTCCCCTCCTCGACCGGCAGCACCTCGTAGCGCGACAACACGGCTTGAGCGATCCGCTCGCCGTGCTCGATCCGAATAACGGCCTGAGTCGGATTGCGAACGATCACCATCCACTCCTCGGGATAGTCGGAATCGATCGTCCCCGGCGCGTTGGGAATCGCCAAGCCTTTCTTGAAACTCGTACCGCTGCGCGGTCGGATCTGGGCTTCGATCCCGTGCGGCAGTCGCGCCTTGAATCCGAGCGGGATGAGCGCGGCGACTCCTGGCGCCAGATCGAACGTCGCGGCGTCAGCGCCGCCGGCGCTCGCATCCCACGTGCGCTGTCCGTCGGAGCACCGGACCGTCCTCCCACGCAGGTACGCGCACAAGTCGTAGCCCGCGGAGCCCTCAGTCGCGCGACGCGGAGGCTGCGCATCGGCGTGCAGCAGTTGAACGGTGAATGTCATGGCCGGGAATGTACGGCTGAGGACTTGCCTCGCGAAGCGCGTGCTCCATAGCGTCCTGCATGCATCCAATCAGCCGACTCACCAGCGCGGCCGCGTTGATCGCCGCCGGCACTTTCACGACTGGCGGCGCCCCATCCACGCCTCCCGACCCGATCATGGGACCGGGCATCTCGCGGCAATTGGCGACCCAGCGCGCCTCGCAGCTGGGATCGGTTCGATACGAATTGTCGCTCAGTGTAACCGAGCACGATACGGCGCGCGGGTCCGTTGCGATCCGGTTCGCCGTCAAGCGACGTGACGACGTCGTCGTCGACTTCCGCGGCCCGGGCCTGAGCGAGATCAAGGTGAACGGGATTGCGTCACGAGCCGCGTTCAACGGCGCGCATCTCAAGATTCCCGCGCGGGAGATTCGACTCGGCGAGAACGTCGTCGACGGGAAGTTCAAATCGCTGATCGCGCCCGCGGGAGCCAGCATCATCCGCTTCCATGACGATCACGATGGCCAGGATTATCTGTACACGCTGCTCGTTCCGTCCGACGCGAACGCGCTCTTTCCCTGCTTCGACCAACCCGATCTCAAGGCTCGGCTCACGCTGACGCTCACGACGCCGGTCGGCTGGCGCGCGCTCGCGAACGGCGTCACTGAGCACGTCGATACCGTACACACGGCGGCGAGATACCGCTTTCGCGAGACCGATCCGCTGCCGACGTATCTGTTTGCCTTCGCCGCTGGCCCGTGGCACGAGTTCAGCGGCGGGCCGCGCCGAACCAACCTCTGGGTGCGCGAGTCGCGCGCTCGCGAGGTCGAGGTCGACTCGCTCCAGGGGCAGGTCGCGTCGGCGTTGTCTTCGCTCGAGCGGTATTTCGGCGTACCGTATCCGTTCCAGCAGTTCCAGTACATGCTGTCGCCCGCATTCCCATTCGGCGGAATGGAGCACCCGGGCGTCACGATGTTCAATGAGGAATCTTTCATCTACCGCGAGCCGCCGACGCTCAACCAGCGGCTGGGACGCCGCGCCACGATCTACCACGAGGTGGCGCACCACTGGTTCGGCGACGATGTCACGATGCGCTGGTTCGACGATCTGTGGCTCAAGGAAGGTTTCGCCACTTACATGGCGGCCAAGATGCAGGACATCGAGCGGCTGCCGAACCCGTGGATGTCGTTCTATCTCCGGAACAAGCCGGCGGCCTACGATGTCGATCAGACGACCGGGACTACGCCGGTCTGGCAGCAGCTCGGCAACCTCGATCAGGCCAAGAGCAACTACGGCGCGATCGTCTACAACAAGGCGCCGGGCATTCTGAAACAGCTCAACTACCTCGTGGGCGATGCGGCATTCCGCGCTGGGCTGCACGACTTTCTGCGCGAGCACGCATACAACAACGCCACGTGGCAGGATCTGCTCGGGTCGATCGGCAAGGCGGCACATCGTTCGCTCGCCGACTGGGGGCGCCAGTACATTCTGAGACCGGGAATGCCTGTGCTCGAGCAGCGGTTGGACGTGGCCAACGGCTTCGTTAGACAACTCGCATTGATCCAGCATCCGGCGCAACCACTGTCCGGTCGCGGCGTCTGGCCCATGCGCACCGAAGTCGTGCTCTGGACCAACGGCGGCAAACCGCTGTCGATCCCGGTCGAGATCAAAGCCGAAACGACCGTCGTCGCTGTTGCGGCGGGGCGGCCCGCGCCGGATTTCGTGTTCGCCAACGCGAACGACAACGCGTATGGCCTCGTGATGCTCGATCCGCGAAGCACCAAGTGGCTCTCGGCGCACGTCGGCTCGGTGCACGACACGTTCCTTCGCGCGATGCTGTGGGGCGCGCTCTGGGATCTCGTGCGCGACGCGCGGCTCGCGCCATCGGACTTCATCGCCGCCGCGATGCGCGAGCTCCCCGCCGAATCGGACGAGCAGATCGCCGCCGGAATCGTGCAGCGACTCGCGCGCGCGGTAGCCGGCTATCTCTCCGACGCGCAGCGACAGGCAGTCGTCGGCTCCGCGGAAAACCTGCTGTTGGCCGGAGCGTCGAACGCGAACCGCGGCTACGGAATGCGAAAGAGCCAGCTCGACGCATACATCGCGCTGGCCGAGACGCCCGCCGCCCTGCGTCGCCTGGGCGCGTGGCTCGACAGCGCATCGACCGCCGGCCTGCCGCTTCGTCAGCCGACACGGTGGGCGATCGTGACGCACCTGATCGAGCGCGGCGCATCGAATGCCGACGCATTGATCGCGGGCGAGCGGCGGCGCGACACCACCACGAACAGCACGCGGAGCGCGTTCGTCGCCGGCGCGGGCCGGCCCACCGCCGGCGTGAAGAAGCAGTACTTCGACCGCTACTTCCGCGACTCGACGCTGAACGAAGACTGGGTGACGGCGAGCCTGCGCGCATTCAACGCGCCGGACCAGGCGACGCTGACCTTGCCGTACCTCGTCCCCGCGCTCGATACATTGCCGTGGATCCAGCGAAATCGCCGGATCTTCTTTCTGGGGTCGTGGCTCGGCTCGTTCATCGGCGGCCAGCGATCACCCGAGGCGTTGCGCGACATCGACGCGTTCCTCGCTCGCCATCCGCAACTGCCGACCGACCTCAGACAGAAGATCCTGCAGACGCGCGACGATCTGGAGCGCACCGTGCGCATTCGCGCAAAGTACGCCGCGGGCGCGGCCGGCGCGGCAACGTCATAGTCCGCCCGGTCGCGTCAACCGTTCGACGATCGCGAGCGCCGCATCGACGGCGATCGCGAGCAGCGCGGCTGGAATCGCGCCCGACAGAATCATGCGCGTGTCGGAGAGGGCGAGCCCGGACACGATCGGCTCGCCCAGGCCGCCCGCGCCGATGAACGCGGCCAGCGTCGCCGTGCCCACGTCGATCACCGCAGCGGTTCGAATACCGGCCATGATCACGGGCGCCGCGAGCGGCAGCCTCACCTCGCGCAGGATCTGCGCGTCGGTCATGCCCAGGGCGCGCGCCGCCGCGACCGCGGCGGGATCGGCGTCGCGCACGCCGGTGAAGGTGTTTCGCACGATTGGATAGAGCGAGTACAACACCAGCGCCACGAGCGCAGGACGGACACCGATGCCAAGCATTGGAATCATGAACGCGAGCAAGGCGATGCCGGGCAGAGTTTGCAGCACGCCTACAGCGCGAATGACCGACTCGGCGCGCCCGGGCAGACGCTCCAGCGCGAGGCCGAGTGGTACCGCGACCGCGATCGCGACGAGCAGCGACACCAACACGAGCAGGACGTGCCGGCCGGTGAGGCGCGCGATGGTCGTGCGCTGATCGAACAGATAGGCCCCGATTCCCTGCCGCTGCCGCGTTCCGATCGCGGATCGTGTCGTCGACGCCACGCCAACGAGACCGAGCGCCGCGAGCGCATCGTGCGCCACCGCCGCGACGGGAGTTCGATCGACCTCGACGCGCTTGTTGAGCGCACGCATCGTCGTCTCGTCCAGCCGCCCGCTCAGTTCACCGAGCGCGGCAATCGCTCGCGGCTCCTCGCGAGCGAGCCGTTGTCCGACGAGCGCCGCCGCCTGGTACGGTGGAAAGAAGTGGCGATCGTCGGCGAGCACTACGAGGTTGTAGCGCGCGATCAGGCCATCGGTCGAGTAGCCATCGATCACGTCGACCTGGCCAGCAGCGAGTGCCTGATACTTGATCGCAGGACCGAGGGCACGCACCTCGGCAAAGTGCAATCCGTAGGCGCGCGCCAGCCCGGGCAAGCCATCGGCTCGCCCGATGAAGTCCGGCGTGAGCCCGGCACGAATCCGGGGCGACTCGCGCGCCAGATCGCTCATCGTCGACAGGTGCAGCGAGTCCGCCGTGGCCCGGCGCACCGCGATCGCATATGTGTTCTCGAAACCGAGCGGAGCAAGCCACCGCATGCCGTGGCGCGCACGAAATTCACGCGACACGATCTGGTAGGCCTCGCTCGCCGAACGCACAGGCGGCTGACCGAGAATGGCGATGAGCCCCGTTCCGGTGTATTCCGGATAGACATCGATCGAGCCCGCACGCAGCGCCTGGAAGGCGATCTCGGTGGCGCCGAGACCCGCTCGTCGGTCGACGCGAAGCCCGCGCGCCTCGAGCAGTTGTGCGAACATCTCGGCGAGCAGATACGACTCGCCGAACGGTTTCGACGCGACGACGACCGGCCGCTCCGCCGGCTGCCCGCCGCCGAGCTGGCAGGCCATTCCGACCACGACGGTGAGCGCGATCACGGCGATTCGGCCGGTTGCGTGACGCGCGCGCGCGTCAGCAGCGCGCGGACGTAGTCGGTGGCAGGTTCGCCGACGAGCGACGACGGCGACGCGACTTGCTCGATCCGCCCGCGGCGGAGCACCGCCACGTGCGTCGCGAGCAGCAAGGCCTCGTGCAGATCGTGCGTGACGAGCACGCACGTCGTGTTGAGACGGCTGCGCAGCGCCGCGAACGCGTCCTCCAATTCCGATCGGGTGATTGCGTCGAGGGCGCCGAACGGCTCGTCGAGTAGCAGCACCGCGGGCTCGGCGGCCAATGCGCGCGCGATCGCGACCCGTTGGCGTTGGCCGCCCGAGAGCTCACGCGGCCAGCGGGCGGCGAAACGTTCCGGCTCGAGGCCCACGAGGCGCAGCGCGTCGTCGGCGCGTTGCGCCGCTGCCGGATCGCCATTGAGGCGGAGCACGAGCTCTACGTTGCGGCGCACCGGCCAATGTGGGAGCAGGCCGCCGTCCTGGGGCACGTACCCGATGCTCCGCCGCAGCGCGACGGGATCCACCGTCGACACGTCGATTCCGCCCACGCGCACGACGCCGCGGTCGGGATCGACCAGCCTGTTGAAGCAGCGGAGGAGCGTCGTCTTGCCCGAGCCGCTCTCACCGACGAGGGCGAGACATCCCGAGCGCGCCAGCGACAGTGAGACATCGTCGAGGGCGAGCGTCGAGCCGTAGGACTTGCAGAGCCGCTCGACGGAGAGCGCGATCGGTTCGGTTGTGGAGGAGGTCGATACTTGTCTGATCACGTCGCGAGCGGCGCGACGGGTCAGCGTACCTGCACGCCGATCGAGTCGTCGGCGGCGACGCGGCGGGAAGCCCACATCGGCTCGGCGACGCAGTGGTCGAAGTCGGCGCCGGCGCAGGTCGCGCGGGCCGACTGCTGGACCTGGCGACGCACATCGTCGGGATAGTGGTGGCAGTCCTTGGTGTTGGTGCCGACCACACAGCCATTGTAGCGCAGCAGGGCCTTGCGCCACGCGGCATCCTGATCGTCGACCAGCTCGGTCGCCTTTCCGGCGAGCCAGCCGAGGATATAGATACCGTATTTCAAGTTTGTTGAATCAGTGTGTACGTTGGTGCCGAACTTCTTGCCGAGCGCGTCTTTCCAGTGCTTCGGGTAGACCTGCATCAGCCCCACCGCACCGACACGCGAGCGAGCGGTCGACTTGAGCTCGTCGTTCTCGGTGAGCATGACGCCGAGTACGAGCGCCGGGGGCACCTTGCGGATGTAGGCCTCGCGCACGGCGACGTCGGCCAGCGCGCGGGCCCGCGTCTGCGACACCTTGCCCGTCCGGAGGAGGTCCATCGCGAACAGCTCGCGGTCGAGCAGGAAGCGCGACGTCTTGAGCGCCACTTCGCCCGACGAGGTGAGCCATGGTGCTTTCGCGGCGACCGCCGAATCCACGTACTGATGCTCCAGGAGCTCCGCAGCCACCGGCTGGCGGGCCACGTAGTATGGACGGCTCACGTTCACGGCCACGACGATCGCTGCCAGTGAACCTGTAGCGAGCGCGAGCTGCGACCAGACCGAGCGCTTGGACGGAATCACGACCTCCGAGCGGAGTTGAGCACGGCGGGGAAGGCGGGCATGCAGCCACGACCGTTCCGAACTCTCACGAGTACCGCACGCGGGTGTTGGGGTTCCAGCCCGCGCATCCGGGACGCGGCCAATTACTTTCCTGGCAACGCGTTTGACGAGCTGCACGGTACATCTTTTCGGTGGCGAATGCAACCTGAGCCGTACATTTTTTGTGCTCGGCGGCATTGATTTTGTCGAGGTCAGGCCAACGTAGATCGCGGCTTCGCAACACCTTTGGGTGCCGCACTCCACTAAACTCTCAGCATGGGTAGCGTGACACCGGGCAATTCAGCGGTGAGTCGTGCGACGCGCGCGGCCGATCGGACAGCGCGCCGGCGTCGACGGCGCCGGCATCGAACCAACCCGGCCACGCTGTACACCATGCTGGGCCTGCTGGTGGTCGTGCTCGTCGTGCTCGTGCAATTCGCCGTGCACGTCGCGCGCACCGACCCGCGCGACAGCCGCGCGATCGCCGAGCGCGAGCTCCAGTTGAACGGGCTGCAGTCCGGCGAGCGCATCGTGCGCATGGTGTCGGTCTTCAAGCGTCCCGCGATCAACTATTTCCGCGCGACGCGAGGATTACTGGCGCTCACCAATCAGCGTTTGCTCTACATCGGTCTCGAGCCGCGGGACCTGCTCGCGGCGCCCGATCTCCCGCCGACGTTCGAGGAGCGCGACTTTCCGATCGACACGCTCGTACGCATTTCCGCCGGGCGCACGTTTTTCGGAATCGCGAAAGCCGTCGTGATCACGACGCCGAACGAAAAGCTCAAGCTCGGCGTTCCCTCGGCGGCGTGGCCGCAAGCCAACCTGCTGCTCGTGGCCATCAATGCTCGTCGCGACCGCGCGATCGCGACGCGCGCGCAGCAGCGGAAGCTCCTCGCGCAACTCGATGCGGAGCGCCGGGCCGCCGAAGCGGCGCGGCGCAAGCCGAAGTACTACACCGTCCGGCGCGGCGACGCGCTGGGAAGCATCGCGACGATCTGGAACACGACGACCGACAAGCTGCGCGAACTGAATCGTCTGCCCAGCAACAACATCCGCGTCGGGCAGGTCCTGCTCGTGCGGCCGGCCATCTGAGCGCGGTGGATCAGCGACCTTTCAGCCGGCGCCGAGCGCCGGCAGCACTCGACCGCGACATTCCCCGAACCCTATTCGACGCATTCCGTCGCGCGTGCAGTACGCGCGCATGATCACTTCATCACCGTCAGCCAGGAACGAGCGCGTTTCGCCCGACGGCAGCTGAAGCGGCTCAGTGCCGCGCCACGTCCGCTCGAGAAGGCAACCGCGCGATTCCTTCGTCGCGCCGGAGACGGTGCCACTGGCCAGCAGGTCGCCCGCGTTGAGGTTGCACCCATTGCTCGTGTGGTGCGTGACGAGCTGCGCGATCGTCCAGTACATCGCGGCGAAATTGACCTTGCTCACGAGCACTGGTCGCAAGCCCTGTTCGCGCATGCGCGCCGTGGTCAGCAGGACCTCCAGCATGATGTCGAAGCCGCCGGAGTCGGCGTCCGCCGCGGACGCCAGATGGGGGAGCGGAGCCGGATCACCCTCGGCCCGAGCACGCGCCGGCGCGCGATACGGCGCGAGCGCGTCGAGCGTCACCACCCACGGCGAGATGGACGTCGCGAAGTTCTTGGCGAGAAATGGTCCGAGCGGCTGGTACTCCCACGTTTGAATGTCGCGCGCCGACCAATCATTGACGATGCAGAGGCCAAAGACGTGCCGCTCGGCGTCTCCGATGGGGATCGGATCGCCCTGACGGTTTCCCTGCCCGACGAACGCACCCACTTCGAGCTCATAGTCGAGCCGGCGGCTCGGACCGAAGACAGGCGCAGACGCGTCTCCTTCGCGAGCCTGACCCAGCGGACGACGCACGTCGGTGCCGCTGACGACGATCGACGACGAACGCCCATGATAGCCGATCGGCACCCACCTGTAGTTCGGGAGCAGCGGGTTGTCCGGCCGGAACATGCTGCCGACGTTCGTGGCATGCTCGATCGACGCGTAGAAATCGGTATAGTCGCCGATGCGCGCCGGCATCATGAGTTCGACTTCGTCCGCACGAGCGAGCGCGCGCTCGACGCGCGAGCGAATGGAGGAGGACGCGTCGGATCGCAGCAGTTCGCTGACCCGCTGCCGGACCGCCCATGCCGCCTGGCGTCCGAGTCGCATCAGAGCATTGAGCGTCCCGGCCTGACACGCCTCGCAGACCTCACGCGACACGCCGTCGAACAATCCATGCTCGATGCATTGCGAGAGGTCCAGAATTCGATCGCCGATCGCGACGCCGATTCGCGCCGCGCTTGCGCCCCGCGGCTTGAACACGCCGAGGGGAAGATTCTGGATTGGAAAATCCGAATCGCGGACGTTGGCTGATTCGACCCACGAGCGAAGCTCGGGCGCGTGTGTCGCGTCGAGCGCCGTCATTGGAGCCCGGCGATCGACCGTAGCTCGTCGACGGGCTCTCGGAACGAGCACGAGCCGAACGATGTGGCGACGCGGTCGCGGGTCATGCGAATCGCCGGCGTGCCGATGGAGCGACCACGCCAGCCTATACCCGTCGGCAATAGCGAAAACGCACCGCGATCGCGCTCGGCGAGAATCGCCGCGGCGTCGCTATCGCTGCCGCCGCCCGCCATGAGGGCCGCGGCGAGAAAGAGATTCAGGTAGCCGTACATGTCGCCCACCGGCGCATGCTCGGCGTAGGTCAGTCGATACAATCCGCGCACGGGATGGTGGAGACCGGCCGTGGCCTTGAAGGCGACCTGCGACTCGATGCTGCAACGAATGAACGAAACGAGGGACGGCGAAGAGGGAAAGGAGTCGTGCGTTACTCCTCCCGTGCGTACCTTGGCGTTCAAACCTGTAGTGCGCAGGGCGGCCAGAAACGGACCGGGATCGGCGCCCGCCGGCACCTCGGCGAACACACGAAAGTCGGCGATCGGCAGCGCTGCGAGCATGGCGACGTCGTCCGGCGACGCGACTCGCCCTTCGAGGGCGTCGATCACGGCGCCGCAATCGCGCCGCTCGTTGAATGCCGCCGCGCGCGCGACATCGCCAGCCATGTCTTCGCCGAGCAAGGCGGCGAGGTGCCATTCAGAGTCGTCGCTCACCATTGCACGCGCGGCACGGAATTCGTCCAGGCGCGCGACGGGAACCACGAACCGCCCCAACATCCACGCATCGTCGCTCGCCCGATACTCCGCGTAGTTGCGGACAGCGCGCGTCATGTCGAGGCCCGCCGGCGGAAAGAGGCCGGCGTAATCGACGATCGCGGCAAGCAGCGCGTGCAGGGCGTTCACGGATTGGCTGCGGGTCTCACTTTGCGACGGGTCTTCACGATCGTGCCGCGGCAATTGGGCGCGCCGCAGTGGCACGCGTAAAACCGGAGATCGTCCTGAGTGTACTCGGGGTCATCCTCGTACTGATAATCGTACAGGAGCTCCGACCCGGCCGGGATGTCCGCGAGCGCCTCGATCCAGATGTGCCCACGCTCGATCACCGCCTCGCAATTGGGCGCGCAGGAATGATTGAGAAAGCGCGCTTCGTTCCCCTCGAATGCGGCGTCGACACAGGTACGACTGTTCAACACGAACAGAAAGGTGTGATGTCGTTTCATCGCCTCGTCGTCGTAGCGACGGTCGGCTTCGGCGTTGCTGATCTTCTCGCCGGTGTACTCGATGATCCTGGTGCCGCTCGGGATGTCACGACGCGCAAAACCGCCGAGCCCGTGAATGGGCGAGCGTCGCAGCTCGAGCCACTCGTTGACCGGGCCCGCACGTCCGGGAGGCGAAGGCCGCGCGCGCCGGCGCGCCTGCTGCTTGGTAGCTCCTACAGTCGCGCGCGATGGCACGCCTCGCGACCTGGTTCGAGTTTTCGTCGTGGGCATGAGTCGAGTGAGAGTGATGCGACGGCAGGCGGCGCGAACGCCGTGCCGCGAAACCTAACAAAGCAGGGGCGTGCGACCGCACGCCCCTGCCTTGTCCCCTCCCCATCCTCCCCACCCCACCTACGTCAGAAATCGAATCGGAGTCCCGCGGTAAAGGCGAAGTTGTGCGCCGTCTCGCCATTGATGCCGAGTCCGGTCGCGTCCTTGAAGTTGAACTTGCCGATGTAATCCTTACCCAACACCCGAAGCGCCATGCCTCGACCGAGCGTGACGTCGGCACCCAGTCCCACGTTCCCGGCAAAGTTGGTCGCGTTGGTCGTGAGGATCGACTCGTCGATCTTGTAGCGCATCGCACCGGCGCCCGCCTGGATGAACGGCGCGAACGGCATCGCACCACCCTTGGCGGTGCCAAGGTTGTACTCGAGGTCAGCGTCGTACAGCATCATCGAGCTGTGGCCGACGCTCAAGCCCCCCAAGAACGGTACGCCGACTTTGATGTCCGAGGCCGAGTAGCCGAAGTTTCCAACGACCGACAGACTGGGCGACAGCGAGAGCCCGACCTGCGCGCCGTACACGGCTGCCGGCGCGTTGGAGATCGTGGTGCCGATTGGCCCCTTGAGGTAGTCGCCAAAGACCATGTAGCCGGCGTACGGCGATACGTGAAGTACCGTGCCCGAGCCCGGTGCCTGCGCGACGAGCGACGCGGTGAGCGGCGAGATCGTGGCGGCGGTGGCGATGAGTCCAGCAACGAGTGACAGACGATTTGAGCTGCGCATATGACGACCGTTGGGTGAGGTTATGTGCTGCCTGCGCATGCCGACAAAGGCACAGACGGCGCCACATTCGACGGTGTCTCAGGTCGAGCACCGAACTTATTGCCAAACAGCCACTTGCGCTGTCGCGCTCGCGAAGCTTCGTAGCTGTTTGCGTCCGCGCGAAAGGACGATTCGGCGTCCTCAGAATGCGCCGTTCCGACTCGCTAGAGGTACCCCATCGCCTGGAGTGCCTCGTAGCGCCGAAGGGGTGACGAGGGATAGGTCGTGCCGCCTCCGTCGATGCGGAACGAGCGGCCGGGAAACTTCACCGCGTGCGCCTTGGCGAGCACCGCCTCCCACGCGGTGGGAATCGTGTAGCCGAACGCGTTGGCGACGAGCACGTCGTCGTAGTAGCCCGCGGTCAGCAGCAAGTCGTCCTGCTTGTACACGTCGTAGAAATACAGATCAGCCGCGATCGTCTCGGGGAACTGGACGACCTTTCCCGCCGCGCGATGGTCCATGTACATCGTGCACGTCGCGCCGAAGCCCGGAGAGAAGTTCGGTGTGAACGAGCCGTCGACGAGCGACGCCAACGTGTCGCCGAGCGGGTCGCGGTTGAGGTTCCAGAGCAGGTTGGGATGTGCGTTGTACCCGAACCGCTCGCACTTCTCGAAGAACCAGACGCCGTCGCGCGCGGCGATGAAGTTGGCGTCGCCAAAGCCGGTGTAGCGCATTTTCGCATACGCCGGAAAGAGCCGGCCGATGCTGTCGCAGACCGCGCGGCTCTCGAGCGGGATCACGAAGGCAAAGTCGAATGCGCAGCCGATGAGATCGCCGAGATCGCCGGCGAGCTTGCGCTTGGATTCGATCGACATGAACGCAAAGCGCGGTTCGCCGTTCACGAACCAGGCTTCGACGTTGGTCTCGATGCCGTCCTTGAGTTCCTGGAGCACGAACGACGAGCGATTGCGGATCGAGCGCAGATGCTGTCGGAGCTCGAGGTTGGCGTCTTCCGGGGTGTCCGACTCGGGGAGCCACGTCTCGTAGTTCTCGCCGCGGTCCGGCTTGTAGACGTACGCCGTGTCCGGGTGGTCGACGAGAAACCGGATCGCCGCCGCCGGCTCGTCGAATGACGTCGAGGGCGGCGGCGTCAGCCCGTATTCGGCGACGAACTCCAGGCACGCCGCGCGGTCGTGCTCCATGGTGTCCGCATACCGGCCACCGCCGAGGACCGAGAATCCCTCACGCCGCAGCAGCTCGTTCTCCTCGACGCTGTGGTTCTCGTCCCAGATCCAGTAGGCATTGCGATAGCGATGCCGATCGTGCATCAACTCGCGCAGCGCGATCTTGGCGACGAGCCCATTCCCCACGAGATCGTAACAACCCGCCGTGCGCCGGTCGTCGATTCCACGATAGGCCACGACGACGTCATGCCCCTCGTCGATCAGGCGAAGGGCGAATCCAAGTCCGGCAAAGTGGCTCGTGGCAATGACGAAGCGCATGCGTCGAAACGGGCGGCGATACACGCATGCAAAGCAGGGTGCGTGCCGCCCGAGTCAGCTTCGCGATGCGCTTCTTCTGACTTGCTTTCCGCGGTCTGCGCGCGACGAACCAGATTCGAGCTTCCAGCCGTATCGGGCGAGCGACACGCGGTCGCCCGCGTCCACGCGCACACCCTCCCGAGTGAGTCGCAGGCGCTGAGTGATACCGGACGGCGACCCGGCACGCGCGAGACTCAGTTTGCCTTGTGCATTCACTACGCGGTGCCATGGCACCGACGTGCCATCGCGGAGCGCCGCGAGTGCGTAACCCACCTGTCGCGCGCGGCCAGGGAGCCCGGCGATTCGTGCGACCGCGCCATAGGTCGTAACCTTCCCGTTCGGCACGCGGCGCACGACGGCGTAGATCCGATCGTACGCCGTGGCGGCACGGCTCACGCCACGCCCGCCGGCTGCCGTTGGCCGAGTGGCGCGCCGAACGTCGGCCGGGTGGCCAGCCGTTCGCGAATCAGGGCGCGCGTGTCGGCGAGCTCGCCGCCGGTGATCTGCAGCCGCGGCAAGACGCCTTCCCAATCATGCTGCCGCATATGCTCCACTCCGTGCGTGCTAGGAATTCGGTTGCGTGATGACGTCGACGTCGGCGCCGAGCGTCGAGAGGCGCGCCGGTTGGATCGGCGGGCGCTTGGTGTCGGCCGGCCAGCCTGCAAGACATTCTAACGCGCCGCCGCAAATACGACCCTGGCAGGCTCCCATCCCCACCCGCGTGTAGAGCTTGGCCTGGCGGGGGCTCCACCCACGGTCGATGTCGCCCAACGCAACGTCCTCGCAGCGGCAAAGGATCGTATCGTCGGCAGCAAGTGCCTTGAGCTCGGGGCGGAGCGCGAAGGCACGATCGAGTGCGCGTGCCTCTCGTCCGAAGCTCGCCCGCCGCGTCGTGAGCCGTGACTTCGCGGGCGAACCCGCGGCCGCGAGTCCGGCAACCTCGCCCTCGATGAGAGCGAGATCGACGCCGCCAATGCCCGTGGGCTCCCCCGCGCAGTATGCGCCGGACACGGTCGTCTCCTGTCGCTCGTCGACCACCACGCTACCGTCGCGAAGCTCGCAGCCGATGAGGCTCGCGAGGGCCGTGTTGGGAACGAGCCCGAACGCCGCGCAGAGCACGTCGCACTCGACCGTCCGCGCGCGACGGCCGTCGGTGAGCGTGACCTCGCGAACGCTGGTGTCGCCGTCCGCGCGGACGATCCACATGCCGGTCGAGTACGGTGTGCGCAGGAACGCTGAGCGATACGAGATCGCTTGGGCCACACGCGCCGGCGCGCGCCAAAGTCCAGCGGCAAAGCGCACCACCTGTCCGCGCGACGCTTGCTCGGCCACGACCTTCACCTGCGCGCCCGCACGGGCGAGGCTGGCCGCCACGGGCAGGAGGAGCGGGCCAGTGCCGGCGATCACGACGCGTTTGCCGCGAACCGAAGTGCCGCTTTTGAGCAGCGCCTGCGCACCGCCGACGCCGAATACGTTGGGAAGCGTCCAACCCGGGAACGGCAGGAATCGTTCGCGCGCGCCGGTGGCGATCACGATCGCGCGCGACTCGATCGAGAGTGTACGATCGTGGGACTCGGCACGGAGCGCGAACCCGGTCGCGGTGCGCTGCACGTCGACCACGGCGGTGGCGCGATGGATCACGGCGCCGCTCCGCTCGAGCCGCGCGATCCATGGGCTCGCGGCGCGGGACGCGCCGCTGTCTGCGCGAGGGCGCCAGATTTGTCCGCCCGGACCGAGGCCTTCATCGATCACGACGACACGCGCGCCGGATTCGGCGGCGCGCGTGCCAGCGGCAATCCCCGCCGGGCCGGCGCCAATCACCGCGACATCGACACGATTCCTCGTTGCGGACGACGACTGGTTCGGTGATGCGTCCTCACGATGTCGCGTGTCTACGCGCATCCCGGGGGTCACGACGCGCATGCACGCACGCTGGTGCGCCACGCCGTCGATCGTCACACGGCATTCATAGCAGACGCCCATGCCGCACAGCGGAGCGCGCGGTTCCCCACGAACCGACGTGCGAAAGCCAAGGACGTTCGCGTTGAGCAGCGCGGCGGCGACAGTGATGCCCGGCGTGGTCTCGAGTCGGGCGCCGTCGACCTGAACCTCCACGCGCGTCGCGCTCACACGTGCTCCGCGTGTGTCGCGCGCATCGGTGAGAACACGTCGGCGGCGATCGCCGTCTCGCGACCAGACACTTCATCCGCGATGAGTTGCCCCGTGGCGAGGGACGTCGTGATGCCGAGGCCCTCGTGGCCAGCCGCGATCCACAGTCCCGGTGTCGGCTCCCATCGGCCGATGAGCGGCAACTTGTCGGGCGTGGCCGGACGAAAGCCCGTCCAACATCGAATGATCGGCGCGCTGAGGAGTGCCGGCAGAAAGTCCGTCGCGCGCCGGAGCATTCGAGACAGCACGTGATGGTTGATCGACGCGTCCCAACCCATCAGCTCGCGCGACGATCCGATCAGCACCTGCCCCGTGCGCCGCGGCTGCACGTTGAACGCGACGGATTCGCTCGTCATCACATGCGCGCTGGCGAGATAGCCCAGCTCGACCAATTGGTGATGGCAGAAGCCAGGCAGGCGGTCGGTGATGGCGAGATGCCCTTTGCGCGGCACGATCGGCAACCCCGGCGTGAGCGCCGCCGCGAACGCTCCAGCGGCATTCACGATCACATCGGCGTGTAGCGCGCCGTCGCGAAGCAGGACGCCGTTGGGGGCGAACCCCGTCACTTCCCTGCCCTCGATGACCCGCGCGCCGTGCGCGCGCGCGATCTCGAGCAGCCGGAGCGCAGCCCCGGGCGGATACACAACGCTGTCGTCAGTCACCAGGAGCGCGCCGGCGAGTCCCGCGCGAAGTCGCGGCTCGGCCTCGGCGAGCGCCACCGCGTCGAGGATCTCCGAGGCGACGCCGGCCGCGGCGTACGCGTCATGCTTGGCGCCAAGCGCGGCGAGCTGGCTTTCGTTCTCCGCGATCCAGAGCGTTCCACAGCGATCGAGCTCGGAGCGCGGATCGAGCTCCGGCGCCAGCTCGCGCCAGAGCCGCTCGGAATACGCGGTCAAGGCGAGCTGCTCGGGCGAGTCGTCCATGGCGACGAGGTGGCCCATGCCCGCCGCGGTCGTGCCCGAGGCAGCGAAGGACTTGTCGAGCACCGTGACGCGCCAGCCGTTGCGCGAGAGCGCCGCGGCGCACGCCGCGCCAACGATGCCCGCTCCGACGACGATCGCGTCGGAGGAGCGGGGCGCCGTCATGGTTCGGCGATGCCGAGCCTGAAGGGGTCGGCCGGATCGAAGCGCAGCGTGGCCTCGCCGGTCACGAAGGCGCGGCCGCGAATGTGCGGCACCAGCTCGCCCGTCGCGCTCTGCGTCAGCCAGCCCGTAAAGCGGCTTCCGGTGATACTCTCCTGCCGCCACACCTGACCGATCGCCAAGCGTCCGCGCGCGTGCAGCGTCGCCATCACGGCGGAGGTGCCGGTGCCGCACGGGGAGCGATCGTACTCGCCACCCGAGCAGAGGACGAAGTTCCGCGCGTCGGCATCCGCTCGATGCGGCGCGCCCGAGATCTCGATGTGATCGATGGGCACGTCGCCTGCCGTCCCCTGCGCGTCGATTGCGTCCTGGATCGACTGCGTCACGCGCGTGAGCTCGCCGATGTTCGATAGCTCGAGCGGCATGTCGAGGTGCGTGATGAAGAACCAGTTGCCGCCGTACGCCACGTCGCCCGTGACCAGACCCAGGTCCGGCACGCTCACCGCCGCGTCGAGCGCATGGCAGTGCGCGGCGACGTTCTCGATCGTCACCGATCCATCGTCGTTCAACTCGGCGGAAACCTGCCCCACGGGCGTGTCGAAGCGCGCGACGCCCGGTTCGAGCCGTCCCATGTGCGCGAGCGTCCGCACGACGCCGATCAGCCCGTGGCCGCACATGCCGAGGTAGGTCGCGTTGTTGAAGAACACGATCCCGGCGAGCGACTGAGGGGACACGGGCGGTGTGAGCAGCGCGCCGACGATGGCCGCGTATCCGCGTGGCTCGCACACGATCGCGCGCCGCAGGTGATCGAACCGCGCGCGCAAGTCGTCGCGTCGTTCGGCCATCGTATCGCCGCCCGGCTGCGGCATGCCGTCGACGATGACGCGCGTCGGTTCGCCCTCGGTGTGCGAGTCGATCACGCGCACCGACGCCGGTGGCTCGGCGCTGGTTTCGGCGCGAGCGGCGCGGCGCGCGACCACGGACTCAGGCATTGATCTGCACGGTCTTGATCTCGGTATAGAACTCGCGCGCCGCCGGGCCTTGCTCGCGACTCCCCGAGCTAGAGCCCTTCATCCCGCCGAAGGGCGCGTGCGGGTCGACACCCGTCGTGTCGCCATTCACGCGCACCATGCCGGCCTCGATGCGGTCGATGTACTTGAGCGCGGCGTGAATGTCGCGCGTAAAGAGCGAAGCACTGAGACCGTACGGCGTGTCATTGGCCAGGCTGATCGCGTGATCGAGATCGTCAGCCGCGAAGGAGGCCAGCACGGGCCCGAACAACTCGTGCTGGGCGAGCGCCGAGTCGGCGGCGGCGTTGCGCACGATCGTGGGCGGCATGAAGAACCCGCGCTCGAACTCGCTCGACGAGGGCACGCTGCCGACGTAGATGCACTCGGCGTCCATCTCGTCGAGCACGCGGCGGATCGACGTGCGCGACGTCTCGCTGATCAGCGGGCCGACCGCCGCCTTGGGATCGGCAACGGGCCCGAGTGGCAGCGCGGCGACGTGCGACTTGAGCTCCTCCAGAAACGCGCCCTCGATTTCGCGCGCCACGACCACGCGGCTCGTCGCCGTGCACTTCTGGCCGGCATAGCGCATCGCGCCGGCCGCCGTGAGGGTCGCCGCCTGTTTGAGGTCGGCGTCGGGCATGACGATCGCCACGTTCTTGCCGCCCATCTCCGTCTGGTAGCGGATATTCCGCTGCGCCGCGGCCACGGCGATCCGATTCCCGACGCGACCCGATCCCGTGAAGCTCACCGCGCGCACGCTGTCGGCGGCGATGAGCGCCCCGCCGACGACTTCGCCCGAACCCAGCAGCACGTTGAACGCGCCGCGCGGCATCCCCGCGGCCGCCGCGCATTCAGCCAGAAACGCCGCCGATTGCGAGGAAGCTTCCGCGGGCTTGAGTACGACGGTATTACCAAACGCTAATGCCGGAGCGGCCTTCCAGAGCGGAATCGCGATCGGAAAGTTCCACGGCGTCACGAGCGCCACGACGCCCAGCGGCTGGCGCAACGTGAATTGGAGCGATCCCGCCGTCTGCGCGGGGATCACGTCGCCCGTCGCCCGAACGGCCTCGCCGGCGTAGTAGCGAAGGATCGTCACGCATCGTCCCACTTCGCCGCGTGCTTCGCCGATCGGCTTGCCGACCTCGCGCGTCACGATCCGCGCCAGATCCTCGGCGCGACTCGCGATGGCGTCGCCCCATTTGTACAGGGCGTCGGCGCGCGCGGGGCCGGTCATCCCGCGCCAGAGCGGAAGCGCCTGCTCGGCGGCGGTGACGGCACGACGGACGTCGTCGACCGTTCCGGCCGGTACTTCGCCCACGATATCGTCCGCATCCGACGGATTGACGTCGGCAATCCACGCGTCAGACTCGCTCGACTGCCACTCGCCTCCGATGAAGTGCCTGAGGCGCGTCGTCGTGGTCACGTGTCAGCCACGGCCGCGGACGGAAGTGGAAGTCCCCGCTGCTTTCCGAGCAGCTGCAACAACGAGCGTCCGGCGCCGAGGATGTGCGCGCGCAGCAGTTCGGACGCGCCTTCGATGTCCTTGCGCGCGACCGTCTCGACGATCGTGCGGTGCTCCTTGTTGGCCGTCGGACCGCCATGCGCGATCAGGACCTGCATTCGGAAGTAGCGGTCGCTGTGCTGATGCAGCTTCTGCAGCACACCCATCGTCAGCGTCCGATTCGCCGGCGCGTAGAGCGCCGCATGGAATTGCCAGTTGAGCGGCCCCCAGCGCGTCGCTTCTTCCGCCGCGAGGGCGTCGTCGAACTCGTCGACGACCTCGATTGCCCGCTCGAGCTGCTCCGGCGTCATGCGCGGCATCGCGCGGCGAAGCAGATCGGTCTCGATGTCGGCGCGGAGCTCGAACAGCTCCTGGATCTCCTCGAGCGAGAGCGTCGAGACGACAGCGCCGCGATGAGGACTGAAGGTGACGAGTCCTTCGGCCTCCAGCTGGCGAAGCGCTTCGCGGACTGGAATGCGACTGACGCCAAGCTCGTCGGCGAGCGCGTCCTGTCTAAGCGGATCGCCGTCGGGAAAATCGCCGCGAAGGATTCGCTCGCGGAGTGCTTCGACGGTCATGCTCGCGACCGTTTGTCGCTGGATCGGGGCCATCGGCTGGGGGGAGGGACGGCGCGCGTGATTCGACGCTTGCGGATACGACGAATCACCGTTGACCTCTGAGGACATCCGACGCGTCATTCAGACTCCAGAATTGGAAACAGGCGAACAGCGGTGGGATACAGTATGTCTACGCACTCAGGGAGGCAAGGCGGGCGAACCCAAGCATGAACCCCAGCCCCTACCGCGCGGCCAGCCCTGATGGCATTGTGTACACTTCGCCAAAAATCCACTCCCCCAACACCATCGACCAAGCCCATGCAAGTTCCATCCGATCCCGGCTCGGTGACCGCCCGCAACGCGTTGTTCATCGCACTCGGCGTCGTGACTGCGGCATACCTCGCGGTGCTCGCCAGGGCGTACAAATCGCTGGCGATCGCCGTGGTGAGCTTCATCGCGAACTTCTTCGACACGCTCGGGATCGGCTCGTACGCGACGACCACCACGATGGTCCGGCATTTCAAGCTGATCCCTGATGAATACTTGCCGGGGTCGCTGAACGTTGGATACGTGATTCCGACGGTTGTGCAGGCGTACATCTATACGCAGCTCGTGCCGGTGGACATGATGACGCTGATCTCGCTCATCGCGGCCGCCGTGCTTGGCGCTTGGCTGGGCGCGGGCGTCGTATCGTCATGGCCGCGCCGAAAGGTCCAGGTTGGAATGGGCGCGGCCCTGCTGGCGGCGGCGGCGATCATGGTCGCCTCGCAACCCGCCGTCGGCCTGCTCCCGACGGGCGGCGATGCGCTGGCGCTGAGCGGGGCGAAGCTCGCCGCGGGCGTGGTCGGCAACTTCGTGCTGGGCGCGCTGATGACGATCGGAATCGGACTCTACGCGCCGTGCATGATCCTCATCTACCTGCTCGGCATGCGACCGACAGCGGCCTTCCCGATCATGATGGGTTCCTGCGCGTTCCTCATGCCGATCGCCAGTATTCGGTTCATGCGGGCCGGCAGCTTCCAGCGCAACGCGATCATCGGAATGCTGATCGCCGGCATCCCTGCGGTGTTCATCGCCGCTCTGATCGTGAAAAGCCTGCCCCTCGCGCAAGTGAAGTGGCTGGTGGTGATCGTCGTGGCGTATACCGCAGTCAGCATGCTGCGGGCGGCGCGACGCGAGCGTGACCTGGCGAGCACGGCGACAGCCGCGGAGACACAGCCGGCGACGTTGTAGCACGGCGATCGAGATGCGGTGAGGCTTCCCGGCAAACAGAAAGGCCCGCGCTATCGCGCGGGCCTTTTCCGTAGAGCAACGATCAAGGCCTCGACTACTTCTCTCCCGCACAATACGCCTTCAGCTGATCCGCCACGTACGGCCTGAGCTTGGCGACGTAGTCGAGGTATTGTTTGGCGGCGTCGGGCGCCGCGGCACCGCCGCTCACGAGGTTGATCTCGGCTTCGGTCAGCGACGAGTCGGCGAGCTTCGAGAGATCGCAGCTCTTGCTGGCGGGCGCTTCGCTGGCGGCCGACTGGCTCACCGACAGCGCCGAGGCGCCGAGCAGGAACTTTGCTTCCGGCGAGCGACCGAGGCGTGTCGCGATCGCGAGGAACTGCATGGCGCGCTGGTAATCCGCGCGTTTCTGCGAGCCCGTCGCGGCTTTGTACAGGGCGTTTCCGCGCGCCAGCGCGAACTGCGCGACGGTGCTCGAATCCTCGCCATTCGTTACCGCCTGCTGAATCGAGACGAGCGCGCTGTCCGGCTGGCCCATGTCGAGCTCGAGCTGCGCGAGCTGGAGGAAGCCGTGCGGGAGCCTGGGATTGGCGGCGAGGGCGCGCCTCGTCTCGGCGACGGCGCCCGCCGCGTTGCCCGAACCTTTGAGCGTCTGGGCAGCGAGCGCGTGAAGCTCCGCGTTGTCGGGAAACGCCGCAAGGCCTCGCGGCAGGGCCGCATCCTGTTCGCCACGGAGCACCTGGAGGTAGGCGACGTACAGCGGCGCATTTTTCGGAAACTTCGCGACGCCCGCCGCGGCGATCGACAGCGCGCGCGCCGGCTGGCTGTCCGAGCGAAAGGCCAGCGCGAGCCGCGAGTAGAAGTCGGGATCGGCTTGCGACGCCGGATCGCGCTCGAGCAGGCGCTCGCCGGCGATGACGGCGCCCTTCCAGTCATTCGCCGCAAGATGGATCAGCCACCGGAGCTTGAGGAGCGGCAGATTGTCGGCGTGGGCGTCGGTTGCCCGATCGATGACCGGCACCGCCATCGCCGCGTTCCCCTCGCGCGCCAGCGCATTCACGACGCGCTCGGTGAGGTCATCGTTCGTCGAGTCGGTCGCGAGGAGACGCAACCAGACGGGCGCCGCGGCCGCCGACTTTCCCTGAACGTCCAAGGCCTGGGCGAGATCCTCGAGGGCAATCGCATTGGTCGGCGCGTTGGCGAGCGCCGCCTGCGCCACCGAGATGATGCTGTCCGGAGCGACGCCGAGCCGCGCCAGTGCGTTGAGCAGGCAGTCGCGAGCCGGCACGGCGCGTGGATAGAGCGCGATGCCCCTGGCGGCAGCCTCGGCGGCCTCGGCGGCCTTGCCCTCTCGTTCCGCGTTCTCGCACTGGCGCAACGGAATGAGCTGCCGGCGCGCCGCGATGAGCTCTCGCGCCACGACCTCCGCCGCCTCGCCGACCGTCGCACCGTCGCCGGAGAATGGCTGGGAGAGTCGGGCGTCGCGAATGAGCGTCAGCGTCGCGTCGACGTGTACTCGTCCGGCAGCACGGGTCGCGACGCCGGTGACGCGTTCGTCGGCGCGGAATTTCTTTGCGAGCTCGCGGAGCTCGCCTTCGCTCAGCAGGGCATTCTGGTCGAAGCCAGACAGGCGGAGCCAATCGTCGATGTCACCGCCCGAGATTACGCGGAGCTCGTTCCGCGGGTATGCGCCCGCCACCCGACTCCGAATGACGTCGCTGGCCTTTCCGGCGACGCCGCGGTCAGTGCCGCGGAGCGCCGGAACGATCAGCACCTGGGTCGTGAATCGCTGCTGAGCGTGAGCGGCGGCCGCGCTGGTCGCAACAGCCAGACAGGCGACGATGGCGATGCGGGGCGACATTGTAGACAAAGTAACGCGCGGGTTTGAAAGATGGTTGAGCCGGACACTTCCAAGGACGCGTCGAAGGTTCGAGCGGGCTCATACAAAAATGCTCGCACCGTTGAGGTGCGAGCATTTGCGTACTGGATCAGCCTGCGGCCCGCTACTGCACCACGATCTGACCGGACATCACGTCGGCGCCATGAATCGAGCAATGATACTTGTAGGTGCCGACCGAATTGAACGTTCGTGCAAACGTGCCCGACGACTGCGTGCCGGACGTCAGGCCGCTGCCATCGTCAAAGACGATGTTGTGCGAGACGCAGCCGCCGTACCCGCCGTACCCGCCCGTGTCCGTGCACGAATCCCACTTCCAGGTGACGGTGGTTCCCGTGGGCACCGTCATCGCCGACGGATTGAACGAGAGCGCGCCAGTCAACGTTACGACATTCGGGTTGTTGCCGCCGTTGTTCCCACCGTTGTTGTTCCCGCCGTTCCCGCCGCTCGGGCCAACGTTGTACCCACCCGACCCACCACCACACGCGGCCAACACCAACGCCACGATTGAAGCCGCCAGCAATCGCGAATGTCGCATCGTTCCTCCGGATACGGACCGCCGCATCGAATCGGGTGCGGACGTTCCCATTTGAGATCACGCAACGTGTTCGTCGCGTCGATAAGGGAATCCGGGGTTCGTACAGGTAGTTTCCTGCAGCGTTTCGCTACGGCATCGGTATCGGCGGCGTTCGGGGCCGCACCTTGGCGAGGCTGCGCATGTCGGTCGGCTGCGCAGATCCGAGAAGGCTGAGCGTCGCCTGCATGGGCACGGCGACGTGGTACACGTTCCAGGCTCGTTCCGAGAGCGCGGACGGCCAGAGGTGGAGTGAATCGGTCGCCGGATCATAGCGAAGCGTGCCGCGATACCAGGTCGAAATCGATCGCGCGCGTGCCACTTTCATCCCCCGCCAGAAGAGCGGAATCGCGAAACTTCTCCACACGACTCCGTTCTCGCTCGTGGCGAGCCACAGATCGTTGTTGCTGCACGAAGTTCCTTCGGGGAATGCGGCGATGAGCGCGACGTAGCCGCCGCGCGGCAGCCGGGTGACGTCCAGGTGCCAGATCACGTACCCGGGGATCGACATCTCGACGCGCGTCGGGGCCGACCATGCGGCATCCTCGAACGCCGTGGCCAAATCGGGCTGCGCGACGCGGAGCACGACGCTGCTCGATCGCGCGCCACAGCCCGAGGCGCCGGCGCGAACGTACCAGACCTTCCCCGTCCGGTCAGGCTCGATGACGAGCGCCGGCGACACCGCGTCGTGCCGCCGCTCGGCGAACGCGAGGACCGGCGCCTTCCAATCCTTCGCCGTGGCCGTCGACATGATCATGATCCTGTTCTCGCTGTCCGTCACGAGCCGGTAGATCTGGATCATGCGGCCGGTCCACGGATCGAAGTCGTGATCCGGGTCCGAGTTGTAGTAGCCGGATCCCGGGTAGCCGACGATCGGGTTGCGCACCGCGGGCGGCGTCGTCCACGCCGTGTCGTCCGCGGCCGCGAGAAACGCCGGGTTCTCGTACGACGGATCAGAGTTCTTGTATGGCGTGTACAGCAACCAGCATCGCGGGCCGATCCAGACGGCCGGACAGGCGATGTCGGGATGGACCGCGTCCGCCGAATTGGAGAACGGATCGGGCGGGAGCGTGACTTTGCCGAATCGGCGTGTTACGAGCTCCTCGATACGAACACTCACCGGCCGAAGATCGTAGCCGCCGCCAGCGAGTCCTGGGGAGTGATCAGATGGGAGGGATGGAGCAGACTTGTTTGAAGCAGGTGCCGTCGGGTTGTTCGCGTCCGCACAGCCAACGAGTGCAGCGCCGCACATCGTCAGAAACACCAAGCGCATTGTAGTCCCGGCAACCAACTTTCCTAACGCGCGTCGAGACTCGGGGCGGGAGATTCTCGTTCTGCAACGAGGGGGGCGAAGGTCGTGGGCACGCCGCGAAACATCGATCGCGGCTTGGGTCCGACCTCTCGCCTCGCTCGCGTCTCAACACGCGGTGGCGGCGTCGCCACTTCGGGGCGGGTGAATGTAGCGCTCGTCGGCGGGCGATGGCGTGTTTTGTATACCGTTGCGCGGCCCCGTCGAGGCGGTAGAATCCGATACTCCCCTCATTCGAGGAAGATCGATGGTTGGCTTGATTGGGCTCGCAATTATCATCGTGCTTGCCGGGTGGGTAATCACCAAGACCGTCAAGGTGATCGGGCAAGCCGAAGTAATGGTCATCGAGCGCTGGGGACGGTTCAACCGCGTCGGGCGCTCTGGCCTCAACCTCCTGATCCCGTGGATGGAGCGTCCGCGAACGATCGACGTTCGGTACTTCGAGGCGGACCCCAGCGGCGTCAAACGCATCACGTCGGGTTCGACCTCGCGGATCGATCTGCGCGAGCAGGTGCTGAACTTCCCCAGCCAGCCGGTGATCACGAAGGACAACGTCACGATCGACATCGACGCCGTCCTGTACTACCGCATCGCCGACCCGCAGAAGGCGGCCTACGCGATCCAGAACCTGCCCTTCGCGCTCGAGACGCTGACGCGCACCACGCTGCGCAACATCGTCGGCGACATCGAGCTCGATCAGACGCTGGCGAGCCGTGACATGATCAACAAGAGGATGCGCGAGGTGATCGAGGAGGCGTCGATCGGCTGGGGCGTCGACGTGACGCGCGTCGAGCTGCAGGCGATCGAGCCGCCGCGCGACATCCAGCAGTCGATGGAGTTGCAGATGCGCGCCGAACGCGAGCGCCGCGCGGCGGTCACGAACGCCGAGGCCTCCAAGCGCGCCGCGATTCTCGAGGCAGAAGGCGTGCAACAATCGCAGGTGAGCCGCGCCCAGGGCGAAATGGAAGCAGCAGTACTGCGCGCGAAAGGTCAGGCGCAAGCACGGTTAGCCATGGCCGACGCGGAAGCGCAGGCCATTCAACGCATCAGCGCCGCGATGCCCGCCGCCGACGTCGCACTCTATCTGCTCGGACTCAAGTATCTCGAGGCGCTGCCCGCTCTCACACAAGGCAAAGGGTCGACCATCTTCCTGCCGGCGGAAGCCGCCGGCGTGATGGGCGCGTTGGGCGGACTTCGCGAGCTCATGGCTCGCACCGGCGTTGGCGACCGCGCCGCCGCTGCGCCCGACTCGACGCCGGCTCCTGCACCGACATCTCGCCCAGCAATTCCGTCGGGCAACAATCCGCCGACACCGCCGGCAGCGAAGGAGTAGCGCGTTGGCCAAGATTTCGCGCGACCGCGCCGAGCGAATTGCCAAAGCGCACGCCTGTGAGAATTGTGGCGAGTACAGCTACAAGAAGCTCACCGTCAAACCGGCTAGCGCGGCCATGCGTGACGAGCTCGGCGAGGCCTGGCACGCAGTGAAGGTGTGCGGCGTCTGCGGAATGCAGCAGGAGCTCGGCATCGACGACGAGGGCGAGATCGTGTACGTGACATGAAGAGCAACGCGTTATAACCGGCTAATAGGATCGAGCCTGGTGCCGCGCGCCGGCGTCCGTCACTGAGTGGAACTTCCGCGTTGCCATTTTGTAGAAGCGATTGACCACGCAGACGCAGCCAGCAGAGCCGCGGTCGAGCGCGTCAAGTCGGTCCCTCCCGTAGGTCCGCGACAGCGCGACAACGTTCTCGCGCCGAACAGCGTTTCTATTATGTGAGACGAGGAGGTTCAGGGTCGCCCCCAGCGATCCATGCTCGATCGGCGTCCGTCCTCGGCCGGCGGACGCCGCTGTGTGTCACTCTGGAGGAGTCAATGCGCAAGCCCCGACCAGCCACCTACAACCCCGCCCAAGCCCTTCAGCTCATCTCGCACGACCGCAACGGAATGGC